>CAZZNG010000012.1:0-40906 GCA_964655505.1 uncultured Litorilinea sp. | reverse complement strand
TGTTTGGCTACAGTTGCCACTTGAGGCAACGGCGGCGTAAGCGTCCCGGAAGGTGAATCCCTGCATGAATAGGATTGCCCGATCAATTTGTTGACGCCCACCAAGCGTCCGGGAAGGTATGCGCTCGGTAATTGGCTTGGTAATTGCTTCGGGATCTTTGCGCCGCTTGCTCCCTTGTACGCAGTCCTCTTGTGGTACGTGGAAGCGCAGCACGTCCCCACTTGCTGCCGGTGCGCCGTTGTTAGACGCGCTTTCCTCCGGCAAATCCATCATATTCGTCGAGGAACCATTCGGCTTGTTTGGTCATAAAGATGCTGATCTCTTCCCCCTTGAAGGCGAAGGAAATGCGAAGCCCGCCCAGGTAAATATCGCTGATGTAGACCTCCAGATTAAGCGTTTGCGCGTCGACCCACGCGGCGGAAGCCAGACAATCATACTCAATGCCGGGGGCTGAACCGATCTGTTCGCCAAAGTAGTTGCGCTGCGGGAACTTGCCGGGCTGCACGCGCCCAATCCCGAAGCGCAGCACATTGTCACCTTGCCCGTTGGTGTACTCCCATGTGCCCTGATCCCCTTCGAAGGAGAGGCGCACACGCGTGATCCCCATGGGGTTGTCTTCCAACGCATACCAGACCCCATCGACCTCTGAACGCACCGGCGCATCCGGCTTGCCAGGGAGCGGCAGGACAGCGAGCCGCTCGATCTTGTCGGTGAGTTGCGCGTGGGCATCTCGGTCCTCTGGCAGCGGCACGTCTGAAAGGTGGGGGTAGAGTTCCTCCCACATCACTGTGGGAATGGCGCTGCCGGACGGCGCGCCCTGTGTGTCAGCGATGCAGGTGAACATGAATTCCTTGTCGGGAAAACAAATGGCGTACTGGCTGCCCATGCCGCGGAAGGAAAACCCATTCTCTTTCTCGCGCCAAATCTGATAGCCATATCCATTACTGCCCCGGATGGAATTATCGATCTGCTTGGCAGTGGCGGCGCGCACGTACTCCTCCGGCAGGACTCTTTCGTCGCCCCACATGCCGCCGTTCATGCAGGTGAGCGCGACCTTTGCCATATCGCGCAGCGTACAGATCACGCCCGAACCGCCCCACGAGACACCCTCTGGTGTGCGGATGCACCAGGCATCAGGGGAGAATCCAATGCGGTCCAGGAAGCGCGGGCGCATGTAGTCCAGAAAGGGCTTGCCCGCGAGCCGCTCGACAATGGCCGTAAGCACGACGGTTGCCGCGGTGTCGTATGAAAAAATGGTGCCGGGCGGATGCGAAGGGGGCCGGTTGAAGAAGGTCCACACCCAGTCGGGATCGTCGCGCGTATAGGAGGTTTTTGAATGGGGCGTCGCCATCATCAGAAGGTCGCGCACGGTCGAGGCGGCAAGCCACGGGTGCAGCGCTGCAGGCAGTTTGTCGGGGAAGCAGTCAGCGACCTTATCGTCGAGCGTGAGCTTGCCTTCATCGATCATCATCCCGACTGCCAACGCGACGAAGCTCTTGCTGACCGAATACATGCGGTGTTTGCGCGCAGCCGACCACGGCGCCCAGTATCCTTCCGCTGCGATTTGGTTGCGACGCACCAGCAGGAATCCGTGCATACCAATGCGCTCGGCGTCAATCCGCTGCAGAAAATTGAGGATCGCCCTTGAAGGAATCCCCACGCTTTCAGGTGTGGGGGCGGTTGTAAACACTTCTTCACTTCCCATATCTGTTCCTTAAATTTTGGCGGTTGTGATATACGAGTTGTATCCCGCATAGGGGGAGGGGGCAGGCTAAGTTTGGTGCATGGGTGTTGGGTATCGAGCATGGCGTTGACTGATCCCTGCCGCGCCGTATGCAGATTATACTCCAGCCGCTTCGACTTACCCTAGATGCATGTCGATGCTGCAACGCCTTCGCCGGGTTGATAAAAGTAGACCGGCTGAAGCTTCAGCCGGTCTGGTTTGGTTGTTATATGGGGCGCGGTCGAGCGTCTGTTTAGAGACGTATCCTAGAGAAATCGATGTCTGAGTGATCTCAACCAGCCATTGAACCCAGTGGGAAATGAAGGCAGCGGCATGATCATACCATCGGTCGTGGCCGGTATGACGCTCCCCCAGAGAAACCGGGACAAGTACCTGCTCCTGTCGGCCAGCCGATCCATCGTCTGTAAGTTGAAGGCAAGGCGGGCCAGGAAGGGCAATTTACCATAGCGGGTTGCCGGATCAAAGAGCCGATCAATCACCTGCGCGGCGAGCAGACCCACCTGTGGCGTCGCCTGGATCTTGGCTTCTACTTCCGAGGGGAGAGGCGTATCGAGCAGGAGATTGGCTAAATGCAGCCCCAGGTAAACCTGCCGTTCTATGTTCAGCTTGCCCGCCTGCCCAATCACCTGCTCCCAATCCAGGTCTGGACATGCACGCAGCAATTCCGCAAGATCGCAGATCCAGTTCAGCCGCGTCCAGCAATGCTTGGACCCATGCACGCAAAGGAACCAAAGTAGCGGCTCAACTGCAAAGCTGTGGAGGGTGACGCCGCTGACTGAAACCGGCTGTAGGTTGGCCCAGAATGGTTCAGTGTCTGCAGGGAAGATATATCTGGGCGTCACGCGCCAGTGAAGCTCTACCGTGACTTGCGTATGAGGATGGCTCAGGACCAGTTGATAGGCCCAAGCGGAGTTGAGCATCCTCTGGCGTACCTGGAATGGTTGTGACTTCTTGCTCGCCCGCGCAAGGCCTTCGGGTCTGATGATCTGGTAGCCCTGGGCTGTGAGTAGCGCGACCGCGCGCTCAATGTCCTGTTCATCAATTAAAAGGTCGATGTCGCGAAAGGGGCGCAGCGCCAGATCGCCATAGGCCAGCATCGCCAGGACCGGGCCTTTGTAGGGGATCACCGCGATCTCCTGTTGGCGAAACAAATCCAGCAGGTGCAGCAGCTTCCCGGTCAGAAACAGATTGCCCTGTACATCGACCTGGATCCGCGCTTTCAACTCCGCTTGGATCGTTTCCGGCATCCCAGCCAGGCCGGGTGTATGCAAGCTGCGGTAGAGGAGCGGGGCCACACGGTGACGCAACGCCATCTGGAGCAAGGCCGCCCAATCAATTTCTCTCTGGAGCAGCGTTGCCGCTTGTCGTGTATGCGCCGCATCCATCTGCGTGCGGGCACAACACAACAAGAGTTGTGTCTCAGGCGTTAGATGGTCGCGAAAGTCGCGGTGCTCTGCCATTTGTCCTGCACTTATCCTGTCTGTTCTTGCTCGCGCCCGCGCTGCACAGACCCCAGCGGGACAAACCGCTCCATGTCAGGCAGCGCGCCGAGCACAATTTCGCCGTTACTGGTGAGCCAGGCATGTGCTTCTAGCGTTCCGTTTGGCCTTTTGGCCGCGCCGATCTGCAACTCGGCAGGGTAGCCATGCTGGATGAACAGAACCTGTGCTGCAAGCGTCTGTGGCAGGCAGGTCGCGGCCGGCACAAACCGGCTCGCCGCTCGCACAGCCCAAGCAAGACGTTGCGCGGGCACGTTGGATGCGCGCCGCGTGGCCCGCTTGAGCAGCAGGCGCTGCAAAGTCTGTAGACGCATGACCCTTAAGCCCAGCGTAATCAGACCGAGCCACCAGCCGGCGCGGATAAGCAGCCAGCGATCCGGCCAAGATAGTTGTAGGAACTGGTGTAGTTTCCGCATGAGTGAACGCTTCATTCGTAGCCGAAGATAAACCTTCCGCAGTGAGCAGCGCCGGTCGGGCGGCGCACAGTGGCGCTACATGCCTGCCCCGTTCGGGCTGTCCTGCCCTTGATGTAGGCAGAAGACGTTTTGTTGACCCTCGGCTGTCTGCATCTGGTTGTGCCAGGATTGGGCATAGTGCCCGCCCAGGGCCAGCAACTCTGCATGCGTGCCCGATTCGACGACGCGCCCGGCTTGCATGACGTGAATGACATCGGCGTGCATGGCCGTGGTAAAGCGGTGGGTGATGATGAGGGTGGTGTGCGCCGCGGCCAATGTGCGGAATCGCTGCAGCCAATCGTGCTCGGCCCACGGGTCCATGGCGCTCGTCGGCTCGTCAAGGATCAGAATGGGCGCGCGCCGCCAATACGCCCGCGCCAAGGCCAACCGCTGCCACTCGCCCACACTCAACTCGGTGCCATCCAAAAACCACTTGCCCAGTAGGGTTTGGTATTGCTGGGGCAGCCGTTTGATCAGCGCGTCCGCGCCTGCTGCACGCGCCGCTGTCTCGATCTGCGCCGGGTCAACGGCCGCGGACAGATCGCCAAGTGCAATGTTGTCCAACACTGTGTCGTGATAATGCACCGGCTCTTGAAAGAGCACCGTAATCTGTTGGCGCAATTCGTCCAGGCTGAAACTGCGCAGGTCCACGCCGTCGAGCAAAATGCGACCCTCATTGGGGTCATAGAAGCGGCACAGGAGCTTGACCAGCGTGCTCTTGCCCGCCCCATTCGCCCCCATAATGGCGACTGTGCTGCCCGCGGGAATGGTGAGGTTGAAATCACTTAAGGCGATCCGCTGGCTGCTGGGGTAGCGGAATGTTACGTTTTGAAAGCAGATTCCTTGCTGTAGAACGGCAGGTATGGGCGCGGGCTGTGCAGGCTCTGTCACCTGTGGCTCAAGCGCGAGGAACGCAAACAGGTCGCTCAAGAAGAGGCTGTTGTTATAGATCCCGCCCAGGTCGCCCAGCAAGCCGCTCATTCGACCCTGGCCCTGATTAAACGCTTGATAGAAGAGGGCTAGATCACCCAGCGTAAACGCCCCTTGCACTACCTTCCACAGCATCCAGCCCATCGCCAACCCGGTGGTGAGTAGGGCAATGGCAGTCGCCCCCAATTCGGCGATATTTTGTTCCCAAGCCAGTTGCACCCGCTCATTGCGTAACCGTCTGCGCAGCGATTGGAAGAGCGAATGGAAATGGTCGCCCAGTGAAAAGATACGCACTTCGGCGGCCACCTCGTTGTCTGTCATCAGCCAGTTGTAATACCAGGTGCGCCGCTCGGATTCAGTGTTTTTGAGCCGCCACTGATGCCAACGGAGCCGGTGCGTAATTAAGATGTAAAAGGCGGGCAAACTGCTGACCAGGAGGGCAAGGGGGAGCCAGACGCCGAAGGGGAGCAACACCGCAACCATGGCCGCCAAGGTAATGCCGTTTTGCAGCACGCCGCCCAGGTGTTCCAGGAGGGTAAGCGGCCGGTCAAGGGCATGGTATTGGGCGCGATAGAGGCTGTCATAGTAGTCGGGCATATCATAGAAGGCGAGATCGACCTCTACGGATTTCTTGTGAATTAGCCCGCTAATGTGGTCTCTCACCAACTCGGCCTGTACTGTGCGGACGAAGTCGGCGGCATAGCCTAATAGCTCTCCCAGCAAGACAGCCGCGGCCATGATGGCAACCAGGGGCAGCAGACTCCAGAACGCGCTGGCAACGTCATCCACTTGCAGCACAGCCACCAATTGATTGACCAGTGTGCGCGTCAAGTAGACAGTGACGGCGGGCAGTAGCCCTTGAACGACGAGCAAGATGAGCCAGGCCAGCGTCCATCGCTGCGCCGCGTTCCAGACTAGGCCAAGCACGCGCGTCAAGAACGGCAGTTGAAACAAACCCAACTGTAGCTTGGTGCGCAGAAAGTCTCGTTCGGCAGACATGCTAAAATTAACGGCTGTACGCCTGTGATAGTTTTCCGACTCTGCCGAGAGCGTCGCCCCAACTGTCAAACTGGTCGGGGAATGCCTGCATGAGCGCACCCGCAATCTGGCCCAGGGACTGCTTGCCGTCCATCGATTTCAGGATGAAGCGATCGATCTCTCCTTCCGGGCTAAGCACAGCCACATAATGAGCCGCATTCTTGACCAGTTGCGCAGGAGACAACACAGTGCCGGTCAAGGTTGATTGGCTGAAGCGTGCTTTTACAGAATCAACGCCATGACCAGCCTCGGCTTGGCTCATGACCTGGGTATCCCAGCGCCAGGTGTAGTCATCGCCGACCAGGGCTGCCTGCAATGTGACCGTAATTTCATCGCCGGGAGACAAGAGAACCGGCTCTGTCCAGGGGAAGAACGCTTGCCCATAGACCAGTTCGGGCAGCCCTGGGGCGTTTGATATGCAGATGTCTTCCGCCAGCGTAGCATCGAACCACAGGACCAGCCCATGCGCGACCCCCTCCCGTTGAGCCGTCCAGCGCAGCGTTGCCGAAATGTCAGGGGTGGTGATGCACCGGTAGTCGAGCGTCGCCCAAGATTGGGGTAGGACGAGGAGCTGCTCTGGCTTGAACAGCACTCTGCCCCAGAGGTTTATGACGATTTGCCGCGCCGCCCGCATCGGGAGGTGATATTTGTTGTGATCCCACGGCTTGACGATCTCGTTGTATTGCTCTGGCGCTGTGACAATTGCAGCCCATAGCGTATCTTGCTGCGGGATCAAGCGGCCATCGGCCGCTAGGTGACGCTGCCGGGCATCGACAATCGCCGGGATGTGGGCTTCGAACAGGGGCAATACGCCGCGCAAGTCCGAGATGATCAGATCCGCGGGTTCGGGCAAGGTGATGTTGCTGGAGAGGTCTTGGATGAAGGTGATCCGGTCGGCGTAGCCGTTCTCCTGCGCGATCCGGCGGGCAACATGGATGGCATCGCCCGGCTCCACGGCATAGACATGGCGCGCGCCAAACTGGCAGGCGAGCAGGGCAAAAATGCCCGTACCCGTGCCGATATCGAGCACCACCGTATCGGCCGTGACGCCGCGCTGAAGTGCGGCTACGTATGCATCCATACGCGTTTCATCAGTGATCATATCGCCAAAGGCGCTGATTGAATACATGGTGCTTATCCCGAACTCACTGGCTCATGGCGCGGCGTTCAAGTTGATGACGGTCAAACGGTCTCTATTGGCTGCAAGGTCTCCAGGTGATTCAGAATGCCAGTCGTGACGGCAGGTAAGTGCTCATGTCTGCGTGGGTAGGTGAGTTTGAAGAAGGGCACAGACTTTGCCAGCCACTCGTATTGTCTGAACGTATGGCGCAATTGCGGTCCACCGGTGCTGTCAAGCTGGAAGGTGTGTTTGATGACCTCCAGAAGCGCTTCACTGGTTCGCAATGGCTCAATGACCACAGCGGCACGTTTCCTCTTGGGCGGATGCGACAGGACATAGACGCCGGCCAACGGGACCGGCGCTTCTGGCGGGGGCTGCTCAAAGAGCAACCGTCTTTTCTCGGTGTAATGAGCCAGCGGCTGCAGCGCCGGTTCTTCTCTGAAAAGGGCGGAGACGCTTTCCGGCCACAGCCGAATGCCTGGATAGCTGGGGATGCTCATCACAGCCCCGTTTTGTTCCTCGACCAGCAGGCAGTCATCGGTCAGGATGGATAGGCCCCGCAGCCCCAAAGCGGCGGCTAAGGTAGACTTGCCCATCCCCGTTGTTCCCACAAACGCGACCGCTCCCCAGGGTGTGGCACAGGCGGCGGCATGCAAGACGAGGCTGCCCAAATGGCTGAGTACAAGCGGGATGACCTGGTTCAAGAGGAGATGCCGCACCGTCTCGTTTGGGACATCTCCCCTGGGGTAGCAGTAGATGGCGCGCGTATCTGTAGAGACGACAAAATCAGCAAACGACGGGAATCGCAGCAGGTATCCACCGTCAATCTTAGCCAAAGCCAGCCAGACCGTGTCATCTAGATCGGTCCAGTGATTGAACCAGTGGACTGGCTCTATGGGCACTTCTGTGGACGGCAGTAGCTCAAATACGAAGGCCGCGGGTGGCTCGTCCGCGGCAGCCAACTCCGGAAGTGGTAGGTTGCTGCCGAATGTATAGCCACAGATCTTGTAAAGCCCCATATGGCTCTGTTGGTGCTCCTCGATTCACCGCCAGCGTTTTGCTTCTTGGGGGTGGGACAAGCAAAACGGCTGTACACACATGGTCTTCTCAAACCTAGGTCGAGGTACTACATCCTCATGCTCATTCCCTTGCTCATCCCGGAGCTCATACCCCTGCCACCGGAACTCGCCTGCGTAAGCTCACGGACAACACCATACTCTTTCACAGTTGGGCGTGCGTATTGCTTCTTGCTTGTCATATGTACGCTCGATTCTCCCTTATAAAAGTCTTCGTTACTGAGCCACTGACAACGGACCGGCTGGCTTGAGAAGACCATGTGACGAAGATGTCTGGAGCAACAATCGAACAGCACCGGCCAAGAATAACTGCAAGAAATACGTCTGATCCAGCGCGCTGGATACTGTTCAGGGAGGCCGGTTATGCTATGGAGAGACGGAATCCTTGGGGAACGTCCCTCAAGAAAATGATGCAACCCTTTGCATCAGACTGAGTCGTACAGAAGAGACAGCGATTTAGGGACTAGGTTCGTTGATGACATTGATCAAGGATTTGTCGGCCAAGTCATTCAGAAAGGCCAACAGATCCTGTTCGCACTCTTCGCGCTCGACCTCATATTCTTGGAGGATGGCGTCGCGGATATCCGATACGGCTTGAGGAGCTTGCAACAGATTCCAGATAAAGAGGCCCACCTGATCGAAACCGTAATAGGAGCCGGTTCTCACGCCTAGAATGACAGCCTCGTCACCTAGGTCAGCAGAAATCTGTTCGTTGCTGGCGGCAACCACGGAATGTAGTGAGATGGATGGCTTGCTCGATAAGTTTGTCATATTGTGTCGAGATGCGCTGTCGATGATGGGTTGTCGATGAGAGAGTGTTAACAGTCCATGGAGCCTATCTGATAGGGGAGCCTATCTGATAGGTCGTTATTATACACAGTGCAACCTGTCTTGCATAGACGGTTTCCTGACAATTTAGCCATCTTTCGGGTTAATTTACACGTGTTGCTGTCAAGGCCATGTTCCTGGGGGGCGTTATTCTGTCTGGGTGCTTTGTTGCACAGCTTGGAGAATCCTTTCGGGGTTTGAGGTTGTTGTGTTTGCTGTCATGGGTTTGCCCGAAAGGATTCTCGTCTTGTCAGCTCGGCGCGGGCATGTTATCCCTGGCGCTGGCGGCGAGCGGAGTAGCCGGCAAGCGTGCCCAGCACGACAACCGTGCCTACGACGACCCAAATGATGATGCGCGAATTGCCCGCCACGCCGGTTGTCGGCATTGTAACCGGCGCAGCCTCAGCAGGCGCGGCTTCTTCCGCAGGGGGAGCGGTGGGTGCTGCCTGGGCGGGCGCGGCTTCCTCAACTGGGGTAGCGGTGGGGGCGGCTTCAGCAGGTGCGGCTTCTTCAACGGGGGCAGCGGTGGGCGCTGCTTCTTCGGCGGGAGCGGGCGTAGCGTCTTGCGCGAGTGCAACGTTGTCTTGCGCGAAAAGGATGCCGGTAAGAGCGAGACTGATGACCATGAGCATGAAAATAGACACGACGGTCCAATGCTTCCGCATGAGGTCTCCTTTCTCCGCGATAAGCCTGATCTCGGGTCGGTTTGGTGGAATGGGAACTGGGCCGAAACAAGTTCGTTGCCGGCAGGAGCGCAAGGGGAGGCGCATTGCCTGGTTCCAGCTTACACCTACGCGTGTAAAATTGGAAGAGGGTATATGACCAGAGGCCGCAGACCGGCCCGTTTATGGTTCACCCGTGACACGATTTTCGGCGGCAAACAGATCCTGTCTTATGCTGAAGCGAAATCCCCGGCCCATCGGGGCACGGTGAGCCTGCTGCAACACGTATTCGCTTGATGGCTTTGGCCCAAAACAGAGGAGCAACCATGTCAGACTTAGGCGGCAAAGTGGCTTTGGTCACGGGGGCAGGCCGGGGCATTGGCCGCACCGTTGCGCTTGAATTAGCCCATCGAGGCATGTTGGTGGGGGTGAATGACGCAGACCCAGAGAGTGCTGCACAGGCAGCGGAAGAAATCCGCGCGGCGGGCGGCCAGGCCATCCCGCTTGTGGGGAGCGTATCAAGCGTCAGCCAAATGGATGCGCTCTTCACACGTCTGGAGAATGAGCTAGGCCCCCTCTGGCTGCTGGTCAACAATGCCGGGATTATCAATGCTGCGCCGACAGCCGAAATGACTGAAGCCATGTGGGATCAAGCCTTTGATGTGGATGCCAAAGGCGTGTTCGTTTGCTCACAGGCTGCCATCCGGCGCATGATGCCGCGCCAGTCCGGCCGCATTGTGAATATCGCGTCCATCGCCGGGTTAATCGTGCGCACGGCGCAGATCGCCTATTGCTCGGCAAAGGCAGCCGTGGTGCACTTTAGCCGCTGTCTAGCGGTCGAGATGGCCCCTTATGGCATCACGGTTAACTGCCTTTGCCCAGGCATGACCTGGACCACCATGCTCCAGGAGACAGCCCAGGCGCGCAGTCTGGACCTTGATGCAATGGTCAACCTGATCCCTGCTGGGCGTATGGCGCAAGAAGCCGATCACGCGCACCTAATCGCGTATTTCGCTTCAGAAGAGAGCGGGCATGTGACAGGCCAAGTCGTAGCGGTGGACGGCGCGCAGAGTTTGTACCATCCACTGACGATCACCCGCTAAGCCGCATCCGTATCTCCACCCGCTGCCGCGCTGGGCACAGGGGGATCTTCCTCCAAGGCATCACGGTCCCATCCGCCTCGTTCCGCGGCCGCTTCGTATGTGTCTTGGAGGAAATCGAGCAGCATTCGCTCCGGTTGATCCGATGTGCGGACGTCTTCGTAGCGCAGGATGAACTCCTGCATTTCCTCACTGTAGAACGCTTGCTCTGGGCGGATGGGGTACTCCTTGAAGCCGTTGGGTTCTGGGTATGCATAGGCGTAGAAGGCAGGCTCCGGCAGCGCGCCGCCACCCGGCCAGAACCCACAACTGCTGCACTCATGCGAGTAGGCGCGCCGCGTGATCCAATCCGCCATATTCGGCACGCCACCAGGGTGCGCAGGCGCTCGACGGCCCGAGAAGCGAGTGACGGCCAGGTCGAAGCTGCCCCAAAAGAAGTGGACAGGGCTGCACTTGCCGACAAACCCGGAGCGAAATTCTGCGAGCACGCGATCCGCCTGCGCAAGCGCCCGCCAGAACCGGTTCGCATGTTCGGGATTGTAGGTGGCGTGTACGGTATCTTGCTCGAACGGGATCGGGTTCTCGATTTCGACAGGCTGCGTCCAGATTCGCGCCTTGATGCCCAGCGAGTGGAGCATGTCCATGACCTCTTTGTAGAAATCGGCAACAGACCGGGAAGCGAGTTCGATCTCCCCGCGGCCGCCTGTGCTGGTTTCAAGCACAAGGCGATGGTCAAGAAAATCAAAATCTATCTGGAATGTGTCCCGGCCATTGGGCATTGACGAGGTGGTCATCCCCCGAGCCGTGACATAGAAGGGAACCTGCCACCAGTGGTTGACAAAAGGGGCATAGGCCAGGCGGATCTTGCCGATAATCTGGCACCACATGTGCAACGTGGCATAGGTCTCCTGCCATTCCTCCAATGGGAGTGCCGGCCAGAACTCTTGTGTTGAGCCGTGGGTCTCGAAGGTGTCGGTCATGTCGCCTCCAGCAAGCGCGCTTGTAAGTCGGTTGTCGAGGATAGAGGGTAGTTGTGCGGCAGCATCGGGCGTCCTTGCTCGACGCTTCCCCTAAGCATACCAGGTAGGGCAGGCGAAACCATGTATGCCTGGCTCCTTAGCCCAAGCTCGTTGTCTCCGCCAGGTTGGAAAAGAAAAACGCCCATCCGATCCGAATGGGCGTTTCTTTGTTGCGCGGCGGGGCAGATGCGCCCTCTTGCCGCCTATCGCTATTCACGACAACACGACAAGAGGGTGTGTCGCCGCGTTGTTTGTTCTGCTGTCCAGCGTGCGGGCGCTATTGCGCTTCTTGGGCTGCCTCGCTTTGGGCCAGCCGCTCTTCGTCGGGCGCGCCCATGATGTGATAGCCACCGTCGACGTAGAGCACCTCGCCTGTGATGGTCGAGGCCCAGTCACTCAACAAGAAGCGCGCCGCGTCGCCAATGTTCTCCTGGGTGACATTGCCCAGCGGCGCAACCGCGCCGACATAGGAGAGGCTGCGGCGGAAGCCGCTCACCCCCGACGCGGCCAGGGTCTTGATCGGCCCCGCGCTGATGGCGTTGACGCGGATCTTCTCCGGGCCTAAGTCCCAAGCCAGATAGCGCACGGTGGCTTCCAGCGCGGCTTTGGCGACGCCCATGACGTTGTAGTTGGGGGTGACCTTCTCGGCCCCGTAGTAGGTGAGCGTCAAGACGCTGCCGCCGTCTTGCATCAGCGGCATCGCGCGCTTGGTCAATGCGATCAAGCTGTAGCAGCTAATATCGAGCGCGGTCTTGAAGCCGCTGCGCGAGGTGTTGGAGAAGCGCCCGCCCAGCTCCTCTTTGGGGGCAAAGGCGACGGCATGCACCATGAAGTCCAGCTTGCCAAACCGATCGCGTGCCTTAGCAAAGAGCGCGTCGATGGCTTCATCCGACGTGACATCACACTCCTCGACAAAGGTGCTGCCGATGCTTTCGGCCAGCGGCTCGACGCGCTTTTTGAGGATCTCCCCGGCATAGCTAAAGCCAAGCTCCGCGCCCTCTTGGTGCAACGCGTCGGCAATGCCCCATGCAATCGAGTTCTTGTTGGCGACTCCGAAGATCAAGCCCTTTTTCCCTGTAAAAAGCCCCACTTGATTTAGACTCCTTTTAATGACCAGTTAATTATCGGCTGGCTGATGGAATGGTCTGCTGAATGACACGCAGCGACACGCTGCACCTGCCATCACACGCTATACAGAGATTCCTTGTAATGATATTGCACTGATATTACATAGTATAACCGCGTTGCAGCGGATAGGTTGCGGCGGACTTGGGCAGGCAGTACAGGCTCTCACGCCGTGCGCTGCCTCTGTGACGCGCTCTAGTTACCGCCCGCCGGCATGAAGCGCGGGCGCTTGATAAGGGTCTCTATAATGATCTCTAATGACAAAGTCATAATTCTTAATGTAATTTCTATATACTAAGACTTTACAAACCCGTTTTCCTATGCTACTATAGGGACCATGAACTGTTCGTTCATTGCGGTGCGACTTAGTCGCTATCGGGGGAACCGCAATGGACGACAGTTCTTTTTTAGGCCCAGAACCTTTCCACACTTGGGGCGTGTTAGCTGCTGAGTAGACGCACGAAACGGCGCTTGCCGACCTGCAGCGTTTGCTCCTGCCCCGCTGGGTTCACCACATACTCCACATCTGCAATTGCATCGCCGTTCAAGCGAATTCCGCCCTGTTGGATCAGGCGGCGAGCCTCGCTGCGGCTCTTCACCATCTCGGTGTCTTCCAATAGATTCACGATCGGTACGGGGCTGACGAGTGTATAGGTGGGGGCGTCGCTAGGTGCGTCGCCTTGGTGCATACGCGCCGCGTCGGCAGCCGCTTGATTGGCCGCGTCGTCGCCGTGAAAGATGCTCACGATCTCCCAAGCCAGACGGTGCTTGAAATCGCGCATGGAGAGCGACCCTTCCTCGATCTGCTGGAAGTAGGCATCGATCTCGTCTTGGGACCAGCGCGTGATCAACTCGGCGTAGTTGCGCATGGCGCTGTCGGGCACATTGAGCACTTTGGTAAAGATGACGCCCGGCGGCTCGTTAATGCCAATGTAGTTGCCCGTTGATTTGGACATGCGCTGCACGCCATCCGTGCCGACGAGGATGGGGAAGGTCAGCACGATCTGCGGCTTCATGTTCCTGGCCTCCATCAGCTTGCGCCCGGCCATCAGGTTGAAGAGTTGGTCCGTGCCGCCGACCTGCACGTCAGTTTCCAGAGCAACGGCATCATAGCCCTGCATGAGCGCGTAGAAGAATTCGTGGAGCCAAATGGCGTCATTGTTCGCCATGCGCTTGCTGAAGTTCTCGCGCGTCAAGAATTGCTGCACGGTGAAGTTGCTGGCGAGGTCGATCACATCGGTGAAGGTCAGTTCGCTCAACCATTCGTGGTTATAGCGGACCGTGGTGCGCGCCGGGTCGAGCACAATCCACGCCTGATCCGCGTAGGTGCGCGCTTTTTCCAGGGCTTCGTCGAGCGACTGCTGGCGGCGCGCGCTTTCGCGGTCGCTAGGGTCGCCGATGATGCCGGTGAAGGTTCCAATGAGGAAGGTGACTTCGTGGCCTAAATCTTGGAACTGGCGCAGCTTGCGCATACTGATGGTATGGCCGAGATGCAAGTCGGGGGAGGAGGGGTCGTAGCCACAGTAGACGCGCAGCGGCCTGCCGGTGCGGTAGCTCTCTTCGAGCCGCTCGCGCAATTCCTTTTCCATGTTGGCGTAGGTCTGCGCGTCGCCGAAATCGACCCCTCGCATGAGGATCTGCATCTGCTCGTCAACTGGTGGAAAGTTCGCCATGATTTCTTCTCTCTTGCTGGAATATTCGCTTTTCACGAAAAAATAACGCGTGACCGGTTGGTCTACGCGTTGGAAAGGGTCTGTGCTAACCCGGCCTGCCGCATCTCGTACTGTGTGCACCGACAGTGCGCGCCTCTTGTATCATGTGCACCGACAGTGCGCGCCGCTTGTATCATGTGCACCGGCAGTGCGTTGACTTACTCGGCAAGCGCAGCCGAGACCACACGTCCGCTGCCGCTAACCTCCAAGTTCCAGGTGGAGCCTGGTGTACACAGTTGGTAGTCTTCAAAGCTGGCAACCCGATAGCGATAGGTCTGGTCACCGGCTGTAAAGACACAAGTAAAGGTTTCGCTGCGGCCACCGGGGCGCTCGCGTCCTGCCAATGTGCTTTCAGGCCAGAACGGGTTAAAGCCCGTGCCGTTGACAACTTCCTCGCGCACAGTCTGCCACTCGTTCACGGTGTAGTCGCACCATCGGGCGAGGATCTGATATTCGCAATCCTGCTCCACCCTGGCTAAACCTGTGCCCAGGTCGACGGCATAAGGCGTGCCACAGACTTCGCGCGCACCATCCACCGGTTCACTGACCGTCTCGCGCACTTCCTCATTACATTGGCCCAGGGTCGCGTCGCCTGGGATTTCGTCGAACCATGCGCTGTAGCGCCGCGGCAGCAACCCCTCGACTTCAACCGTGCGCGTCCACTCTGCGGCGGCCACGCGCGCGACTGTGCTGCTGCGCTGGCTGCCCTGATAGAAGAGCCAGCCAAGGCCCACGACCACCACCAGCGCCATCGCGGCGAAGGCGATGAGACAGCCGCGGCCCCCGCTTGACGAAGGCTCAGGCTTGGCTTTGGCCGCCACCGGCTTGGCCGCGGGCAAGGGCGCGCCGCAATTAGCGCAGGTGCGGGCTTCCGCCGGGTTTTCTTGACCACACGCGGTGCATTTCACCGGCGGTTTCTTGGCTGTCGTGAAACCAGCCACCACGTCCCCGGCTTGGCGAGCCTGGCCCTGGGTGAGGTCGCCGCCACACTGCTTGCAGACCGTCGCCCCGGCTGGGTTGCGCGCATCGCAGTAGGGACAGTGGATATCGGGCGCTTTGGTCGCGGCTTCGCCGGCCTCTGTGTGGTCGAGGATCTTCGTTGCGCCTGGCGCCTCGAACTTCACATCGGGCGGCATGGGTGCGCCGCAGCCCTGGCAAGTCCGTTTTGTGCCTGGGTTGCGTGTATTGCAAGTTGGACAAGTCCATTCGAGTTCGACGTAGCCAAGCGACTTTTTTGCCATGGGCTGAGTGTAGTCTGCCTCTCTATTCCCTGTCAAATCCTCCACCTATTTTTGCACCTGCCACGTTATTTGCGTTGGCAGGCTCTTGGCTTTGATCGCGGGCATCGTTACAATGTCGACTATGGCACGTAATCCGGTGCACCCACCAAACGACGACGAGAACCAGGATGGCCCCGGCCGCGACGATTCAACCCATTTCAGTTGGGAGTTCGGCGCGGAGGAGTGGGAGTCCCAAGGGCCGCGGCGCAGCCAGGCAGCAGACCAACGGCTGCGCGACGCGGCGCGTCGGGCGCGCCCCAGCCAGGAAACAACCCGCAACGGTCGCACATCGCGTCCCAGCACACCGCGGCCCGATGTGATCGACGTCGAGACCATCCGCACGCGCGCCGCGTCCATCCGGCGGATGTTGGATGCCGCGCTGGATCTATGGTGGATGGATGGGCTGCTGCCCGCACAGTGGCAACTGCGCGAGGGGCTGGAACTGTTAGCCGCGGGGATTGACCTACCGGAACCGCACCGGACGCTGCTCTTGCGCACAGCCTTGGTCTATGGCCGGGGTGTCGTGACCGCGCTGCGTTATCAGACAGACCCGGAGCGGGTGGGCTTGGTCATGACGGAACTGCTGCTGGATGAACTGGACCCCCATACGCTCGCGCCTCTCCTAGATACGCATACGCACGCGGATCGACCGATTTGGCGCAGCACGGTTGCGCGCGAACTGCGTTTGGTTCTGGCGACCGGCGACCCCACCCAGCGCCAGCGTGCGCGCGCCGCGTTTCAAGTGCTCTTCGGCGATGAACTGGGCGAACGCGTCCCGGCCCCGCCGACCGCGCGGCATACGCACGGGCTGTGGATGCGGCGCTTGCTGCTGGCAGCGTTGGCGCTTGCCTTGGTGGGCTTTGTGGCCTGGCAGCGCTTCCAGTGGCTGCCTCCAGCCGAAATGGTGTCGATTCCCGAAGGCGTCTATCTGCTCTTTGCGCCCGACGGTCAATCGACCGTTTCGGTGACAACCAGCGGCTTTTTCGTCGACCGCTTCGAGGTAACCAACGCCGAATATCGTCGGTGTATTGAACGGGGAGCGTGTGTTTGGCCTGTATCAAATGACAGCGCAACGCGCGATGATTACTTCATGGCTCCGGCCTTTAATGACTATCCGGTGGTCAATGTGACCGTGACACAGGCGGCGACCTACTGTTCATGGCGCGACAAGCGGCTGCCCACTGAAACGGAGTGGCAGCTTGCCGCGGCTGGTCCGCCCGGCATGCCGCCCACGGCTTACCCCTGGGGCGTGAGGTTTGAGGCGCAGCGAGCCAATGCACTGCCCGCGGGTTTTGGTGATACGCTCCTGGTGGGCTTCTTCCGTCCTGCTGGCGACAGTCATTTTGGCGTGTCGGATTTGGCCGGAAATGTGGCGGAATTGACCACAACTTCACCGAAAAATGAGCCGACGCGCGTAATTGTGAAAGGCGGTTCTTTTCGTAGCGAAGCCGACGAACTGACGGTCTTTGCACAGGAGATAGTCGACCTGTCTACGGGGCTGCCGTGGGTTGGTTTTCGCTGCGTGCGCGGGCCGGTGACAGGTGAATAGTAACTTGCCGCGCCATCCAACTGTTGCTACAATCGTACCGCTCTTATCGGCTATCAGGCTTTTGCTCTGCACATAAAGTGGGAAAGACTTAATAAGATGACCCAAGAATCGGTAAACGTAACCGATATAACGGCTGAACTGGAATTCGCGTGCAAGATTGCGCGTGAGGCTGCGACCATCGTGAATACGTTCTACATCGGCTCGTCGGAAGTGCGCTACAAGTCGGATAAATCCCCGGTTACCGAGGCGGATCGTTCGGCGAATACTCATATCGTCACGCGTGTGAAGGCTGAATATCCCGACGATGGCATTCTCTCCGAAGAGTCGAAAGATGACTTGGCACGCCTTGAGAAAGAGCGGGTCTGGATCATCGATCCCCTGGATGGCACAAAGGAATTCATCGCCCGCAACGGCGAATTCTCCATCATGATCGGCTTGGCGATCAACGGGCAGGCGCGGCTGGGTGTGGTCATGCAGCCGGAGAGCGGCCTGCTCTATGCCGGTGCAATCGGTTACGGCGCTTGGCTCTATGAGAACGAAGAGCGCGTCAGGCTGACCGTCAGCGAAACGGACAAGACCAACCGCATGACGATGGTGAGCAGCCGCAGCCATCGTCAGCAGATCACGGACCGGATCCGCAGTGTCCTGCGCATCACCAGCGAGCGGGTGAGCGGCAGCGTCGGTCTAAAGGTCGGGTTGATTGCGCGCCAGCTTGCCGATCTGTATGTACATCCCAGCCCAGGCTGCAAAGAATGGGACCTCTGCGCGCCCCATGCGCTGCTGGAGGCCGCCGGTGGTCAGATCACCGACTGCTGGGGCAACCCGTTGAGCTATAACAAGCGCGACGTACGCGCGCACAACGGCTTGGTTGCCAGCAACGGCCGCTCCCACCAGCAGATCGTCGATACCGTAGCGCGTATCTGCGAAGAATTTGGTTTCAATGCCGACGACGGTTTTTGGTAGACCGGACCTAGCTTGATAGATAACTGGTCACCGGGCTGTTGTGCGGTGAGCATTGATCGTGCGATGCAAGTGAGCCTGCTTGTAGGCTCACTCCTCCTCTATCTACTCCCTGACGACAGGGGACAGCGCCATGGCGCCCAATGAATTTGAAAGCCCTTGGATCTTCGGCTTGCATGATCCGGGCGGCGAGCAGATCATGCTCGATGCCGGAAAGCCGGGGTGGGTCGTGTTTACGGAAGCGCTGGGGCACGACGCGAGCGATCGTTCCGGTCGGGATTACCGGCCCTACAGTTCGCGCGGGTTGGGCATCATTGCGCGCCTCAATCATGGCTATTACCCGAACGGCACGCTGCCGCACAGCCGCTATTACGGCGACTTTGCCCAACGATGCGCAAACTTCGTCGCGGCCAGCCCCGGCTGTCGTATTTGGATCATCGGCAATGAGCCGAACTCTGTGATCGAACGGCCTATGGTGCAAAGCGGGGGTGGGGCGCGGCGCACCTGGTGGTCGCGGCTGTGGAGCCTGTGGCAGCGCATGGGCGGCGCGCCACGGGCGGCCCAAGACCCGCTGCAAGCCGACCCCAGCCAGAGCATTCTGCAGCCCATGCCCGCCATCGAGCCGCCCGCCGACGACCCGCGCCTGCACGGGCTGCCGCTGCGCTTTGCCGCGCGGATGGATGCGGCACAGGCCGCACAGGCGCAAGCCCAGGCGAGCCGAGCGGTCTACCTGGGCGAGGTGATTACGCCGTGGCTCTATGCCGAGTGCTACCGGGCATGTCGCGCGGCGATCAAGCGGCTGCGCGGCCATGAGCAAGACTTGGTGCTTGTGGCCGGGCCTGCGCCGTGGAACAACCAAACGATTTATCAGGGCAATGAGCGCGGCGACTGGGTGGACTACTTGGAAGATGTGCTGCAACTCTTAGGGCCGGACGAATGTGACGGCTTGGCGCTGCACGCGTACACTCACGGCGCAAACCCGGCAGCCATCACCAGCGAAGCGCGCATGATCGCGCCCTACAACGACCGGCGCTATGAGTTCCGCGCCTACCGTGATTTCCTAGAGGCTGTGCCGCTCTCCATGCGCGATATGCCGGTCTATATCACCGAGGCCGATCAGATCGACCCGTGGCGGGATGCGGACAGCGGCTGGGTGGCCGCGGCCTATGCCGAGATCGACGAGTGGAACCGGCTGCCGGGCACACAGAAGATCCACGCGCTGGCGCTCTATCGCTGGCCGCGCCATGACCGTTGGTACATTGAGGGCAAGCAGGGGGTCATTGAGGATTTCCAGCGTGCATTGGCGCAGGACTACCGTTGGGATCGGGACGTGCCTACCCCGGCTGCCTTCAACGTGGGCGAGCGGCTGCAGGTGCTGGCCTATGTGACTTTGCGCCGCACGCCGGGCTATGTGGGCAAGGGCACGGACGATCAGGTGGCTGAACTGCGACCGGGCCAGGCGGTTGTCGTGCATCGAGCCGACAGCGTGGAGGTGGATGGGCTGGTCTGGTGGCGTGTGGCTGTAGAAAGTAGCGCTGCAGGGGGTGGCGCTGTGGGCGATGAGGACGCGCCGATGAATGGCTGGCTGGCGCAATACGGGCCGGACGGCGCGGCGTTGATCGAGCGCGCCGGGGAACCCGCACCGGAGCGCGCACCGTCGTTTGAAACACAGCCAGGACCGGAACTACAGACTAGCGCGGAGCCACAGCCACAACCAGAGCGGGAGTCGCAGCCAGAACCGCAGCCACAGGCCCAGCCGCCTACCCCGCGGCTGAAGTTGGGCGATCACGCGCGCACCACGACGATTGTCAATGCGCGGCGCACGCCTGGGCATCTGAACAAACCGGCCAACGATATCGCGTCCGAAGTGGCCCAGGGCACAAACGTCCAACTGGGCGAAGGGCCGCAGATCGTGGACGGGCTGGTCTGGTGGCGCGTGCGAGCGCCCAGCGGAGGCTGGTTCGGCTGGATGGCCGAGAACGCGCCTGATGGGGCCGCACTGTTAGAGCGCATCGCTGCACCCGCGCCAACGCAGCCGGCAGGCCGCTTCAAGCCGGGGGACCGCGCCATGACCGTGGCCTTTGTCCGTCTGCGCCGCACGCCGGGCTTCTTGAACAAGCCCGCGGATGATGTGATTGCCGATATTTGGCAGGGAACGCCCGTGACGATCCTGGGCGGCCCAGCCAGCGCCGACGATCTAACCTGGTGGGAAGTGGAGACCCAGAGCATCAGCGGCCAGACCGTGCGCGGTTGGATGGCCGAATCCGCGCCGGGCGGCATCCCACTGCTGGACGAACTGACCAGCGAGGATCGCACGCCCTTCAAGCCTGGCGATCTCGGCGTGGTGGGCCAAGTGCCGGTGCGGGTGCGACGCACACCAGGGCATCTGAACAAGCCGGACGACGACGTGTTGGGCGAGTTCCCCGCGCGGCGTACGCTCTATCTGATCGAGGGGCCGCGCAGCGTCGATGGCTTAGAATGGTGGCGCGCCTCTGGGATAACCGGCCACGGCAAGGCAATTGGCTGGGTCGCGCAGGGCGCTCCGGCGGGCGGTATGCTCGTTGGCCGCGCGCCCAAACTGCCGGGCACAGACACGCCGAACCTGCGCGAAGGAAAGTTCTTGGCAACGCCCTTTCATGGGCAATTCGGCATTACGCAGCTATGGGGTGATATCCCCTCGTTCTATGCGCGCTTCTCCTATGACGGAGCGGCGCTGCTTGGGCATAATGGCATTGACTTTGCCACGCCCCAGGGCACGCCCGTCGTCGCGACCGACGCGGGAACGGTGACGATGGCCGGTTACGAAGCAGGCGGCTTCGGCAACTTCATCTTGCTGGACCACGCCTGGGGCCAATCGATCTATGCCCATCTGGATCGCATTGACGTGCAGCAAGGCCAAGGCGTGGCCCGCGGGGCTGTGCTTGGCCTCTCTGGGAACACCGGCAACAGTTCCGGGCCTCACCTGCATTTTGCGATCCGCGTCAGCCCCTACGTCCGCACGGATGGGTGGGGCGGCTATACTGATCCATTACCATATCTCGATCCAGGTGCTGTCTTTTGGCCGGCCTATATGTTGGATGCGCCACCGGCGTTTTCCGGCGGACCTCTGCCGATTACTGACCGACGTCCGCCACCCGGCATGGCCGAGGACGCACCCGGTTTGATACGACCTTAGCGGAGTTGGGGGGCGAATGGCTCGTCCTTTGTTCGATACAGAGTCGATCTTTGGGCTACATGATGCAGGCGGCGAGCGGCTTCTGCTCGACGCCAACCGATCCGGCTGGATTGTTTTTAATGAGGCAATCGGCCATGATCCAAATAACACCCAGGGCGCTGATTTCCGCCGCTGGAGCGGCGAGGGACTCGGCGTCATTTGTCGTCTGAATAACGGCTTCCCGCCGGATGGAACGCTGCCGCCGCGCACCCATTATGAACAGTTCGCGCGGCGCGCGGCCAACTTTGTGGCGAACAGCCGCGGCTGTCGCATTTGGGTGATCGGCAATGAGATGAATTACGCGGTCGAGCGACCTGGTGTGCAGGTTGATTGGTCGCGCCATGCCACCACGCGCGAGACGACCGAACCGGAACTATCAGACCCGGCCAAGCGCGGCTTGGTCGTGCGCTTCAACGTGCTGCCCGATCACTCCACCGAGATTCGCACCACGCGCGGTGCGCTGATCAGCCCCGGCGAGGTGATCACGCCGGATATGTACGCGCGCTGTTACCGGCTGTGTCGCGATGCGATCCATCGGGTCGCGGGGCACGAAAATGACCAAGTGCTGGTGGGCGCGGTTGCGCCGTGGAACACCCAGACCATCTATCAGGGCAACGCCAACGGCGACTGGGTGCAATACTTTCGCGACATCCTCGAAGAACTCGGCCCCGAAGAGTGTGACGGCTTTGTGCTGCATACCTGCACCCACGGGGCGGACCCCGCGCTGATTACCAGTGATAAGAAGCTTGCTCCGCCGTTCCAGGAGTATCACCAGGAATTCCGCGCCTATACTGATTTCATGGCCGCTGTGCCGCTGGATATGCGCCATCTGCCCGTCTACATCACCGAGGCGGACCAGACCGAGCCGTGGCGGGACGTGGACAGCGGTTGGGTGCAGGCGGCTTACGCCGAGATCAACGGGTGGAATCAACAGCCGCATAACCAGCAGATCCGCGCCCTTTGCCTCTATCGTTGGCCCAAACTCGACCGCTGGCATCTGGCGGGCAAAGAAGGCGTGTTGGATGACTTTCGCAAGGCGCTGCGCCATGATTACCGCTGGCGCGGGAGCGAAGTCGACGCGGAGGAGCCTGACGACGCATACGGCGAGTATGGCGAGTACGAAAGATACGACGAACACGACCAACACGACCGATATGAAGAGGAACGGGTCGTCGTCGCGCCGCAGCCGGTCGATGAACTGCCCGCGGAGACAGCAGAG
Source organism: uncultured Litorilinea sp. (assembly GCA_964655505.1). Taxonomy (GTDB): domain Bacteria; phylum Chloroflexota; class Anaerolineae; order Caldilineales; family Caldilineaceae; genus QEUY01. Next base: position 18,376 of record CAZZNG010000012.1, on the reverse strand, counting down.
GCGGATGAAGAACCGGCAAGCGTGGCCGAGCCGCGCGAGACAGCCCGCTCGCCCGAGCCTGTGCCCTACCGCGCACAGTGGATCGACGACCGCTTTCCCGCGCACTTGCGCGCCGGTCAAACCGTCACCGTGCCGATTACGGTCAAGAATACGGGCACGGAGACTTGGATCGCGTCCGGCGAATTCCCCTTCCGCGTGGGCTACCGCTATTATCGCAACCGGCGTATGCTCGCGCTGGGTGATGAAAAGGACGTGCGCACAGAACTGCCGCAGGATATTGCGCCGGAAGAGGCGGTAACCCTCTCTGTGCGGCTTGCGCTGCCCGACCAGCCGGGCAACTACACCCTAGAGGTCGATATCATCCATGAAGGGGTCGCCTGGCTCAAGGAGTTGGGGTCGCCGGTCCTGACGCGCTGGATCACGGTGGAAGCGCCGCGCCGCGAGGCCCCCGTCGATGCGGGGGATGCCTCGACGCTGCCGGTTCCTCTCTTCTCCGATGTCTCCAAAGTGCTGCCGCGTGCAGGCACGCCCTATGCGCGGCGCGAATTGAATCAGATCCGCTATATCGTGATCAGCCACACGGGCGGGCACCCGCGCCTCAGCCTGGATCGCATCGCCGAGACCCATATCCAGCACGGCTATCCAGGCATTGTCTACGACTTTGTCGTCGATACGCGCGGCCAAGTCTATAAAGTGACCGAGTTGGAGGAGATCGCACAGCCCGACCAAATCTGGTCCGAGCAAGGCGTCAACATCTGCTTGACCGGCAATTTCACGGTCAACCCGCCGCCGCTGGCCCAGCTTGACGCGGCAGGGCGGCTGTGCGCCTGGCTGGCGCAGAACTTGGGCCTTCCGCCCGACAGCATCGTCGGGATGGGGGAATTGACCAAGAGCGACAGCCCTGGCGACAGCTTCTATCGTCGCGTGCGCTGGAAAAGCATCTTGGCCCACCAGGTGCGGCTGCATCTGGCCGCGTTCAGCAGCGCGGGCGACACCACCCGCTTGCAGGAACTCAACGCCCAACTCGACGAACTGCGCGCGCAGAACGAGGAACTGCTGGCCCAGCTCAAGGCTGCAGAAGACGACCGTATGCGGCTCGACTCGGCGAACTTGCGTATGCAGGCCGAACTGGTCGACTTGCAGCAGCAGGTCGAGATGCAGGCGGTTGAGGTGGCAGGCGGCGTCCGCATCTACAAGTGGGTAGACCGGCTGCCGCGCGACGAGGAGCGCTATCGCCCGCGCAATGTGCAGGATGTACACCACATCGTCATTCACCAGACCGGCAGCGGGCCGGAGACATCGTTGGACGACTTGGCCGAGCGGCATCGCCAAGATTGGCCCGGCCTGCTCTTCGATTTTGTGGTCGATGTAGGCGGCGAGGTCTATCAGACGCAGCCGCTGGATGAAGTGGTGGATACTGACGAGGAGTACATTGCCCAGGCCATCGCAGTGGCCTTTGTGGGCCGTTTCGACGACACGATCCCGACCGACGATCAGTTGAATGCGGGCGGGCGGCTCATTGCCTGGCTGTTGGAGCGTTATCCCCATCTGCGTATTGAGCAGATTAAGGGGCTGCGCGAGTTCATTGAGCATCCCTCGCCGGGCGATCAATGGCTCGAAGGGGAAGGCTGGCGCGAGCTGCTGCTGGCCGCCATTCGCCGCACGCGCGGCCTGGTTGAGCCAAACGAAGCCGAGACACAACTGCGCGTCAAGGTTGCCCACCTGGAGCATGAAGTGCAGGTGGCGCAGCGAGCGCAGCAACTGCTGCAAGAGCAGCGGGCGCGTATGCAGGACGAGGTGCAGCGTCTGCAGGCGCAACTGTCCGAGCGGCAGCAGGAAGCCCAGACCTATGTGGTTCCCCAACCGGCCATCCGTGTGGTGGTGGATCAACTGCCCAAGCACCCGACGCTGCGCTATGACAGGCGGCCACTGAGCCAGATCACCCACTTGGCCGTTCACCACACTGCCACCCCGGCAACCATCACGCCGCAGCGTATCGCCGAACTGCATGTTGCGCCAGACAGCAGCCGGGGCAAGGAGGCATGGCCGGGGATCGGCTATCACTATTTCATCTACCCAGACGGCTCGATTGACCAGACCAACCCGCTGGAAGTCGCCAGCTACCATGTCCACCGGCACAACGTCTATTCGGTGGGGGTGGTCTTTGCCGGGAGCTTCATGAACGGGCGCATCCCCACCTCGGCCCAACTGCGCGCGGGCGCGCACCTGCTGGCGTGGCTGATGCAGGAGTTGAACATCCCTTTGGCGCGTGTCTGGGGTCACCGCGAATTCCCTGATAACACGACCATTTGCCCCGGCAGCGAGTGGACGCTGGGCAACCGCTGGCGCGATCTCCTCTTCGAGCGGATCGAGCAGGTGCAGGCAGGCGTCGGCGTCAAGAGCATTCGCCATTACATGCTCTTTTGGCAGCGACCCTATCCCGGCCCCTTGGCGCGCCAGGATTTCGTCAACGCCATCAACTACATCGTGCGCTTTCGACCGGCGATTGGCTTCAGCGTACACGATGCGCGCAACGCCGAGTATGTGACCATTGTCGGCAGCGAAGCAGGCATTAGCGCGGCAGAGGAGGCATCGCTGCGCAACAGCGGCAGTCGCGTTGAGCGCATCGCGGGACGTGATGAAGAGGAAACAAGCCGCATGTTGGCGGAACTTGCCAGCCTGGGGCGGCGCTTCCGCTCGTTCGATGTAGACTTCTAGAGGCAGCATGAACAGCTATCAGCCTGGCCGCGCCGTGGGCATTGCAGGCATCCCTAGCCTGCATCAAGGGCTGGGCGCGGGGTATCCCGTCTCGCTGCCCATCTTTGAGGGGCCGCTCGACCTGCTGCTCCATCTGATCGAGCAGGAGAAACTCGACATAAGCGAGGTGAGTCTGGTCGCGGTGACTGACCAGTACTTGCAGACGATAGACCAGCTTGAGGAGTTGGTTCCCGGCGCGCTGGCCGACTTCTTGCTGGTCGCGTCGCGCTTGCTCTACATCAAATCAACGCGGCTGCTGCCGCGACCGCCCAGCGACGATGACGAAGAGGAGGAAACGGGCGAGTCCCTGGTGCAGCGTCTCTTGGAGTATCGCCGCTTCAAGCGAGTGGCCGAGGCGCTGCGCGAGCTTGACGAGGAAAACGCGCGTGCCTTCGCACGCACGCCCTCGGCTGTTGATCTAGCCGGTTTGCCCCAGCGTTTGCCCGATTTTGGCGATCTAGACTCTGGGCTGCTGCAAAAGGCGCTTCAGCGTGCGCTGCGTCGTATCCCAGTCGCGCCGCCACCCCCCGAAGTGAAGCCCTATACCGTGACCGTCGCCGAGCGCATCGAGACTGTGCGCGAGCGGCTGGCGCGGCTGCAAGGGCCGCAGGCAAGCCCTGACCAGCCGGTGCAGCTTTCGTTTATCCATCTGCTGGAGGAAACGCAGTCGCGCATCGAAGTGATCGTCACCTTCTTGGCTGTGCTCGAACTGGTCAAGCAGCGTGTCGTCGAGGCGTACCAGGAGAGCACTTTTGGCGAGATCGTGATTCGCCCGGTGACGGATGCCGCGCCGCCTGCGGTAGAGGCGGAAGGCCCAGAATCAGAAGATCCGCTGCTAGACGAATCAATCTCTGCGGCGGCGCAGGAAGAGGAGCGAGCCGCCGAAAAGCCCAGCCCCGGAGAAACTGAGCAGCCCGAAGGCGAGTAACCCCTGCGGGTCGTTGCTCCGTGCAATCTCCAGCACTTGCTGCTGCATTGCGCCCGCGTCAAAGCTCTGCGCGACAGGCGTGACCGTGGGCCAAGGGGTCCATGTTGCCGTGGCTGTGGGCGTCGGCGAAGGCGTCGCGGTGGGCGTAGCCGTTGGCGTCGGTGAGGGGGTCGCGGTGGGCGTCTCTGTCGGGGTGGCGGTTGGTTCGGGCGTCGCGGTAGGCGGCACGGGCGGCGGCGCAGCCGGGACCGCTGGCGCGGCTGCGATCTGCGCGCTGGCTTCTGGCTGCGTAGCCGGTTCTGATTGGGCGATAGGTTCAGGCGTAGCGGTTGGCTCCGGTGTGGGTTCAACCGCTATCTCAAGCGGCGGCGCGGATTCGTCGGGATAGAGCGCGAGCGCGTCGATCAAAATGATGTCGTCGCCACCTGTCACCCTGGGGTGATCGACGAGGAAAAAGACGGTCATGATGTTGCCTGCTGCCCGCGCGCGCACGTCAATGTTCACATCGGGCGGCGGGTAGTTGAGGATGCGTCCTTCGCCCCAGTGCATTGGCCCCCAGATTACGTTGGGGCTGGTGGGGTCGGTGCCGCCTGTGGGGTCAATGCCAAGCTGGCGGCCAAAGGTTTCAGGATTGGTGGGCGCGCCCCATGAAAGGCTGGCGCGATAGCCCGCGCCCGGCGTGACCTCGACTTGCGTATAGATGCCCGCCTTGAAGGGGCCGTTGTTGCCGCGGATGGTCAGATTGGGGCCGCCAAAGAAGGTGTGATCATCCTGGAAATAGACGGGATCACCTTCAAGAATGAACTCGTTCCAGCCGTTTGGAATCTGGCGCGGCGGCTCGCCGCGGAACGAGTCAAAGTCGCAGACAGAGGCGGGAATCACATTGGGCGGGCTGCATGGCTCCGACGCGGCGGAGACAGGACGTATGGCAACCTGGGCCAATAGGCACACTGCAGCAACACCGGCTGCGGCCATTGCGCGCAAGGCGGCAACACGGCGATAAGGGGAAGCATCGGGCATCATGCTGTCAGTATACGCTGATCCGCGTGGAGAACAAAACCAGCCGCTCAAAAGTTCTCATGGTTTTCTCAAGACAGGTTAATTCCAGATTAATCTGCCGGATGCATTCTATACTTGCGCTGTTGTTCAGACGCCGATGAACCCCTCCTCGGAGGCGTCTAACTAAGGTAGGAGATGGTGCCCGCCGTCTCCTACCTTTTTTATTTGGGATTTTGGGTTTTATTTGGGTTTGTCATCCTATTCTGGCAGTGCATGTTTGGCCCTCGCTCGTCCAGCGTGTTGCCCCTTCAGGCCGCTGGTCGTTTAGGCCGTTAATTGTTCAGACTGCTGATTATGAGGCCTGGGCCAGCACTTGATTGATGACGTTGAGCAGCGCGCCCCGCTGTTCAAATCCCGACTCGCCGTAATCGGAAATGCCTAAGTAGATGCGGCGTCGGGTGCGGCGGATCAACCCCAAGAGGACGCGGCGCATAGTCTCCTGCCGCGTCTGATATTCGTCCAGATCGGTCCACGGCTGGTCGGCAGGCCAGCTGCGCGACAGCACATGGGGATGGGTGAGCGGCTGATAGAGCCGTTCCCACCATCCCGACGAGCCGACATCGAGCCAGAACTGCACATCCACCGTGCGGTTGCGCATGAGGAAGGTGTAGGCCGGGGCCAGAAAGACAGCGTCCTGCGGCTCTTGCCAGCCAGGGGCAAACAGCGCGCCCAGCGCGCCGCTGTTGATCAGGCCCAAGTAGGCTTTGCCCAGATCGCTGGGATTGGGCGTCTGGGGGCCGCTGCCTTCCAGTGCCCAGCGGAAGTTGCGCGCCGATTCGACCAGTTGGTTGGCGATGCGCGCGGCGTCGTAGTCGAGGTGAAAGCCAAACCCTGGCTGGCTGAGGAGTTCGCCAAAGAGGCGAGCAAAAAACTGATCCAGCGGCAGGATCTCGTCGCTGCTGCGGTAGGCATAGAGCCAATCGCGCAGCCGGTCATAGGCTTCGCCGGAGCCAAAGGTGATGCGCGCCTGCATCTCCGGCTGCAGCGCGCCAAAGGGGGTAATCTCCAACGTACTGCGGCGCAAGGGGTAGACGATGTTGGTCAGCAGGGACGCGCGCACCGGGTCGAGCCGCGGGATGCTCTGGAGCAGCGCCTGCGCTACGTCGGATTGGGCCGGGCGGATCTCCCAATGAGGATGGGCCAGCGCGGCCCAGGTCAACAGCGAGCGCGCGGCAGGCTCGTCTTGCAAGGCGCGGCTAGGCCGGTGGGTGGTCAGGTCGATGCCCGCATCGGTCAGCCCGTTTTGCAGGCTGAAGCGCAGCGCGTCGCTGACAAAGGGCGCGACAATGGCAATGTTGCCCGGTTCGATGCCCTCCTCGCGCACCAGGTGTGTCACCTGGTCGATGACCCAGTGGAGCATCTGCGGGTAGAAGCGCAGCGTCTGCGCGGGCGCGACAAAGGCCGGGGGCAAATCGGTCAGTTCCGGGGGCAGCGTGGGCGCTTGGGCGCGGCTGCGGCTGGCCCGGTCAACGCGGATGGCCGTAGCGCGCAGCGCTGGCTGCTGATCGCCCGCTGCATCCACGCGCAGTTGCAGGTCGCACAACTCAGCCAAACTTTCTGCCCCTTCTCGGTCCGCGCCCATAAAGAGCCGATAACCGGCATCCTCGTCCACAATGATCAGCGCGCTCTCCAACTCCGGCAGCCACTGACGCACCAGATCGTGGGTGACCGCGTTTTGTTCTTCGGCATTGTCCACAATCAGATGACGGTGGGTGCGCAGCAGGTGGGTGCGGCTCCAGTCGTTGACCAGGATATGGCGGCTGAATAGCTCGACCTGGAGGCTGAAGTCGACCAGCGCATGGTCCAGGCAGAGCTGCCGAAAGTCGCGGCTGATCCGCAGTGACGCTCGCAGCGCATTGATGCGCGCGGTGCGCGTTTCGCCCAGGGGAACGGCCAGTTCAAGCCGGGCATAGGCTTCTTCGATGGTGAAGCCGTGCATAGCCGCTTTGTTTAGGTTGTCAAGTACCTGGCTGATGATGCGATTGCGCTCGACGCGAATGCCGTCGAAGTCGCCGCTGGCAAGGCCGCGGTCGACAAGCGGGGCCATGTGATATTGGGCTGTTTCGAGGTTGAGAAAGGTTGGCTCCTGTTTGCCGCTGGCAAAGCCCGCGCTGGGCGCAATCAGCGGCCAGTAGAGTTCAACCGCGCTGCGCGCCAGACCGGCCAGCGTGGTGAGGCGCACAGGGGGGCCGGGCGGCGCATCCGGCCCGCGTAAAAAGGCGCGGTAGGCCTTGGCCTGGGGCAACTGGGGCACAAGCACCAAAATGTCGTCGCCCCGCGTCCGCTCGCGCTGCAACAGGCTGCGGATGCGTTCGATGCCGTAGGTGGTTTTGCGGCTGCCAAACGGCCCTGAGAGGTAGAGTTTGTTGGCGGCTCGGATGGCGGTTACAATGTCGTCCATAAGCTTCCGGTCAAGGTTTGCAGGTGTGGGCATGGCGGCGCGGTTGTGCGTGGCTGTGCCGTGCCCGCGCTCTGTGAAAACAGCCCTTGGTCGCAAGCATTGAACCTTGAACACTCCACCTTGTCAAGGGAGCGCCCTTTATGCAGACTTATTCGATCCCGCTTGTTCCCGGTCCCGTGTCGATTCCTCTCGCGGTGCGCGAAGCCTACATGCAGGATTTCGGCAGCAGTGACCTGGAATCTGATTTCTTTGACCTTTATCGCCGCTGCGAACGCGGCTTACAGACTCTCTTAGGCACGCAGAACGACGTGGCGATCCTATGTGGCGAAGGCATGTTGGCGCTGTGGGGCGCAATGAAGAGCGTAATTCGCCCCGGCGACCGCGTGTTGGCTGTGGCGACGGGCGTCTTTGGCTATGGCTTTGCCGAGATGGCCCAGGCGCTTGGCGCGCAGGTCGAGACAGTGGGCTTTGGCTACGATGCGATCGTGGAGCCGGAAAAAGTGCGCGAGGCCGCGCTGCGCTTCCGCCCGCGCTTGATCACGGCTGTGCATTGCGAAACGCCCAGCGGCACGCTCAACCCCTTAAATGAAGTCGGCCAGATCGCGCGTGAAGTGGACGCGCTCTATTATGTGGACTTTGTTGCCAGCGCGGGCGGCGTCGCGGTGGATGTGGACGCGGCGCAGATCGACCTGGGGCTGTTAGGCAGCCAGAAGGCGTTGAGTTTGATGCCCGATCTGTCGATGGTGTCGATCAGCCCGCGCGCCTGGGACGCGATTGAGGAAGTCGGCTATGTGGGCTATGACGCGCTCAAACCGTGGCGCACAGCCATTGAGCAGCGTTACATGCCCTATACGCACAATTGGCAGGCGATGGCCGGGCTGGAGGTTGCGCTTGATCTGTTGATGGCCGAAGGGTTGGAAGAGGCCTATGCGCGCCATGCCCAAGTTGCGGCCATGTGCCGTGAACGCTTGCAGGAGATGGGGGTGGCGCTGTTGCCCGCGGATGAGCGCTATTCCTCGCCCACGGTGACCGCCGCGCACGTTCCGGAAGGCTGGACATGGCAGGAACTGGATCAGGCGCTGCGCGCCAAGGGCATGGTCGTGGGCGGCAGTTATGGCCCCCTGGCGGACAAGGTGTTCCGCATCGGGCATATGGGGTCACAGGCCGACTATGACCTGGTACGGCGTGGGATGGATGTCTTGGCCGCGGTGCTGACGGACGGTGCTGAGTGAGACAGTAGACAGCATTGAGAATGCGCGAGGTGTGGCTGTGAAAGCATTGCTTCTGTTTGGGCTGCTTGCCTATCTTTGTGTCGGGATGCTCTTCGGCCTATATACCTACTCTTACGATTTGCGTACATTCATCTGTGAGGATGCCACATCTCCAAATGGAGAAATGACGGTTGGCTATGCCGGATGGGGTGCGACAAGCTTTCAAAACCCTGATCCTGACCACTGCCGTCGGCGTGGGGCGGAGTGGCGCGCCGTTGCGGCCATCCCTGCTTTTACCCTCTCATGGCCTGTGCTGCTAGTTCCGCGCATTGCAGGCGAGTTGAATGAGCCGGAGGGTATATAAGGCAGTACGGCTACAAATTAAGGCTAGACACGCCCGGCCCTTGGCCTGGATAGGGCATCTCGCCGGTGAACAGGTAGATGCTGCGTTCGGCGAAGTTTTCCACCAGATCGGCAAAGCGCTCCAGTTCGCGCGCCGCGCGCAGCAGTTGATAGACAACGCGCACGCGCGCCTCGTCCGATGTCTCTGCCAGCATGTGCATGATCTGGGTAAAGGCGCTGGCATAGAGCGCATCGACCTCGGTATCGCGCTGGGCGACTGCCTGGGCCAGTTGCGTATCGGCCTGGGCAAAGGCGTGCAATGCGTCCGTGAGCATCTCACCGGCGATGAGGCCCATCTGGCGCAGTTCAACCGGATGGGCGAGATCGGGCTGGCTGCGTAGGTCGGGGATGAGTTTGGCGACGCCCTTGGCCTGGTCGCCCATGCGTTCCAGGTCTACGATCATGTTGGCCGCGGCAAAGATCAGGCGCAGATCGCTGGCCGCGGGGTGCTGTGTGGCAACAATCAGGAAGCAGCGTTCTTCAATGTTGAAGCGGATGGCGTTGACCTGCCGGTCCAACTCGCTCACACGGGCCGCGGCTTCTTCATCGAGGTCTTGGAGCGCGGCAAGGGCAACGTCCAACTCTTCGCGAACATAGCCGCCCATGGTGCTGATCTCATCGCGCAATTCAGCTAAAATCGCATCGAAATACTTGCGAGGCATGGTCTGATTTTCCTCTTTCGGCTGTCGAAGCGTGGCTGTCGAAGGGGATGCACGATGAGAGGGGGCGAGCGCGATGGAAACGACAACCGCTCGCGTATAGTGTACCTTACAGGCTATCTGGCGCGAAATAAATATAGGTGAAATAGGTGCTGCTTCTCTCCACCTGTCGCGGCTGCGATGTTGCGGCGTGCAATGGCGATTGGCAAGACGGCAGTTTGGGTGATTGCCGCGCCAAGGTCTACAATGCCATGTGAATACGGTACATGAATACTGGAATACTCTGTGGACGGTCGCCCTGACGTCCGCATCAAAGAGTGGCCCGCAAGCGTCCTTTGCTTGCTGCCATGCACCTACCTAGTACATCCTTCTCAGCATAGAAAGCGCTTGTGTGAGTCTACCCGACTATCCCACGATGTTTTGGGTCACGGCTGCCCTAGCCGTCCTCTTGATTGGGATTTCTAAAGCCGGATTTGGCGGCGGCGTGGGCGCGGTGGCGACACCGCTTATGGCGCTGACCATTTCGGTGACCGATGCGGCCTCGATCCTGCTGCCGCTGTTGATCGTCGCGGACATCTTTTCCATCCGCCACTACTGGCAAACCTATGACCGCCCCAGCATTCGATTGATGCTGCCGGGCGCCATCATTGGCATTGCGCTGGGCGCGCTGCTGTTTGGCTATTTCAGCGACAACGAGCGCATCCTCAAGATGGTGCTGGGCGCGGTTTCGCTGATCTTTGTGGTCTACCAACTGACGCGCTCATTGATCGTGGGCGCGCTGGTCAAGAGCAGACCGCCCGCGGCGGCAGGGGTGGCGCTGGGCGCGGCGGCTGGGTTTACTTCCACGCTTGCCCATGCAGGCGGCCCGCCTGCCACCATTTATCTGCTGCCGCAGCAACTGCCGCGCCAGATCTTTGTGGGGACGAACGTCATTTTCTTTGCCATTCTCAACTTGGTGAAGCTTGTTCCCTACGCCATGTTGGGGCTGCTGCGTGTTGGCAATGTGGCGACCATCCTGCTCCTTTCTCCCCTTGCCTATGTGGGTGTGCGGTTGGGCATTTTCCTAAACAAGCGCTTTAGTGATCGCTGGTTCAACCGCCTCATTTATGCGCTGCTGTTTTTGACCGGGCTGGAGTTGGTGACAGGGCGCAGCCTGATTACTGTGTTGTTCGGTTGATCTGCCCCTGGCAGGCGTGCGAACCCACGCGCCCGTTCGAAGCAAGCGCCGGGTAAACAAGCGGGTCGGGCAAACAGACCCGCGGCACATTCCAAGCCAAAGAGGATGAATCATGGTTGAATATGACGGCTCCAACGAACCGACCATCCAAAACCTATTTGACCTGACCGGCAAAGTCGCCATCGTGACGGGCGCGGCGGGCTGGCTTGGCTCCGCCATGAGCCGCGCGCTGGCCGAGGCCGGTGCGACGCTGGTCGTGACGAGCCGCGAGGCAGCCCAGGCCGAGGCGTTCGCCGCATCGCTGCCGGGCACAGGCCACATTGGGCTGGCCTTCAACCAGGGCGACACGGATACCATTCCCTCATTTGTGCAAGGTGTGCTCTCGCGCACAGGCCGCATCGACATTTTGGTCAATAATGCGTATGGAACCACTGCCCCGGACATCGACGATGCCACGGCAGAGGATTTTGACCGCGCGTATCATGTAGGGGTAACGGCCTATTTCCTGCTCGCGCGCGAGGTGGTGCATCACCTGCGCGCACGCAAAGCGCCCGGTTCCATCATCAACATTGCCAGCATGTATGGGGTTGTCGCCAGCTATCCCGACGCCTATGCGGAACTGCCGGTGAACAGCCCGCCCAATTACCACGGGCTGAAGGGGGGCCTGGTCCACTTGACGCGCCATCTGGCTGTCTATTGGGCCAAGGACAAGGTACGCGTGAATGCCATCTCGCCCGGTGCATTTCCTTCGCCCAAGGTGCGCGGGCGGCTGCCTGAATTCATTCAGCGGCTGGAGGCCAAAGTGCCCATGCAGCGCATGGGCGAGCCGGTGGAATTGAAGGGGCTTGTCGTCTTGCTGGCAAGCGATGCAGGCAGCTACATCACGGGGCAGAATATCTTGGTGGATGGCGGGTGGACTGCCTGGTAGGCCGCGCATTTCAGGCGGCTAGACCTTGCCGGAAGTCTAACCGTCCCGGACGGTCATTCGGATGAATTTCTTAAATTGCATCACCAAGCGCCCAATCATTAGCCCAATCCTTAAAGGAGGCCACGCACATGTTGATCATCGATGCCCATCTTGACCTGTCGATGAACGCGCTGCAATGGAACCGTGACTTATTGGCTTCGGCGTATACCATCCGCACACGGGAACAGCGCACCCAGGGCAAGGGCCGCGCCCTGGGCACGGTTGCCTATCCAGAGATGCGGCGAGGGCGCATCTTCTTGTCCGTGGCGACCTTGATCGCGCGCTCGACCGGGCACACCGCGCCCCACATCGACTATGCATCCACCGCGCAGGCGTATGGCATGGCCCACGGGCAATTGGCCTATTACCGCGCACTGGAGATGCAAGGGCATGTGCGTATCATCGGCGATACGGCCAGCCTCGACACGCATGTGCAGGAGTGGCAGGCGTGGGATGCAGCGCACCCTGAGCCAACCGAAGAGACGCCGCCATTGGGCTTTGTGATCAGTATGGAAGGGGCCGACCCAATCCTCGAACCGGCCCAGTTGGGCGCGTGGGTGGAGGAGGGGCTGCGGCTGTTGGGGCCAACCCACTACGGGCCGGGGCGCTATGCCGGGGGCACGGGCACGGAACTGGGGCTAACCGACATCGGCGTCGAGTTGGTCAAGGAGATGGCGCGGCTCGGCGTGGTGCTCGATCTGACCCACTGTTCGGACCAGGCATTTTGGCAGGCATTGGAGCACTATGACGGGCTTGTCCTGGCAAGCCACAACAACGCGCGGGCGCTTGTGCCCCATCAGCGCCAGTTCAGCGATGATCAACTCAAGGCGATCTTCGAGCGCGACGGCGTGATTGGCGCGGCCTTTGACAACTGGATGCTCTATCCCGGCTGGGTCAATGGGCAGACGAGCAACGAGGTCGTGACCATGAACACGGTTGTGGATCACATCGACTACATCTGCCAACTGGCCGGCAACGCGCGCCATGTGGGCATCGGTACGGACCTGGACGGGGGCTATGGGCGAGAGCAGTCGCCGTCTGACCTGGATACCATTGCCGACTTGCAGCGTCTGAACAAACTGCTGGCGGACCGCGGCTATAGCGAAGCGGACATTGCCGCCATTCTACATGGAAACTGGCTGCGGCTCTTGCACGACGCGTGGAAGTAGCCCAGCTGAAGCGTTAACTTTGTGAACCTTGCGAACAAACGATTGTTATTCAAACAATGATTCAAACAATATTGAGGACGATAGCATGAACCACCTTCCCTTTGATAAGCCCGGGCGCTTTTGGCGCGGCAACTTGCACACCCACTCCACCCGTTCGGACGGGCGGCGCCCACCGGAAGCGGTGTGCCAGCACTACCAAGAGGCAGGCTATGACTTCATCAGCCTGACCGATCATTTCCTGGCCCAGTACGATTTTCCGATCACCGACACGCGCCCCTATCGCAATGAGCGCTTTACGACGATCATCGGCGCGGAATTGCATGCGGGCGAGACGGAATTGGGCGGCATCTGGCATCTCGTGGGCGTTGGGCTGCCCTTGGACTTTGCGCCGCCGCAAAACGGCGAATCCGGGCCGGAATTGGCCGCGCGCGCCAAGGCCGCGGGGGCGTTTGTGGGCGTGGCCCATCCCCAATGGTACACGCTGACGCCGGAGGACATTGTCTCGCTGGGCGATGTGGATGCCATCGAGATCTTTAACGGCGTTGCCGTGGATCACAACGACCGCGGGGACAGTTGGCACATCGCCGAGATCATGCTGGGCCGCGGCCATCGCTACTTCACCTATGCTGCCGACGACTGCCACTTCATCCCCAACCACGCCGACTTTGACCGCGGTTGGGTGATGGTCAAGGCCGAGACGCTGGAGCCGGACGCGCTGCTGGCCGCGCTCAAGGCCGGGCACTTCTATTCCAGCACCGGCCCGCAGATTTACGACGTCGAGGTCACCGATAGCCGCCAGGTGAACGTACGCTGCTCACCGGCCACGCGCGTCTGGGTCACAGGGTCGGGGCCGGGCGCAAAGACGACCGAGGGACACGGCATGTTGGAGGTGACGCTGGATGCCTCTGGCATGAAAAGCCCATACCTGCGCGTGACCGTGTGCGACGCCCAGGGCGGGCGCGCCTGGACCAATCCGATCTGGCTCGACTAATAAGCGCACGCGGCCAACCCATTTGTGAGCAAGACAGGAACAGAGACATGACCGAAGTAGGTCTACATATTACCGAACTGGATACCCCCGCGCTGTGGGTCGATCTGGATCGCCTGGAGCGCAACATTGCGGCCATTGCCGGTGAACTGCGCGCCAATGGCGTCAACTGGCGGCCCCATACCAAAGGCGTCAAAGTCCCTGCCATTGCCCACAAGATGTTGGCCGCGGGCGCCATCGGCGTTACCTGCGCCAAATTGTCCGAGGCCGAGGTCATGGCCGCGGCAGGCATCCGCGATATCTTGGTGGCGAACCAGGTGGTCGGCCCGCAAAAGACCGCGCGCCTGGCCGCGATCCAGCGCCATGCCGAGGTCAAGGTCGCGGTGGATTCGCTGGAAAACGTGCGCGAAATCGGCGCGGCCGCCGCGCAAATCGGCGTCGAAGTTGGCGTGTTGATTGAGGTGGATACGGGGATGCACCGCGCCGGGGTGCTGCCCGGCGAGCCGGTGGTCGCCTTGGCCCAGCAGATCATGGATACGTCCGGCGTGCGGCTGCGCGGGGTGATGACCTGGGAAGGACATCATCTGGGCGCGCGCGATGAGAAGGAAAAAGAGCAGGGCATCCGCGCCAGCATTGGTGAACTGGTCGATTCCGCCGCGGCCTGCCGCGAAGCTGGTCTGCCCATCGATATCGTGAGCGGTGGCGGCAGCGGCACGTACATGGTCACGTCGACCATTAAAGGCATGACCGAGATCCAGGCGGGCGGCGCGATCTTCTGTGACCAATCCTATCAGGAATGGGGCGTCAAGCTGGAGCCGTCGCTCTTCCTACGCGCACGGGTGACGAGCCGCCCCGCGCCCGACCGGGTGATCTGCGACACGGGCTTCAAGACGCAGACACGCGGCTTTCCGTCGCCGCTGCCGGTGGACTTTGCCACGCGCAATATGGTGTTGTCCGCGGAACACGGCATCATTACCCTGGCCCATCCCAGCGACGTGCCAAAGGTCGGAACCACCTTTGATATGATCCCCGGTTATGGGGATGCGACCGTCTTTCTGCACGACACGCTCTATGGCGTGCGCCAGGGGCAGGTCGAAATCGTCTGGCCGATTGCTGCACGCGGCAAACTGCGCTAGCGTCGCGCGGTCTCCTCTCCCCTGTGCATGGGGATCTTGGCAGTACTAGCGCTTGGCCGGTGGGCGCGCTATACTGATGGCGCAGCGCACTTCACCGTGCATTTATACGTTCGGCTTGCTGTGTAACGTTGCGGCCAACCGGCAGGGCAAACAACTCGATAGGGTAAAACAACTTGATAGGGCAAACAACAAAGGAGGGGGACTTATGGATTTTGCAGGCATGATTGAGACCTGGCGCAGGGTGACGCTGCAGCCGGGCGAGGAAGTGTTTCAGGCAGAAAGGACCCAGCCCAACGCGACCTTGCAGACTGCGCTGTTGTGGATGGTCATTGCCGGTGTGATCGCCGCCATCTTTGGCTTGATCCAGGGCTTGACGTCCGCCGGATCGGTCAATGCAATGTTGGCCCAAGCAGATCTGCCGCCGGAGGTCGCGGCGCAACTTGCCCCGCTGATGGGGTCCATGATGGGCGCGGGCGGCTTTGCCGCGATTATCACCGTGCCGCTCTTCTTCTTGATCGGCGCGGGCATCTATCATCTGCTGGCAAAGGTGTTGGGCGGCGATGGGGACTTTGGCGTCTTTACCTATCTCCTGGCGACCTTTCAAGCGCCTATCACCATCGTGAGCGCCCTCTTGGGGATTGTGCCTTTCTTGGGCGGCTGTCTAGCCGCGCTGCTCTCGATCTATTCGCTGGTATTGACCTACTTTGCAATCCGGGTTAATTATAATTTGCCCGGTGGCCGCGCCATTGCCGTGCTGTTGATACCCGTGATCGTGGTCATGTTGCTGGCTTTCTGTTTTATCTTTTTGGTCGCCGGCTTGATCTTTTCAAGCGCAAACTAGGGGCAAGACCCGTTCTGAGACTGGGGCAGCCGGCGATCTTGCGCCTGGTCTGCCCCAGTCTGTTTTTGTTGAGAGTGATTGATCGAGGATACCCGATGGACCCGAACCCACAAGCAGCGTATCATCCGTTCTTCTCCCTCTATTCACACGGCTTCGTGCGTGTGGCGGTCTGCGTGCCCCATCTGCGCGTGTCGAATCCAGACTTCAACACAGAGCGCACGTTGGCCCTGGCGCGGCGCGCATCGGAGCAACATGCCGCGGTGGCGTTGTTCCCGGAACTTGGCCTCTCGGCCTATTCCAACGAGGATCTCTTTCACCAAGATGCCCTGCTGGATGCGTCGGTGAAGGGCATCGAGAAGCTGGTGGAGGCCAGCCGGTCGCTGACGCCTGTGCTGGTTGTCGGCGCGCCGCTGCGTTTTGACCAACGGCTCTTTAACTGCGGCGTGGTGATCTATCGCGGCCAGATCCTGGGCATTGCGCCCAAGAGCTATCTGCCCAACTACCGCGAATTCTATGAGAAGCGCCAATTCAGCGCCGCGCGCGATGCCGTGAGCCGCGAGGTGGACTTGCTCGGCCAGCGGGTTCCCTTTGGCAATGACCTGGTCTTTGTGGATGAGCAGCGTCCCGATTTTGCGCTGCACGCCGAGATCTGCGAGGACGTGTGGACACCCATCCCGCCAAGCACCTATGCCGCGCTGGCAGGCGCAACGGTGCTGGTCAACCTGTCGGCCAGCAACATCACTGTGGGCAAGGCCGACTGGCGACGGACGTTGTGCGCCAGCCAGTCGGGCAAGTGCATTGCCGCCTATTTGTATTCCGCGGCAGGGCCGGGCGAGTCCACGACCGATTTGGCGTGGGACGGCCACGCGCTGATCTATGAGAACGGCAGTCTGCTGGTGGAGTCGGAACGCTTTGCCGCGGACGAGCAGTTGATCGTAGCGGACATCGACCTGGAGCGGCTGGTGCAGGACCGGATGCGCTCGACCAGTTTTGGCGACCTGGTGGCGGATCATCGGGATCATGTCCAGCACATTCGTCGCGTGCCCTTCCGCTTCCAGACGCCGGAGCAGATGATCCCGCTGGCACAGCCGGTCAACCGCTTTCCCTATGTGCCAAGCAACCCGAACTTGTTGGATGAACGCTGTTACGAGGTCTACAACATCCAGGTGCACGGGCTAATGAAGCGGCTGGAGGCGACGGGCATCAAGCATGTGGTGCTGGGTGTGTCGGGCGGGCTGGATTCGACCCAAGCCCTGATTGTCGCCGCGCGCACCATGGATCGCTTGGGGCTGCCGCGCACGAATATCCTGGGCTATACCATGCCCGGCTTCGCCACCAGCAGCATCACCAACCGCAACGCCCACAACTTGATGAAGACGCTGGGCGTCACAGGCGAGGAGATCGACATCCGGCCATCGGCCATGCAGATGCTGCGCGACCTCAAGCATCCCTTTGCCGAGGGAAAGCCGGTCTACGACGTGACGTTTGAGAATGTGCAGGCAGGCGAACGCACCTCGCACCTCTTCCGGCTGGCGAACTACCACAATGGGCTGGTGCTGGGCACAGGCGACCTCAGCGAACTGGCGTTGGGGTGGGCGACCTATGGCGTGGGCGATCACATGTCCCACTACAACGTCAACGCATCCGTGCCCAAGACCTTGATCCAATACTTGATCCGCTGGGTAGCCCAGACCAACCAATTCGGGCCGGAGACAACCGACACGCTGCTCTCGATCCTGGCGACAGAGATTTCGCCGGAACTGATTCCCCATGCAGACGGTGAATCGGACACACCGGCCCAAAGCACCGAAGCCAAGATCGGCCCCTATGCGCTGCAAGATTTCAACCTCTACCATGTTTCGCGCTTTGGCTTCCGCCCCAGCAAGATCGCTTTCTTGAGTTACAGCGCGTGGCACGACCGCAGCCAAGGCGTGTGGCCGAGTCTGCTGCCCGAAGCCAACCGGCAGGAGTATGATCTGCCCACGATCAAGCACTGGCTGGAGGTTTTTCTTTTCCGCTTCTTCCAGATCAGCCAGTTCAAGCGTTCGGCCCTGCCCAACGGGCCGAAGGTGGGGTCAGGCGGTTCGCTGTCGCCGCGCGGGGATTGGCGCGCGCCCAGCGACTCCGAGGCGCACGTCTGGCTCGAAGAACTGCGGCGCAATGTGCCGGATGTTGTGCCGCCGGGCTGGCCTGGCTCCGTCACAGATCAGGCTGGAGAGACAGACGGCGTGCAAGTTGTGACGCCGCTGGAGTAAGCGGCTGTCGCGGATGCCTAGCCTTCCGGGACGCTGGATGAAAGTTAAGAAATGAAGTGGGTAATCAGGATCGCTGGCAAAATCGATCCGGAAGGCGGATCTTCCCGGAAGGTGAATCCCAGGCCGATGGCAACGCTGGCCCCAAAAAACTCACTTGCTAGACCTCCCCATTTGACGTAACATATTAGCCACACTGACAGAGCAACCAGAATCCACTCTGCCTGCGCATCGCTCCCCATGCGTCCTTCATGCAGGCGAATTCTTTGACGGTCGCTAAGGCTATACTCCCTGCTTCCTGTATTCGACACAGCGTTGCATAGCCTGCGCCTGCCAAGCTATTGGGTGTACCCGTTGGTTCTCGTCAGATAGGCTATCCCCAATTTCACCCCGTTGTATCAGCCAGAGGAGACTGGACATGACTCAAGT
>CAZZNG010000011.1:0-41834 GCA_964655505.1 uncultured Litorilinea sp. | reverse complement strand
ATTGCGCTGGCGGTGTGGCTGCCGCGCGCGTTCCAGCTTGACCACTTTGTCACCATCGACGAAAGCAAATGGCTCGTCCGCTCGGCCAACTTCTATCAGGCTGTGAGCCACGGCAACTTGATCGACACCTTCCAGCACGGTCATCCCGGCGTAATGATCATGTACGCGGGGACGGCGGGCTATCTATGGCAGTTTCCGGACTACGTGGCGCATGAAAATGTCCAACACCGCTGGGGCGATGAGTTCATGGACCTGCTGCAAAGCTACGGTTACGCCCCCATCGATATGTTGGCCGCGGGCCGCACCTTTGTGGTGATCTTCAACGTCATTGCGCTGACGCTGGCCTTTCTGTATGCAGTGCGGCTGATTGGGCTGTGGCCCGCCTTTGCCGGGTTCATTTTGATCGCCTTTGACCCCTTCCATGCCGCGCTGTCGCGCTTCCTCCACCCCGACAGCCTGCTCAGCACCTTTATGCTGCTGGCGACGCTGGCTTTCCTGGCCTATCACTTTGCAGGGCGACGGCTGGCTGATCTGATCGCGGCGGGAGCCTTTACCGCGCTGGCGTGGCTGACCAAGACGCCCAGCATCTTCTTGATCCCTCTCTTTGGCTTGATCACGCTGATCGAACTGGCCGCGCATGTGACCGCGCGCCCCGGGTGGCGCTGGCAAGAACTGGTGAACCTGGCCGCGCTGTGGCGTGTGGTGCGCGCGCTGGCAATCTGGGCAGTGGCCGCGGTCGCGGTCTACTTTGCCCTGTGGCCCGCGCTGTGGGTCAACCCTGAGTGGACGCTGGCGCAGGTCTTTGATATCTCCAGCGATTACGCCACCCAAGGACACTCTAGCCCGGTCTTTTTCAACGGCGCTATTTACAACGGCGACCCTGGCTTCTGGTTCTATCCCATCAACTACTTGTGGCGCACAACCCCCATCGTCATGGTCGGCGTCATGCTGTTGGGGATCGGTTTCTTCCTGCGCGATAGCCTGGTGCGGCGGCGCGCGGTGATGTTGACGGTCATCAGCCTGGCCGCGTCGATCCTTTTCTTCGACATCTTCATGAGCCTGGCGGCCAAGAAGTTCGACCGCTATTTGCTGCCCGTTTTCATGCCCTTTGACCTCCTGGCCGCGATTGGCTGGGTGGCGATGCTAGCGTGGCTGGCCGGGCGCGTCCGCGCGCGCTGGAGCCAGGTGGCCGCGCCGGGGCTGCTGGGCGTGGCGCTGCTGGTGCAAGCGGGGCTGGCGATCAACACCTATCCCTATTACATGAGCTACTACAACCCGACCATGGGCGGCGCGGACAAGGCCGAAGAGGTGATGTTCATCGGCTGGGGCGAGGGTCTGGATGAAGCGGCGCGCTATCTCAACCAGACCGTAGACACAGCCCAAGCCACCGTTGCATCGTGGTATGAGCGCGGCCCGTTCAGCTTCTTCTACGACGGGCCGACCTCCTCCAACCGCTACGTTTGGGAAGCCGACTACGCGGTCATCTACAACCATCAATGGCAGCGCGAACTGCCTTCGCGCCGCATGATCGCCTATTTTGACACCCTCACGCCCATCCATTCAGTCTGGCTCGACGGCATCAACTACGCGGGCGTCTATGACATGCGCGATGCGCCGCCCGCGCCCTATTCGGTGGAGTGGGGCGACGCCATCCGCCTGGTCTACTACGATACCTATTCGGGGGCCATGTACCCAGGGCAGCGCTTCGACATGACCATCTATTGGGTCAAAACGGGCGAGCTAGACATCGACTATAACATCAAGCTGCGCCTGGTCAACCAAGACGGGCATGAACTGCTCAAGAGCGAGGGCAAGCCCCTCGGCATGCCTACCTCCAAATGGGAGATCGGCTCGATCCTGCGCGACAACGCCTATCGGGTAGACATCCCCCCCGGCACGCCACCCGGCCTCTATCGCATGGAGATCAGCTTCTATGACCCGGCGACCTTTGACCACTTGACCGGCGTGCAACTGAGCACAGGCAATCCGGTGAGCGATCCCTATGTGCTCGACTATCTGATTGTGGGCGATTGGCCGCCCGCGCCGCGTGTCAAGGTCAACCCGCCTGTGGTCTTAGGCGACAAGGTGGCGCTTGAAGGCGCGGCCCTGCTCCAAGCCAACGGCGACAGGGTGCGCGAAGTGGCGCTCGACGGGCAGACCTTTGCCCCCGGCGATCCCATCAACCTGCGGCTGCACTGGCGCGTCACCAACTTCATCCACACCGACTATACCACGCTGGTGCATGTGGTGGGGCCGGACGGCACGCTGGTCACCCAGGGCGATCACCAACCGCTGCAAGGCTTCATCCCCACCAGCTATTGGCCGCCGCGCCAAACCATTGCCGACGATTACAGCGTGCAGCTTCCCGCGGACGCGCCGCCCGGCGAATACCGGCTGCTGGTCGGCTGGTATGACCTGGACACCATGCAGCGCCTGCCCATGACGCGGCGAGGCGATGCCGCGGGCGACGCCTATGAGGTGGGCACGTTCACGGTGCAGCCTTGACCCGGTGAACCCAATCCGAATGCGCCCGATCATGCTCGTGGCGATAGCCATGCACCCGCTATGACGACCCCAACCACGTCCCGCACACCGAACAGGGTGCGGGCGTCCTTTGCCGACCCCCGGCGCAGCGGGCGCATCCCCCACTGGGTGATCTTGATCTTGCTGGCGCTGCTGCTGTGGCTGCCGCGCGGCTTGGCGCTGGATCGCTTTGTGGCGGTTGATGAACGTTCCTGGCTGACCCGTTCGGGCAATTTCTACCTGGCGCTCACCCAGGGCGATTGGCACGCCACCTTCCAGCGCTATCATCCCGGCGTGACGACCATGTGGCTGGGCATGGCAGGCTTCCTCGCCGCCTATCCCGACTATCCCACGGACGCAGCCGGGCAGATCAGCAGCATGAGCGAGGGCATTGAGGATTTTCTCAAGAGCCATGCCCACCCGCCCATGCAGATGCTGGCCGCGGGGCGCAGCATGGTCGTCTTGGCGACTGTGGGGCTGCTGCTGCTGGCCTATGGGCTGGCCGCGGATCTGATTGGCCGCGGGGCCGCGCTGGTGGGCGTCTTGATCTTCGGCTTCGAGCCGTTTGGCCTGGGGCTGACGCGCATGTTGCATGTGGACGGGTTGAGCAGCGTCTTGATGGCTGTCTCGCTGCTGGCCTATCTGCGCTTTCGCCATCCGCGCCTGGGCCGCGCCCGGCGCGATCTGGTGCTGTCGGGGATCGCCGCGGGGCTGGCCTGGCTGACCAAATCTCCCGCGCTTTTCCTGCTGCCCTTCATCGGCCTGGTCGCGCTGGTCGACTTGACAATGGCCTGGCGGCGCGGCGCGCCCTTGGGCAAGACAATCGGCCATGCAGCCCGACACCTGGCGCTGTGGGGCGCGGTGGCCGCGCTGGTCTTTGTGGCCCTGTGGCCTGCCATGTGGGTGCAGCCGCTGGAGAACCTGCGCGCCATTTTCGCCGCGGCCGAGGAGTCTGCCGCCGAGGGGCACAGCAAGGATGTTTACTTCGCGGGCGAGGTGGTGGCAGGCGATCCGGGCTGGTATTTTTACCCGGTGGTCTATCTCTGGCGCACGACGCCGGTCACGCTGTTGGGGCTGCTGTGGGCAGGCGCGGCTTGGATTGTGGCGCGCCGCCGCGATGAACCGGCCGCGCGGGGCACGGTCGCGACGAATGCCCTATGGCTGGCGCTCTACGCGCTGGCCTTCACTGTGTTCATGACCTTCGGATCCAAGAAGTTCCCGCGCTACCTGCTGCCTACCTATCTGCCGCTGGACCTGGTGGCAGGCGTGGGCTGGTGTGCGCTGGCAAGTTGGATCGCGGCGCGGTTGGCGCAACCGGCTTGGCGCGGGGGCCTGCTGGCGGGCATTGTGGGGGGCGCTGTGGCGGCGCAGGCGGCGCTGGCCCTGCTCCACTTTCCCTATTACTTCACCTACTACAATCCGCTGCTTGGCGGCAGCCGCGCGGCCCCGGCGACGATGATGATCGGCTTGGGTGAAGGGCTGGATCAGGCCGCGCGCTATCTCAACGCCCTGCCCGACGCGGCGCAGTTGACCGTCGCGTCCTGGTATCGCGGCGGCTCGTTCAACTACATTTTTGAAGGGCACGATCTGGACTTGGAAGCGTTCTATGCCGCGGACTACGCGGTGCTGTACGCGCACCAGTGGCAGCGCGGCGTACCCACCGAGCAGATGCTCGACTATTTCGCCACGCTAACGCCCGTCCACACGGTCACGCTGCACGGGCTTGACTATGCCTGGGTCTATGATCTGCGCGCCGCGCCGCCGCCCGCCTACTTCACCGACTGGGCCGGTGCGATCCGTTTGGTCGAAACGCAGATCGCGCCCCAGTCCGCCCGTGCAGGCGAGCAAGTGGTCGTGCGCTTCCGGCTCTATACCCTAGCGAATCTTGACCGCAACCTCAATGTGGTGGCGCGGCTGGTCGACGCGGAGGGCAATGAAGTCGGGCGCAGCGAAGGCTGGCCCTTTGGTTCGCCCACGTCCACCTGGCAGCCCGGCGAGATCTACGTGGACGGGCATGTGTTCGACCTACCCGCGGACCTTGCGCCTGGCTATCTGCGCGTCGAGTTGGGCTTCTATGACGCCGAAGCCCGAGCCTTGATCCCGCCGATGGTGGCGGGCACGACCACGCCGCGCGGCGATCTGCTGGCCGCGGGCTATGTGGGCGTTGATACGAACGGCCTACAGCCACCCGCCTTTGCCACACCGCCAACGCTCGGCGACGAGGTGCGGCTGCTCGGCGCGCAACTAGACGCTACGCTCCTCGGCACAGCCGATTTATCCAGGTTGGCCCTGTCACCGGGCGAATCAGCCGAATTAACATTGGTCTGGCAGCCGCTGCGCCCGCCGCGCCACGACTACACGACGCTGCTGCACCTGGTGGGGCCGGACGGTGCGCCCGTTGCCCAGTGGGACCAGCCGCCGCTGCAAGGCGTCGCACCGCCCACCATCTGGTGTGAAGGCGATGTGCTGGTGGATCGCTACGCGCTGTCCGTGCCCGCGGACCTGCCGCCGGGTGCATACCGGCTGCTGACCGGCCTGTATGACCTCACAACGCTGGCGCGCCTGCCCGTCACGCGTGACGGCGTGCCCGCGGGGGACACCATTTGGCTGGCTGATGTGTGGATCGAGTAACGCATTACCCACACGCCCGCTTAATCTTCCTGGAGTAATCGGGTCACCTTCCGGGACGCTGGCAGCGTCTCGGAAGATTTACTTTTAGAAGTCCAATTCACGCAATAACAGAATCGCGCAGACTATATCTATGTCGTCCATGTCCCCTGTCAACGCTGCCAAACTCTACCGGCCACGTCTCGCATCCTGGCTCTTGCCGCTGCTGGTCATGCTGCCGCTGCTGTGGGCTTTGCTGCCCGGCGGCCTGCCCGACACGGCAGACAGCACGGTTCACTTTGTGCGCGCCACGGAGATGATACACGCCTGGCAAGCGGGGATTTTGCTGCCGCGCTGGGCCGCGAACCTAGCCTTTGGCTATGGCATCCCGCTCTTCGTCTATGCGCCGCCGCTGCCCTATATTCTGGTCGCCGCGCTCTACCTGATGGGGCTACCCGCGGAGATGGCCTACAAGGGCATGTTGGTCGTGGGGATTCTCGTCGGCGGCACAGGCGCATTCCACTTGGCGCGGCGGCTGCTGGGCGATTGGGCCGGCGTGGTGGCCGCGGCCGCGTTCCTCTACGCGCCGATTGGGCTGCGCGAACTCTTCATCCAGGGCAACGCCGCGCAATACCTAGCGTGGGCCTTTCCTCCGTGGACGGCCTGGGCCATCGTCGCGCTCTATGCGCCCAGGGTTTCCCATCAACGCTCTAGCGTGATGCCGCTGCCCGCGGCTGTTCTCGCCCTGGCGCTGGCGGGAACGCTATTATGCCACAACGCGGTCGCGCTCATCCTTATGGGCATGATCAGCCTGCAGGGAATCATCCTTTGGGCCTTTACGCGCCGCCCGCAGGGGTTGATCTGGACGGTGAGCAGCAGTCTGCTTGGCCTGGCGCTCAGTGCCTGGTTCTGGGTTCCCGCGCTGCTGGAAGGCAAATACATTGCGCTCGACCGCATTGTGGGCAGCGACTATCGCCAACGATTCATCGCGCTGGGCGAACTGCTGGCCTGGTCGCCACGGCTCGACCGTGCCGCGATCAACCCCTATTTTCCGCTGACTCTGGGCGGCGCGCAGCTTGTGGGCGCGGCGCTAGGTGTGCTTGGGCTGGGGCTGTTGCTCGCCGTGACCGTGTTCGGCAGGCGCGGCGCTGTGCAGCGTACGCAGGGGCAAGGCACGCAAGGCGAAACAACGCTCTTTTGGGGCACAGGAACCTTCATGCTGCTCTTTGCCCTCTTTTGCGGCTTCATGGCGACGGAATGGTCCGCGCCTATGTGGGAAGTGCTGCCCTTTGTCGAGTTCTTCGAATGGCCCTTTCGCTGGCACGGCTTCACCGCATTGGGGCTGAGTTGGCTCTGCGCTGCCGTCGTTGCCCTCCCCCGCTATTGGGGCGGCAGTTGGCAGCGCGGCGAAGCGTGGATCGCTTCGCCGCTGCTGGCGCTGTTGATCGGCAGCGCGCTGGTCAACCTCTACCCGCTCAAGCTTGCACCCGGCACGCGCATCATCTCGCCCTACGAGGTGGCGCGCTATGAAGCACGCAGCAAGGCTGTGGGCACGACAAGCCTGGGCGAATTCAATCCCATTTGGGTCGAAGGGGTGCTCGACTCGTCGCCGCTGGTCGAGGATTACCTGGCGCGACAGCCCATCAACCGGCTCAAAGGCGCGCTACCGCCGGGCGGCGAGGGCGTTGTCTTGGCCCAGACGCCACACCACCAGCGCTATCAGGTGACGCTGCCTGCGCCTGCCACGATCACGCTCAACCTGCTCTATTTTCCCGGCTGGCGCGCCACGCTCGACGGTGAAGATGTGCCTGTGCATCCGGCCCCTGGCAGCGGCCTGCTGACGCTCGACCTGCCCGCGGGGCGCTCTGTGCTGGACCTGCATTTTGGCGCGACGCCGCTGCGTTTTGCCATGCAATGGCTGTCCACCGTGGCGTGGATCGGGCTGATTGGGGCCGGGGTATGGCAGGGCTGGCGGCAGCGCAAGCAGGCCGGATCGACGCGCCCGCTCCCTGATCCATCTCAACGGCATCAATGGCGCAGGGTGGCAGGCGTGGCGGGTGTGATCGCCGCGATCTGGCTGCTGCAAGTGACGCAGCCCCACGCCTTCCAGATGACGTCGCCGCCAGGGGTGGCGCTGCCCGCCGCGATCCAGGTACAGGCGGATTTCGAGGACAAGCTGCAATTGATCGGCCTGGACCCGCTGCCCACCGTGGCCGCGCCGGGCGACCGGGTGACGGTTGTCGCGTATTGGCGTGTCTTGCAGGATCTAGACGAGGATTACAGCGTCTTTCTGCACCTGGACGATCCGCTCGACGGCACGACGCTTGTCACTGTCGACCAGCGCCATCCTGACGATACGCCGACCTCGGATTGGGCCACAGGCCAATATGTACGCAATGTGTTGAAGCTGGATGTGCCGCCCACTCTCTTTCCCATCCGCTATCCGCTGCGCGCCGGATTCTACGATCCAGACACAGGCCAACAACTTGACGTGGCGGGCACTGGTTCGCTTGTGCTGGGCTATTTATGGATCGAGGCGAAGCCCACGCCGCAGCCGCCACGCCAGGGGCCGCAAGTGGCCTTTGACGGCGGCATTGAACTGCTCGGCGTCACCCACACAGCCGAGACAGTAACCTTTTACTGGCGCAGCGACGGCAGCTTGGCCCAACTGCCGGGCGATTACACCATCTTCGTCCACTTGCTTGGCAGCCAGGGCGACCTGATCGGCCAGTTGGACGGCGCGCCCTATGCCAACCGCTACGCGCTGCGCGATTGGCAGCCGCAAACCGTGGTCGCGGATACGCGCCTGCTCGCCGATGCCGGTGTCAGCGCGCAGGATGTGGCGTCGATCCGCGTGGGCATCTACGAGCGGTCGACCTATGCCCGGCTGCCCGCGCGCACAAGTGACGGCGCGCTGCTGGACGATGCAGCCGTGGCGATTGCCTGGGAAGGGAGCTAGGTTATTGGGGCGCGGGGCCGACGCGCAGGTCGGTTAGGTGGGCTTGGTCGGCAATGGCCGCGCCGGTCGCATCCACCAGCGAGAGACGCTCAAAGGTTTCTTCGATGTAGAGGCCCGTATAGAGCGGGTAAAGCCCATCGGGCGCGTCAGGGGCAATGGTCAGAAGGTGCACATCCGCAATCAGTTCGCCAGGGTCCCACAGCCACGTCCCGCGGCTGCCGCAGACAGGGTAGCCGTCCTGCTGCGCCACCATGACGCCATCGCCATAGTAGGACTGGTTAAAGACCTTGTAGGATTGAGAGATGTCCTGCAGGGCGCGCCAGTAGAGCGTGAGCCGGATCGTATCGCCTGGCGCTAAAGGTGTGGGCGCGTCCAGCGCGTAGCCCTCCAGCCGTATCTTGCCGCCAAAGTTGAAGTCGGTGGGGTGGGGAATGGGCGGCTCCACCACCGGATAGCCCAGGGGGAGATCAGGCGTGGCATGGGCGTCAAAGGCCGCGGCATAGTCCGCCAGCGCCAGCGTGCGCGCCGACGCAGGGTCAGCGCCCTGCCGCCGGATGATCATGCGCGGGTCGTCGTGGATCGTCACCGTGCCCCAGGTGGGGAACTTATCCGCCAACTGCGCGCTCAGCGCGGCGCGGTAGCCTGCCGGGTCGGGCTGCGGGTTGTCGATCTGGAAAAACCAGTCTGCCCGATCCTCGCAGCGCATACGCCCGTGGGTATACCAGATGGGTGTCCAGAACTCAACCTCGTTGGTGGCGTAGTCCCCCTCGATCTGCCCGCTGCGATACAATTCGCCCACCACCTTCCACCCGTTTGCCAGGGGAAAGCCAAAGAGCGCGCGGTTGTCCAGCAGGGCATAGGGCCGCCAATAGCCCCTGGGCCAGTTGACATCCCAAGTGCGTAGGATCTCGGTGCGCGTGTAGGCGAAAAGCTGGTAAACATAGCCGCCAAAGACCAGCGCCAGCAGCACAGCCGCGGCCGCGCTGGCCCACGCCACCCGGCGCATAGGCCACTGTCGCGCCGCCCAACCAGCCGCGTCGTGCAGCGCCGCGGCCACCAGCAGCGCCCACGGCGTCATAAAGACATAGACATGGGTGCGCGGCTTGGAGGTGAAGCCGAGCATGATGACAAAGAGCGCGCCCCACCACAGCCACAACAGCCGCCTTTCCAGCGACAGCCGCGGCCCCAGCCAGACCGGCAGCAGCAGCGCCAGCCAGATGCCGATCAGCCAGTCGCGACTGCCCACTGTGGGCCAACCTACTGTGGCCCAATCCGGCTGCCAGACGGTCAGCGCCACGCTCGCCGCCACCAGCGCCCCCCACAGCCACACAAGCCAAGCGCCGCGCCCCTGCCACGCCTGGCGCGCAGCCGCTAGCAGCGCCAGAAGCAGCACCCCCATGATAAAGAGCGCGTAGTAGCTTGAACTGTAGGTGGTGAGACGGATGAAGAAATCAGCCACATTGTTGACGGGGAAGCCCTCGCCCGCGATGCGCCGCTCGACCAGATAGGTATAGGTGGCGTTGAATTGGGCATGGCGCACAAAGGGCCAGTAAAAGAGCGCCAGCAGCCCCGCGCCCACCAATATCGCCCACCCGACGCCAGCCAGGAGCGCGCCGCGCCGTGCAGGCTCGCGCCGCCACAGCGCACCCACCAGCAGCAGCGCGGGAATCGCAATCAGCCCCGCTTCATAGTGTGCCCACAGCCCCGTCGCCAGACAGATCGCGGCCAAGATTAGCCCGCGCGTCAAGCCCTGGGGCCGCTGCCAAAGGCGCACCAGCACCAGCAGCACCAGCGCCGAGCAGAGGATCACCAAACTCTGGTATTGCACCAGGCGCGAGAAGCCGATCAAGAAGCCGTCGAGCGCCAGCAGCAAGGCCGCGAGCAGCCCTGTCATCGGCCCCACCAAGCGCCGCCCCAGCCAGTAGACCGCGGCCAGCGCGGCCAGATTCGCCAGGGCAAAGGGCAACCGCGCCGTCGCCTCGGTCATGTGCCCCGTTGCCAAAAAGACTGCGGTGGGCAGCAGGATCTCGCCCGGCCCTTTCTTGTGCAGGAAAAGCACATCCTCATAACCCTGCACCACCGCGGCCGCGCGCAGCACCGCGCGCGCTTCATCGCCGTGGAACTCGGCATAGCCGAGATGGAGCAGCCGCAGCCCCCCGGCCAGCGCCATGATCGCCACCAACGCGGCCACCTCCCAGCGCGGCAGCGGGATGGGCGCGGGGGCCTCTTCACCGGCGATGGGCCAAGCCGCAGCCACCAGCGCCAGCCAGACCAGGTCCACGCCCACATGCAACTGCCATGCGGCCAGCGGCCCCGGCAGATAGCTCAACAGCAGCAAGACGCCGGTCAGCACAAAATAGCCCGCGCCCACGGCGTACACGCCCCATTCAAGCTGAGTCGGCGCTGCGCCAAAGTCGCGGCCCACGATCTCGACCAGCAGATGGCCGGGCAGCCACGCGGCCCACACCAAGAGCGCCACAGTTTGCACCCAACCAGGTTGCACCCAGCCCGGCAGGTTGAGCAGCAGCAGCGCCTGCGCCACCAGCGCCACCCCCAACATGCTCAAGAGCCGGACGCGCGCCGGTGTGATCGTGTGCCATGACACAGCCATCAGCGGATCGTGACCTCGCCCAAATCGACCGCGGTCGCGCCCAGCCGCTCCCCGTTTGCGGGATCGTACATGCCCACCAACAGCCGGTATGTGCCGGTCGGCACATCGGCAGGAATGGGCATGAGCACATGGTCGGTGAAAGGCTCGCCCACCTCCCACGCGCTGGTGCGCGCCGTGTTCAGCCCCGGCAGCCCATCCCACTGGGCAATGGGCACGCCATCCGGCCCGGCCACATGCACAAAGAGCTTGTAATCCACTGGCAGAGGCGCTTGGGCCACCCAAACCAGTTCCAAATGCAGCGTCTCGCCCTGCGCGGGGTGCAGCGTATTGACGCCCGCACGGCGCAGCAAGAGCGCATCGCCCAGCGCCGCATCGCGCACCAACGCAGGCAGGGGCGCAGCAGGCGTCAGCGCGGCCACGTCTTGGCGAAAGAGGGGGTCAAACGGCTCCGCGTCATAGGTCACATAGGCAACGGGCAGCGGCGTGCGCGCCCAGATCTCGATGCGCGGCTCCCCGCGCACGCGTACCTCGCCCGCGCGCTGGTAGGCATCCAGAATCGCATCGTCAAACGCTGGATTGACCTCTTGCAGATGGCGCGCCACGAAAATGAAATCCGGCTGCTCGTCGAAATCGCGCTTGCGATAGGCCGTTAAATACCAACGGCGGATGGCCCAATTGTCATCATTGGCCGCGTAGGTGTCGCCCAGATAGCCCCACTCGCCCAAGACGCCAAGCGCTTTCCAGCCCTCTTGGATGGGAAAGCCAAAGCGGGGCTTCTGGGGTGTGGGAAAGGGTGACCAATACCAGGCCACGCGCTCCTTGTCGATGTTGATCAGGTATTCGGGCGCTTGGCGAAAGAAAAGCAGATAAAGATAGGTGGTCGAGACGCCCAGCCACAGCACGACCAGCGCCACCCCACCCCAGCGCAGCCAGGCGCGCCGCGTTCCCACCAGCGCGGCCAACGGCAGCGCGGCCAGCAAGGACCAGCTTTGCATGAGCAGGTAGAAATGGGTGCCGGGATAGCGCACGATGAAGATATAGAGCACGAAGAAGGGCAGCCACCAGAGCGTGAGCAGCGCGGCCACCAGCCGGTCAGCGCGCCAAGCCAGCCCTGTGCCCACCGCAGCCAGCAGCGCCAGCCCAAAGAAGAAGTAGCTGCTGTTGTAAAACGTGCCCATCTCGACAAAGAAGGGCAGGTTCATCACGCCCGGTCCGCCCAGGCGATTGGCGAGATAGCCCTGCGTCGTCTCGAAATAGTCGCTGAAAAAGGCCGGGAGGTAGACCGCGGCCAGCACCACAGCCGCGACCAGCGTCGCCAGCACGCCTGTGTGCGTCACCGCGTCCGGTGTGGAGGAGCGCCGCCAGCCCACGACCAGCAGCAAGATCAGCGCGGGGGCCAGCAGGGCAAATTCATAGTGCATGACCAGCCCGGTGGTGCAGAACACCGCGGCCAGCGCCAGATATTGGCGGCGGGCTTGGCGGGCAAAGACCCACATGGCCCATACGCTGAGCGCGCTCAACAGCAAGACCGCGGCCTGGTATTGGGCGATGCGCGACAGCCCCAGCGCAAAGCCGTTGGCCGCCAAGAGCAGCCCGGCCCACAGCCCGACGCGGCCATCGACCAGACGCTTGCCCAGCCACGCCAGCGCCAGCACACTGCCCACGCTCATCAGGGCAAAGGGCAAGCGCGCCAGCCCCTCGTCCGCCGTGCCCACAGCGCGATAGAGCGAGGTGATGATCGCGATCTCGCCCGGCCCTTTGGTGTGGTTGGCAAGCGCGTCCTCTTGGCCGCGGATGGCGCGGCCCGCCTGGCGCAGCAAGACGGCTTCGTCGGCGTGAAATTCGTGATAGCCCAGCCCCGGCAAGCGCAGTGTGCAGGCCACCAGCAGCAGAGCCAGCCCCCAAAGCAGCGTGCGCCGGTCGAGGGGGCTAGGCCGCAGCGAGACACAAGCGGATTGATATTGATAAGGAGGATGGAACGCCAGCCACGCGCTCAACGCCAGCACGCCGCCGCCATGAAAGGCCAGCAGATGCCACAGGGCAATCGGCCCCGGCAGCCAGTGGATCAACAGCGCACCCAACACAAGCCAGCCCACGCCCAGCCCCAGCGCGGCCAACCCTACATCCACGCTGTTTGCCCGGGGCAGACGCCAACTCAGCGCCAAAAGAATGCCAGGCAGCACCCAGGTGAGGAGCAGCCAGGCGACCGCACGCGCCCCGATCAAGGCTCCGCTGTCGGCGGGCACAGCGATCAACACGACCACAGCCGCCGCGGTGACGACCAGGAGCAGCGCGATCAAGCCCCAGACGCGCCGCAAAGCGAGCGGGCGAGCCGGGTAAGGCGTACTCTGAATCATGGGACTGGGAAAACCGTGGGCGTGCTCAACCGGCGTGCGGTGGGGCGATGACCTCGCGCACGAAATAGATGGGCTTTTGCTGGCTTTCGTGGTAGGTGCGAATGACCATCTCGCCAATCAACCCCATCGTAATCAACTGCACGCCGATCACCACCAGCAGCACAGCCAGCAGCAAGAGCGGGCGACCGCCAATGTCTTGGCCGAAAAAGAGCTTGAGGAAAGTGAGATAGAGGCCCGCCAACAGGCCCATGCCCGCGGAGATCAGCCCCATTGTGCCAAAGACATGGATGGGACGCGTCGCATACGAACCCAAGAACCAGACGGTAATCAGGTCCAGCACGACGCGCACGGTGCGGCTGATGCCATACTTGGACCGTCCATATTGGCGCGCATAGTGGTTGACAGGCACTTCGGTCACGGTCCCGCCCACCTGCGAAGCCAAGGCCGGGATGAAGCGGTGTAGTTCGCCGTAGAGCCGCACATGCTGTAGCAGGTCGCGGCGGTAGGCCTTCAGCGAGCAGCCGTAATCATGCAGCCTGACATCGGTCACGTTGGAGATCAACCGATTGGCGATCATGGAGGGCAGGCGGCGATCCCAGAAGCGATCCTGCCGGTCTTTGCGCCAACCGCTGACAATATCGTACCCTTCTTCGATCTTCGCCATCAACAGCGGAATATCGCGCGGGTCGTTTTGCAGATCGGCGTCCATCGTCACCACCACATCGCCGCGCGCGTGGTCAAACCCTGCGGAAAAGGCCGCGGTCTGGCCGAAATTGCGCCGCAGACGGATCACGGTAAAGCGATCGTCGCGCGCGGCCAGATCGCGCAGGAGGGCAAAGCTGCGATCTTTGGAGCCGTCGTCGACGATGATCACCTCATAGGGCCGCCCATACGCGTCCAGCGCTTCGGTCAGCGCCTCGTACAGATGGGGAATGCTCTCCTCTTCATTGTAGAGAGGGATCACCACCGAGATAGCTGGGGTAGAGGCTTCTGGAGTCTGTGTGGCGGGTGCTGTCGCGTCCACCGGCGCGGGCGGCAGCGTGGTCGAGTCAGAGCGTGTGATGGTCATCTGATGTCGTTGATCTATTAAATGTCCAAAGCCCAACTTCGCAATGCGGCCTACTGTTCGACTTTGACCTGTTTGGTGGAGACATCCAAGGTCGTATAGGCCCCTTCTGTCAGGCTGCGGAACGCAGGGCCAAGCCCAACCATCACAGGCCGCTGCCAAGCACGCGCCGCGGCGACAAAGGGGTCCATTGGCGTATTCCCCGCAGAGACAAAGCCATCGGCCAGGGGCAGCGTCAGCGCCCAACCGCTGTCCAGCACCTCGGAACCGAGGATCGCGCCGCTGCATCCATACTTCTTTGTCTCGCCCCAACGACGCAGCGGGCCGGTGGCATGACCAGCCGCGCCGGGCAAGCCGTGATGGACGGCTTCGGCAGGCGCATCGCCCACTAGAACAGGCGGCGCGCTCTCCTTTTGCCAGGCGTCGTGGGCCGCGCGGCGCTCTGCTGCCGTGGCTTGAATCTCCTCGCGCGAGGAAAGGTTCCACTCGCCGGTCATCATCTGCTTGATCTCTTCCAACTCGAAGAAAAAGACATCGTCGGGCTGTGTCAAACGCCCATCCGCCATGGCTTCGGCAGCCGCGGCCAATGCCCAGCGCCGCGTGCCTGCCCAAATATAGGCCAGCGCATGCAGCGCCCGGCTCTGCAAATAGTGCAGGTCGCGCATCTTCGCCACCATCTGCTGCCCCTGCTTGCGCAGCGGCTCGGACAGGTGGTCGATCAGCTTCTGCGTGCTGCCGCCCGCGGGCAGTTTGGCGGGATGGCGCGAGAGATGCTCTGCACAGACCAACAGCCCGCGCAGCACCAGGGTCGGGTCTTCGTGCCAGCGCGGTTGCGCCATTTCGCCTTCATGCATGGCGCGATGGCCGAAACGGTCGAGGAAGTCGGCAAAGCGGTCATTCGCCTGCTTGCCGGGCAGCCCTTCCTGCCAATGGGCCGCGGCTTCGTGCTTGAGCCAGGCGATCTGTTCGGGGTCGTGCAGCGTTTCGCCCATAGCCGCCACCGCATCGGCGATCTCAAATTCGACCAGCCCCTGCATGGTACACAGCGCATTGTTGATCAACAGCAATGCGCGCGACCGTTCTATCTGATCATGACCGGTCAGGTCGGCCAGCACGCGCGCGGTGAGCCACTCTAAATTGTGTCGCGCCGCCAAAAACAGGGCCATGCTCTCCGCGCCGACCCGCTCAATCTCCTCCATGACCTGCAGCACTTCCGCCTGTGACCAGCGCACTTCCAGCGTCTTGATGTACCAGGTGCGCGCCTTCTCGGTCATGGCCGGCAGACTGGCGCTATAGGCAGTCAATGCTTCGTCGAGCTTCCGCTGCATACGGCCCAGCTTGAACCCGCCGAGGAAACCAGGCTTCTCCCAGGCGGCAATGGGGCAGGTCTGCCCGTTGATCTGCACAGACATCGGCTCGATGCCCGCCTGTTCGCTCTCCAACTGGGCCGAGATCGAACGGTTGAGGTAAGCGCGTCCCTTGTATTGGCGCACCAAACGCGA
This sequence comes from uncultured Litorilinea sp., assembly GCA_964655505.1. Taxonomy (GTDB): domain Bacteria; phylum Chloroflexota; class Anaerolineae; order Caldilineales; family Caldilineaceae; genus QEUY01. Next base: position 26,209 of record CAZZNG010000011.1, on the reverse strand, counting down.
ACGAGGCGCGGGTTTGAATCCAAGCTGGTCGTAGTGGGCATACCAGCCGCGGCTGGCTAATTCAGCCAGCACGCTATAGCTAAACGGGGTCAGCACACCTGCGGTAAAAGGCTGGAGTGAGCTGTTGCTCCACAGCGCCACCGCGCCGCTGGGCGCGCTGCCTGCCATTTGATACTCGAACAATCCACACCTCATCGGGTCAGCAAGAGCCGGTCAATCAAGGGCCGATCTCCTGCAAGCTTCAGCAGCCGCCCGGCGATCCCCTGTCAGGGGCCGCGATGAACGATCCGTTTGGGCAGCCAACAGACCAAAGACGCGCACAAACCGCAACATGGGCAACAAGACCCCTCTGCTGCCGATTGCCATGCACGAGCAGTCGCCCGCCGCACATGACATGCTATTGTCACCTGAACCGTCCGCGCTGTCAACTCATCCGGGCCGCGCGATCCAACCCTTTGGCTGGCTGCCTGAAGCCCTGAGCGTCCGGCAAGGTCGATGGTTTATCCGCCCCTAGCCACCATTCAATCGTCAGTTAAACGTCAGCCCACTTGCAGCCGAACAGGGCTATCCGGTGTATACTAGCCCGCGGAGAGTCGTGCAGCACAGGCGCAGCAGGCCCAATCCTGCGCGTGCGCTCGCCTTTCCACAACACAGCGTATCCTAACCTGATTCCAAACGTATCCCATCCATCAACACTTTGTTAATCCATTGAGCTAATTCATTGAGCGAACTGTTGCGCCAACAGCTAGATTGCAGACCCACCAAAGCCGCCACTTAGATACAGCAACGTTGCGCGCGTTTGCGGGCGCATAGCGATCCTGCGTTTTCTGTTTCATTCATCATCTAAAGCAAACAAACAGGGCAAGCCCCCGCAGTACAGACTGGGTTTATGTGCGCGGGCAGGCTTCACGCGGCCAAACGGCTGCTTGACCAGATGGCTGCTTGACTTGTTCTTGAATCGTCCAATTTTCTGGACTATCCGCTTATTCAAAATCATTTTTCAAGACTGTTCCAAGACTGATTGAGGAGAAGCTCCATGCATCATCCGTTTGCTTCCTTCCGGCGTCGGGCCAACCGGCTCCTGATTTTGCTGGCTGTGCTCATGGTGCTGCCAGTGACGCCGGCCTTTGCCGCGCCACCGGCTCAATTCGGCAGCTTGCGCAATGCCGACGCAGCCGAAAACGCCGAGACATTGCTGCTGGGCCAATATGGGTTCCGCGACATGGCGGCCGGTGAAAGCGTCACCTATGCGCTCTCCATCCCCGAAGATGGACTCTACTTTGTGACCGCGGTCGACGAAGCCGGTGCTGATTTCGACCTGGTGATCAGCGATGCGAACGGCGCAGAGGTCTATAACGACATCTTCAACTCCACCGAGGTCGAACTGAGCGCGGGGTTGGTTACGCTGCAATTTACCGCTGTCAACGCCAATGTGTTGAGCTTTGTCGTCGTGGGTCAGATCGGGACCATGAACGCGTCCGAGAATCAGCCGGGCAAGCTCTTTAACGGCAGCGTCTACATGGAAGAGGAGATCAGCGAGCCGCGCTACGCCACCGTCAGCATCCCGCCGACCAGCTACCCGCAGCAGGTTCTGATCTATGTGGAGCCGGGTGAGGAAGATCAGTTCTATGTTTGGGCAGATGACCTCGAAACCGGCTTTCACAGCATCACGACCGAAGAGGATAACCTGCTGCACTTCTGGACACATGGCGGCGACTTCCTGCTCTATGCCGAGCCGTATGAACGCCGCTCCAGCCTCACGGTTATCGTATTCCTCAGCGGGCGGCCCCAGGCAATCAGCCTGGATACCGAAGTGGAAGGCTCGATTTCGGTTGATTCCAACGAAGCAGTCTACGAACTTGAGATCGACGCCTCGTATAACAACCTAGTGGTCGAACTGGACAGCGATGCGTCGATGAACCTGAGTTTGACCGACAAAAAAGTCAACCCTGACATCTACTATGACGCCTATGGTGAGTCTGAACTTGTCATCGACAGCCTCTATCCCGGCGTCTACTATCTCACTGTGAGCACATACGAACCGGCGACGGAAGAACTGGAATTCACCCTCTATATCAGCGGTGAGCGCGGTCGCGCCTTGGGCACGCTCAACGATGGCGAAACCGTCAGCGATGCCTTTGAAGAAGGCGAAGCAACCATTCTCTACGCCTTCAATGTCGATGCCCCCGGCACGCTGGTCGAGGTGACCTTGAGCGGCGACCCGGATACCGACTTTGATCTGTACGGCGGGATGCGCCCCGGCGTCAACATCTGGGCCAACTACTTCTACGGTTCCGAAGAGACGCTGACCTTCATGGCCCCCATCGCCGGAACCTACTACATCGGCGTGCTCTCCAACGGCTACAGCGGCGCGTTCGACATCACCGCGGCCGCGGTTGGGCCTGCGCCTGTGCTCGAAGCCGATATGCTGTTTGCAGGTGAGGTTGACGCCCGTTCGACCGCGGTCTACCGGCTGGACCTGACCAAGCCGAACCAACTGCTGTCCGTGGTGTTGGTCGGCAGCAGCGAAGTCGATCTGGACCTGGAGGTCATCGGCTACAACGCCGAGGGCGACAATATCCTCACGCTCGGCGGCTATTCAAGCGGCTCTGCCGAGATCGTCAGCGCTCAAGTGCCCGAACCAGGCACCTATGAAGTAGCGGTCAGCGCGGCCTATTCGGACGAGGGCAGCCCCTTCTTCATCGAGGCGCGGGTGGTCGATCCGTCGCGTTTCGGCGCGCAGTGGGCTGTGGACGCTGTGGCCTCCAGCCAGTATGGCGATGCGGAATACAGCGCGCTGCAAGCGACCGGCTTCAATGACACCACTTGGGGCGCGGACCTGCCGACAGCCTGGGCGCCGCAAGGAGCAGACGACGGCATCGAGACGCTGGAGTTGGCCTACGAATTCCCGGTTGTGCCCCATGCCGTTGCCATCTATGAAACGTATAACCCTGGTGCGGTCGTTGCCATCGAAGCCCTGGACATCGAGAGCGGCGAATGGGTGACGCTGTGGGAAGGCGAGGCCCAGGCCCCGGAAGAAATCGCCCGCATCTTCGAGCCGGAACTGGCCCAAGTCAACTTCCGGACGGACAGCATCCGCTTGACCTTGGATACGTCTGCGGTCAGCGGCTGGAACGAGATCGACGCGGTGCAGTTGTTCGGTCGCCCGTAAGGACGGTGCGCCGGTCGCACGAACCGGCCTAATTGAAACGAAAAGGGGATGGCGCTTGTGTGACGCCATCCCCTTTTTTTGCTGTATTGCCCCGCTCAGATGGATCAAGACGGATCAAAATAGATAAGATAGATGAGGTCTATATCGTTCAGTGGGTGCTTGTTGCCAAGTTGCATTTGGCAATAAAGACGGTACAATAAGCCCAGATTTTCGTCGTTGCCCAGTGCGGCCCCATCCATCCATGCTACCACAGCCCCGTTACTTTGCCGCGACTGATTGGCCTTGTCCTTGCGACCAAAGGAGTCAATCCTCGGTGACAGGTACGCATCCAGTCCTTGCCATCATCGACTGCGATATTGACAGCGGCAAAGATGAATTGGCACGCGAATCGCTCATTACGAATGTCGGGCAATATCGCTCCAATGGCGTCGCGCCGCTCTTTGTCAATTGGCTGCGTGAGCGCGCCGACCTGCGCTTCGTCTGTCTAGTGCGCAACCTGGGCGAATTCAACGACTTCATGCTCGACGTGGTGCGCAGCGTCGACGGCGTGCGCGGCACCTCCACCACCTTGAGCTTCGGCGGGCGTGCCAACCTGGAAACGTTGCTGGAGTTGGAGATGGAGGTCAGCCCCAACAGCCACATGGTGGTGGCAAGCCTCTGGATCGACGTGCAGCCTGGCCTCGACCGGCAATGCTTCCAAGCCCTGCTCGATCTGCCCGAACATCCCAGTGTGCGCCCAGTCTGGCTGCTGAACTGCTATCACAGCGACGACGCCGACCTGCAGCTGATGCTGTTGGGCAAAGACGTCAGCGCGCTGACCGGCTATGTCATGAGTTGGGTACGCACCGCGCCGGGCGTGATCGACACCGAACTCAGCACAGTGCTTGATTGGCGCTGGCTGGCAAGCTCCGAAGATATTGTGGAGTTGTGCGAACTGTTCTTCACGCGCCAACTCAAGCAAGAGCAGCCTGCCCCGCGACGCGCCCCCAAAGAGGCGGGACCGGCCGGGCCCACAACACCGGAAAGCACGCCCGACCAGATCGAAATTCAGTCCTAGGGCGCGCCCCACCAACTCTCAACGTTATACGTAATGCTCCACGGTCCCGGTGCGATCCCCTGCCACGCGTCCTGATAGGCCCAGACGCCCGTCTGCCCGGCCAAGAGGATGTAGGGCGAAAGCGTGGCGATGCGCTGTTGAATCTGGCGGTAGAGTTCGGCGCGCTGGTTGAGGTCGCAGCCGGGCGCTTGGGCCGCACTGTCAAACCAGGTATCGATCTCCGGGTCGTTGACACTGGTAAAGTTGAAGCCGTTGCCGGGTACGTCGTCGCGACTGTGCCAGAAGGGCGAGTTGCCAGGGTCCGCGCCCAGGCTTTCCCAGCCAATCACCACCAGATCATAGCGCTGGCCCAACAGCGCAGCGGTCAGCGCTTCAAAAGAGATCACTTGCAGGTCGATCTGAAAGCCAACCTCGGCCAAGTCCGCGGCAATCGTTTCTGCGATACGCATACGCAGCGGATTGTCCTCATTGGTTTGCAGCGTTAGACGCAGCAGGCGTGCCCCCTGCTCGCGCACGCCGTCGCCGTTGGCATCCACCCACCCTGCGCTTTCGAGCAGTTGGCGCGCCTGTTCCGGGTCATAGGCAGGCAGCGGCACATCTGTGGCGACCCAGCCCACGCTCGGCGGGACGTAGGAGCCAAGCCGGTAGGCGTGGTTGCTGTAGACCGTCTCCAACAGCGATGGATAGTCTACAGCCGCGGCAATCGCTTGGCGCACCGCCAGATCGCCCAGAATCGGATGGGGCGTCTGTGGCTGGCGCGTGCCGTCGCCGTTGCGGCCCGCTTGGGGATTGCTGGGGTCGGCCAGGTTCACCGCAACGAAGTTATAACCATCTGTCGGATACTCGACCTGGGTCACGCCGGGCAGTTGCGCCGGTGTCATTCGCAGCAGATCGCTGGGTGAAAAAGCCGCCAGATCGATCAACCCCGCGGCCAGCGCCTGTTCGCGCGCGTCCGGGTCAGGGATGATGCGCACGATCCACTCGTCCAACAGCGGCGCGCCGCGCCAATACGCCTCGTTGCGCGCCAGCACGATCTGATCTTGGCTGCGGTCGGCCAGCACAAAAGGCCCCGCGCTCACCTCCGGCGTCTGGTTCAGGGGGTTTGTCGCCAGGTCGCTAAAGTCCGCGGCGTAACGGTGGCTGGGCAGCAGAGGCCGCCGCAGGCTGTAGAGCACCGCGCAGTTGGGGCCTCGCAGCGTCACCTCCACCGTGCGCGGGTCGGGCGCGTCAATACGTTGGATGCCCATCGTGCGGTCGCGATAGGGGCTTTGCACAACGGGGCTGGCGAGCGCATCGTAGGTGAACTTGAAATCCTCTGCCACCACCGGCTGACCGTCGCTCCAGCGCACCCCCTCGCGCAGTGTAAAGGTATAGGTGCGACCATCGGGCGAGATTTCCCAGCGCTCGGCCACTTCCGACGGCACGATAAAGCCGCCCTGTGGGTCTTGGCCCACCAGCCGCGGATAGATCAGATCGATCACGGCTTGGGAGGCCGGGTCAGTGGCGTAGACCGGATTAAAGGTAACGGGGTTGCGCCCCACGGCTTGCACAAATGTGCCGCCGCGCTGGGGCGTGGGCACAGCCGGCGACTCGATGACGTCGATGTCGTTGTCAGGCAGGGAGGAATCTATTTCAGCGTCGATTGGCCCAGGCGACGGCTGCATGAAGCGCCAAATCAGCATCCCGGCGCTGCCAAAGAGCAGCGTTAACCCAATGACCAATCCACTGACAATAAGCAGAAGGCGTGTACGCGTCACAGTCCAACGGTTGCACGTCAAGCTGGCGGGTGATGGCGCGGGGTAGAGCCAGACCAACCGCCGCGCGACAATCCAAACAAAAACAAGACCACCGGCAAACGCACTGTACACAACGCACTGTGAGCGGTGCGCCCGCACCATCCATCTGACCATCCAATCAAAAATGGGGTAGGTCTTGCCTACCCCATCTTACCGTGTGCCGTGGCGCATCGCCTAATTTATAGAGTCGAGGCATCCACGCGCTTGCTGCGCGGCAGGTTACGCGGTTAATCCTGCAGCCACGGGTCCAGCGCGTCGCGCAGCCCGTCGCCGATCAAATAGATGGCAAGCGTCGTGCAGAAGATGAAAAGCCCTGGGGTGATGACGAGCCAAGGGGCATTGGTGAAGTTGCCCAGCGATCCCTGCATCATATTGCCCCAACTGGGCAGGGGCGGGCCAATGCCGACGCCTAGATAGCTCAGACCGGCCTCGGCAATGATGGCCCCGGCGATATTAAAGACCGCGGACACAATCACAATCGACGAAACATTGGGCAGCACATGCTTAAACATGATGCGCCAGCTTGTGTTGCCAATCGCTTGGCTGGCGACGATGTACTCTCGCTCGCGCACGGAAAAGATCTGCCCGCGGATCAGGCGCGACAGCCCCATCCAACCAAAAATGCCGATCAAAAAAGCCAGCCCCTCCGGCCCAGGCGAAAAGATGCGCGCCAGGATGATCAACAGGAAGAGCAGCGGAATGCTGCCCAGCGTCATGATAATGGCGTTGACGATGTCGTCGATAAAGGTGGCGGCATAGTAGCCGCTGATCAACCCCATCAACACACCGAGCGTCATGGAGATAGTCGCCACATAGACACCGATACGCAGCGAAATGCGCCCGCCATAGACGCCGCGCGTCAAGACATCACGTCCGGCTTCGTCTGTACCCATCCAGTGACATTCGCCCGGTGCCATTCTGAAACAGCGCCCTACGCCCGCCGCGGACTCGCGCAGGATCTCGCCCCACAAACTCCAATTGCAGTCCCCTGCGCCGGTGCAGGTGCGCGTGAAGGTCTGAAAGATGGGCCACGCTTCTTCGGCCCACGTCGGCGGAACCTGGCGCGAGCGGAAGTCAATATCCACCGGGTCGAAGCCAAGCACATTGTCGCCAATCCACGGCGCGGCCAGCGAAATACTCACCATGAACACCAGCAGAACGATGCCAAACACCGTGAGTTTGTCGCGCCAGATCTTGGAGAGCACGGCTCCCCAATAGGTCTGCTGCTTGACCATCCCTTGCGCCGGTGCGCCGGGTTGAGACATGCTCAAAGTTCCCTGGGCCATTGCTTATGCCACCGTCTTGTCATAGCGCACACGCGGATCGACAACGCTATAGAGAATGTCGACCATCAGCGTGCCCAAAATCCCCAAGAAGGAGCTAATGACAAACAGCGCCATCATCAAGGGATAGTCGCGCGAGTTGATGGCGTTGATCGTCAGCCGCCCCATGCCCGGCCAGGAGAAGACAATCTCAAACAGAAGTGAGCCGGAAAGGATCAGCAGGAAGATGCCGCTCAAGCCGGTCACAAAGGGCATGATGGCGTTGCGCAGCGCGTGGCGAACGATGACCGCGCGCGCAGAAAGCCCCTTGGCACGCGCGGTGCGGATATAATCTTGATTCAAGACTTCGAGCATCTCGAAGCGCAGGATACGCGAGAAGCTGATCCAGCCGCCAATCGAGGCGACGGTAGCGGGCAGGATCAAATGGTGCAGCCGATTCAGCAGCGATCCGTCGCCGATGCTGTACATGCCGCCCAGGGGAACCCATCCCAAATAGCCGCCAAGGATGATCAGCAGCAGCAGCCCGATCCACCATTCAGGCACTGTATTGAGCAAAACCGTCGTCACCCGGATCACATTGTCGGGCCAACGACCGCGCGTCAGCGCCGAAATGATGCCCAGGGGGAAGCCGATGAGGATGCTCAAGACCAGGCTGGAAAAGGCCAGCAAGAAGGTAGCGGGAATGCGTTCGACGATGAGATCCAGCACCCGTTGGCCTTTGAAGGAGAAAGAGCGGCCAAAGTCCAGCCGCACAACGCCGTGCGCGCACTGGCTCTCATCGGCCAAGCAGCGCCCGCTGCGCCAGGTGTCGGACCGGGGCAGCCAGTCTTCGCCAAAGGCCCAGGCAATATACTGCACCGGGATCGAGCGGTCGATCCCATAAGTGCGCTCCAGCCGGGCGATATCCGCGGACGATTGGCGCGGGTCTTCGTTCAGGAATTGCAGCGGCCCGCCCGGAGCCAGTTGATAGATTGAAAAGCCGATCAGCGTCGAAACCCAAACGAGCAGAATCGATTGGATCGTACGCCGGATGATGTAACGTGTTAGCCCCATACGCGTCCGTTCATCACCTTAATGACCATACCGTAATCACCATACCGTCACGACCATACTGTCATGACCATACCGTCATGACCATAACTGTGCAAAGCGGGAGAAACCTCCCGGACGCTCATATTACACTGAAGGCGGCATGAGCGTCCGGGAAGATCAGTCCTACGCCCTAGTTTAGCGGCGCTTCGCGTACATACCAGTCGTTGAAGTTGTAGCCGATGCCCAAAGGTGTCGGCGTGATGCCGCCGATGCGGTTGTTAATGCCCTGCCATGCCTTGTTGTAGAAGAGGAAGATGTAGGGCGAATCTTCGGCCAGAATACGCTGGATCTCGCCAAAGGCTTCCGTGCGCGCCTCCAGTTCACAGACGCGCCCCGTCTGCGCGAACAGTTCCTCGATCTCTGGGTTGTTATAGCCAACCGAGTTCAGCGCGGGGATGTTCTCCGCCGACCAGATCTGATACATGTAGTAAGGTTCGATGGTGGCGCGCCACGCGCCCAAGAACATGTCCCAATCGGGATCGGCGGCGTCGGTCGCCTCCAAGAAGCTGGCCCACTCCAGCGACTGGATCTCGACCTGGATGCCGATATCCGCCAGGTTATCCTGGATGAAGAGCGACATCAGTTCCAGCGTCTTGCTGGTGTTGGGGCCGTAGATCAGCTTCAGCACCAGCGGATCGCCTTCAGGCGTGAGCATGGTCGAGCCGTCGAAGGTATAGCCGGACTTCTCAAACTCGGCGATGGCCTGGTCTACATCGTAGTCATAGCAGGGTACGTCGGGATTGTAGGCCCAGGAAGTATCGGGGAAGACGGAGCACTGGCGGCGCGCCTGCCCTTCCATCACCTCTTCCGTCAACAAGTCCTTGTCGATGGCGTAGGAGAGACCGTGGCGCACGTTGATGTCCGTGGTCGGTGCGCCCTCCCGGCGCAGGTTCAGCCCCACATAAGACCACTGGGCCGCGGCCGGCCACCATTCATAGACCGTTATATTGTCGAGCGATTTCGCCTCTTCCAAGTTGGCCGGGGTGATCGAGCCGGTGTCGGTCTCGCCGCTCTTCATCATTTGGTACGCCACATCCGAATCGGGCACGATCAGCGTGGTCTTGGTCTTGATGTTGGGCGCGCCGTGATGCCAGTAATCTTCGTTGGCCTCATACTGGGAGAACTGGTCGCGCTGCCACTCGACCAGGCTATAAGGGCCGGAGATGACGGACGGGCGGTTGATCTCCGGGTTTGTCACCGGGTCTTTCCAGTCCAACTCCTCCCAAATGTGCTGCGGCAGCGGGGTAATGGCCGAGCCGACCGTCGTCAACGCCGGGCAAAAGACCTCGTCGATCTTGATCTCCAGCGTGTAATCGTCCAGCGCCTCATAGGAGACGATCTGCTCGAAATTGGACAGATAGGGATATTCGTTCTCCGGATTGATGACCTGGTTATAGGTCCACTCAAAGTCGTGCGCGGTGATCGGCTCCCCGTCGCTCCACTTCATGTGCTCCCACAGCTTGAAGGTATAGGTCAGCCCATCCGCCGAAATGGTGTAGGACATCGCCATATGCGGCTTAAACTGCAGAGTCTCCTCGTCCAAGGTGACCAAACAGCAGTCATAGACATTGGCCTGCGCGCCGGACGAGGCGGTGTCGGTCGTCAGATAGGGGTGGAAGCTGACGAAGTCCGCAGTAGTGCTGGATCGATACTCGCCCTCTGGATCGCCAGGATTCTCGCGCGGGGTCGTCACATCTTCATCGCTCACCTCGGTCACGCCGCCGGTGAATTGACTTTGGGACGCGGCCGACTGCTGCACGCGCTCGGTTTCGGCAGCTTCATCCACGTCGGGGGTCGGCTCTGCCGCCGGGGCCTCTTCGCCGCCTGTGGCCGGCTCTTCGACAGCGGGCGCGTCCGACTGACCGGGGGTTGACGACGGCGCGCCACACGCGACCAATGCCAGCGCCGCCATTAGCAACATGACTGCCGCCAATGCCCGCGGGGCGAATACCCGGTTGGGAAGGGTAGGTCTCCTCATAACCTGCTCTCCTTAAGACTGTCTGATGCTTCAACAAAAGCATTCCCCGCGGTTGGGGAAAGCCAATCAATTGCGGGTTGCAGGAACTAGATTAGCCGGGGTGAGTCACTGCTCCCTGTTGTAGCACACTCTATCAGTTGTCACTGTAAGTCAGCTAGCGATAGGGGCAGTTCTTTATGCAGTCTCCACGTCCAACCTAAATCGCGCATGAACCCTGGGTGAAACCGGCTTAATAAACGACTGAACAACCGGCTGAATTGACATCTTTATCAATTGACATCTTTATCAAAAGACAGATCTATCAACATACAGAGAAAGCGAGTTCATCCCTGCCTGGGCTTTACCTTCCCGCAGGATCCTGCTGTACTCAAGCAGGGGCAGCCACAGAAGGTTCGCGCCAAGTGGGTATCCCCCCGCGCGATGCATCCACCAAATGACAAGCGACCCAATGGCCTGGGCTTTTCTCCTCAAAGAGAGGGTCGTCGCGCCTGCAAATCTCCACGGCAAACGGGCAGCGCGGGTGGAAGCGGCAGCCGCTGGGCGGGTTCACCGGCGACGGAACCTCGCCGGTTAGGGTAATCCGCTGGCGCTTGCGCCGCGGGTCCGGGACTGGAATGGCCGATAGCAGCGCCTGGGTGTAAGGATGAAGCGGATTGCTGTACAGCTCGGAGCGGCTGGTCACCTCGACCAGCTTGCCCAAATACATCACACCGACGCGATCGCTAATATGCTCCACCACGCTCAGATCGTGGGCTACAAAGAGATAAGTCAGCCCAAATTCCTCCTGCAAACTCTTGAGCAGGTTGAGAATCTGCGACTGGATCGACACATCCAGCGCGGAGACTGGCTCATCCAGCACGATGAAGCGCGGGTTGAGCGCCAAGGCGCGGGCAATACCGATGCGCTGGCGCTGGCCGCCGGAAAACTCATGCGGGTAGCGATGGGCGTGGTACGGGTTCAGCCCGACCTTGTCGAGCATCTCGACCACGACCTCGTTGCGCTCCTTGGCGTTGCGCATCCCGTGGATATAAAGCCCCTCGGCGATGATGTCGCCCACAGGCATCCGCGGATCGAGCGATGAATAAGGGTCTTGGAAGATGATCTGCATCTCGCGGCGCAGCGCCTTGAGATCGCCCTTGCGCTTGGCAAAGACATCTTCACCATCAAAAAAGACGGAGCCGCCTATAGCAGGCACAAGACGCAGCAGCGAACGGGCCACGGTCGTCTTGCCACAGCCCGATTCACCTACCAGGCCGAACGTCTCGCCCTCTTTCACGGCGAACGATACGCCATCCACCGCTTTCACATGCGCGACGACGCGCTGGATGATACCGGCGCGAATGGGGAAATAGGTTTTGAGGTCTTGCACCGTCAAGAGTTCTTTGGCGGCAACCTGAACAGGAATGGACATGATCGCCTATACGTTCCCTTCCAGTTCACCGGCTTCGGCCTCGACAAAGACCTCATCGCCCTCAAAGCGCCAGTCGGTGCGCTCCACGTTCGACCAGTAATGGGCCGTCTTTTCGTAGTATTTCAAACAGCGCACGCGGTGATTGCCTTCCGTGTTGACCAACGGCGGGTCCATCTCAACGCAGACATCTTTGGCATAGGGACAGCGCGGCGCAAACTTGCAGCCGGGCGGCAAGTCGATCAAGTTGGGCACCGAGCCAGGGATGACCGCCAACGTCTCCTGCACCGAGCCGAGGACAGGAATGGCGGCCAATAGCCCTTCGGTGTAGGGGTGCTGCGGCTTGTCAAAGAGCGTAAAGACGTCGGTATATTCGACGATCTGGCCTGCATACATGACGGCCACGGTGTCGCACATCTCCGCAATGACGCCCATGTCGTGGGTGATCAACAGAATGGCTGTGCCTGTCTCGTTGAGCAGCCCGCGCATCAAGTCGAGGATCTGCGCCTGGATGGTCACATCCAGCGCGGTGTTCGGCTAGTCGGCAATAAAGAGTTTGGGCAGACACGAAAGCGCCATCGCGATCATCACGCGCTGGGCTTGGCCGCCGGAGATCTCATGCGGAAAGGCTGTGGCGCGGCGCGCCGGGTCGGGGATACCCACCTTGCGCAACATCTCCACTGCCTGATCCCATGCCTCCTGCTTGCTCACCTTCTGATGCACCATGATCGTCTCGGCGATCTGGTCGCCGATGCGAAAAACAGGGTTGAGGCAGCTAGTCGGCTGCTGGAAGATCATCGACAGTTCATCGCCGCGCAGTTTCAATAATCCCTCTTCGGGCGCTGTCACCAAATCTTGACCGTCAAAGAGAATCTCCCCCTCGACAATCTTGCCCGATGCAGGCAGGAGGCGCATGATCGACAGCGACGTGACGCTCTTGCCGCTGCCCGATTCACCCACCAGCCCCATCACCTCGCCGGGGCGAATGACGAAATCCACGCCATTGATGGCTTGAACCACGCCATCTTCCGTATAAAAGTAGGTCTTCAGACCTTTTACTTCCAACAAAGCCTGGTCTTTGTTCAAAGCCGGATCATTGTTGGTCTTGTTGGCTGCGTCCATGTATATGCGGTTCTCGAAATCTATCTCAACATCCGAAGATTAAGACGCCCACGCCTGATTATCCCATTCGGTGGGGCCTGACACAACGGAACCCAAACACGAAACCATGCGGTTATGGCGAAGCCTAGCGGTTGTGCGCCAAGCCTAGCGCTTGAGGCGCGGGTCCAGCGCATCGCGCAGCCCATCGCCGATGAAGTTAAAGCTCAACGACACCAACACCAGTGGAATCCCCGGCACAAGCGGCAGCCAGGGATGTTGGAACATATAGCTTTGCGATTGGGCCAGCATATTGCCCCAGGTCGGCGTCGGGTCTTGGATGCCCAGCCCCAAGAAGCTCAAGGCCGCCTCTAAAATGATCACACTGCCCAGCGATAAACTGGCGTTGACCAGGATGGGCGCGATGCCGTTGGGAATGATGTGGCGGAAGATGATGCGCGCATCATTGGCCCCCAGCGCGCGCAAGGACTCGACAAAGTCTTGGTTGCGCAGCGAAAGCGCCATGCCGCGCATCAGGCGCGCCGCGCCCAGCCAGCCAAAGGTCACCAGGATAGTGACCAGCACCACCACCTTTTGCGCCTCCCGCTCCGAAGCGAGCAAGATCACGCTAAGGCCGCTGATCACCCAGCCTGGCAGGGGCAGGTGCGCGTCCGTCTTGATCAAAATGGCGGAGACGATCAAGAGGATCGGCAGCAGCGGGATCGAGAGCATGAACTCAATCAAGCGCGAGATGATCGCATCGATCCACCCGCCGTAATAGCCCGCGACCGCGCCGATGATCACCCCTGCCGTCTCCGACAGCAGCACGACGGCAAAGGCAATCGAGAGCGAGATGCGGCCTGCATAGAGCACACGGGTAAAGAGATCGCGCCCCAGGTGGTCGATGCCCAGGATATGCACCTGGCCTGCGCTGCCTGCCACGCCGGGCGGCGCAGGCCGCGAGGAGGTTGCTACATCAACCGCGTCGCGTGGATAGGTTGTGATCACCGGCGCGAGCAACGACGCCACGAAGATCAAGAGAATCAAAAACAGGGAAAAGACAGCCAAGCGATGGCGCAAGAATCGCCGCACCAGAATGGCAAATTGGCTCTCATCTTTGATTTCTGCCGCTCGACGCTTGGCCGGCAAGGCCCCCGCAGTAGTCGCCATGCGTGTTCTCCTGAGAAAGTCTCCCCGTAGTTTATGTGTATTTGATACGGGGGTCAACCACGGTGTAAAGGATGTCACCCAAGAGGGTGGCAATCACGGTCAAGACGGCAGTAATGAAGATAAAGGCCAGGGCAATCGGCCAGTCGCTCTGGTTGAGCGCGTTGACGTAGAGTTGGCCCATGCCCGGCCAAGCAAAAACAGTTTCCGTGATGATCGCTCCTGCAAAGACACCGGGAATCTGGAGAACCAGAATGGTGACAAAGGGAATCAGCGCGTTGCGCAGCGCATGTTTGGTGATCACCACCTGCTCGGCCAACCCTTTTGCCCGCGCCGTGCGTACATAGTCCTGGCGCAGCACCTCCAGCATGGACGAACGTACAAAGCGGCTCCATGTTGCCGTGTTGAAGAAGGTCAACACAGTCAGCGGCATCAGCAGATGCAGCAGATGATCGGCGATGCTGCCCGCTTGGATGCGCGGCAGCCACGGTGCGATCTCATAGGAGCGCAGCGCCACGCGCAGCCCCGGCGGCAGGCGCGGAATCCACGGCATCGTGTCCGCCAAAAAGACCGGCGTCACAGAGAAGAGCAGGATCAACAACAGCCCGAAGAAAAAGACGGGCATGGACGAGCCGATGAATGCAATCGTCGTAAAGAAATAATCAAAGCGGGAATATTGGTGTACCGCGCTGTAAATGCCGATGGGAATCCCGATCAGCAGCGAAAGCACCAGCGCGCTCACCATCAATTCGAGGGTCGGCCCCAAGCGGCTCATGATCTGATCCGAAACGGGCCGCCCGCGTGCGATCACGCTGGATGTGCCAAAATCCCCGCGCAAGACGCCCTTGGAGCTTAAGTGGGGCGGGTGCAGTTGGGGCAATTCGTGCAGATAGACATAGTCATCACAGCCGCCGCCCTCTACCGGCAGGTAACAGCCAACGGGCACATTGACAAAATACTCCGTGTTGCCAACCACGATCGGCCCGTTGGGCACGCCGATTAACCAGCGCGAAAAACGGATGGGCCAGTAGAGATCAAGCTCGTATTGGGCGCGGATGCGTGCAACGTCCTCGCGCGTGATGCGCTGTGCCTGCTGGCGCATCCCTGTTAGCGGGCCGCCAGGCGCGATGTTAAAGAGGAAAAAGGTCGCCCCTGCAGCCAGCAGCGTCACAAAGACCATTTGAATTAAGCGGCGAATTAGATAACTTGTCATCGGTAAGCCCCACCAGGGTCATTTCACCAAGTTGATTCCATCTACGGAATCAAGACACAAACGGGCGGGAAGGTTCGCTGCCGAACCGCCCCGCCCGCACTGTCTAACATGACATACGCGAGGCAGGACGGTTGTGTCCTGCCTCGCCCGGCAACAAACCAAACAATCTTGTTACGGGATGAACATATTCATGTCGATGTGTTCCCAGGTCGGGCTGGGGATAATCTCGAGGTTGACCTGGCCCTGTTCGGCGGCGTCGACCAAGGTTTGCACTTCCGCGCCGCCACCCAGGGTGGCCTTCTCCAGATAGTCCACATCCCCGCTCAAAAGCTGGGCCACAGCCTGGTTGGTGTCGGTCACAAAGACAATCACGATGGTCTGAACACCCGTGCCCGGTTCATAGTAGGGGTTGGCTTCCAGCGTGATGCTCTGGCCCTTGATCCATTCGGAGATGTAGAAGGGGCCATAGCTCAACGGCGTTTCGGCGATCTCCGGCAGGGTTGCCCACTCGTTGGCCGGCACATCAGCCAACATGCGCCCATCGCTCAACTGCTGGTGGCTGGGATAGACCGGCGCATTCGGGCTGATCGAGAAGGGCATGAGGTAGTAGGTGGGCGACTGCACACCCGGCAGATAGGTGATGGTCCATTCCAGGTCGCTGTCGCTGTACTCGACGTCCTGGATGGCGTTACAGGTGTTAAACGTGGTCGCGCCCGATTCACGGTCACAGTTGATGCGGTAGGCCAGTTCAACGTCGGCAATCGAACCCGGCGTGCCGTCGCTCCAGGTGTAGGGGTTGAGGCGATAGGTAACCGTCAACTGGGGCAGTTCCAGCGGGCTGGAGCCGTCATACTCCACCGTCTCGCCATCGATCACCAAGCGCGTGCCGGCCTGCAGTTCCTCCGGCTCGCCGTCGGCATTGTAGACCGTATCGCCCGGTTCGACGGCAACGATGTCATTGGTCGCCAAGCCGGACTCAATTGTGCTCATCTCGGCCTGCAAAACCGCCTGGTAGTCGTAACTGTACTGGGTGTTGCCCACGCCGATCCCCATCTGTGCGATCTGCGCCTGGACGGCTGCGCTTTCAACCAGGGTGAACATGGAAGCCGGTTCCTGGCTGAAGCCGACCAAAATCGTGTCGCCGCCGTCGGTCAGCGTCCACTCAGCCGCGCTGGCCGATGCGTACTCGGTCGGGTCGACCACGATCCCTTCCAGGTTGGTGCTCCAGGCTTCAGCCTCGGCACGCTGGAAGAGGGGCAGGGAGATCATATCTTCGGCAAACTTCTCCTGCACGATGTTGTAGGCAGCGATGCGCTCCTCACGGTCGAGCGTGTTGTTGGCTAGGACAATCGCGTCGCTCGCTTCCTGGTTGCACCAGCCCATGTAGTTCTGGCCTTCCCAGTTGTTGCGCGGCGTTGGGATCTGGTTGCAAGCGTAGAGCGTTTGCCCGCTGGGGTCGGCCTGGCCTACCCATGCATACGCGCCCAGTTCAAACTCGCGGCGGGCCAAGCCGGTGGTGTCGCCAAAGAACCAAGAGGCCGGCGTATGGTTGCGCTCGATGGCAAAGCCACAGCCCTCCAGATTCTGTTCGGCCACCGCGGCCCAGGTCTGGCGGAATTGGGCATCCGTGGAGGTCAAGGTCAGGGTGAGGCTGTCGCCGTTGGCATTGGTGCGCACGGTCTGGCCCTCGGCCAAAGTCCAACCAGCCTCTTCCAATAGGGCCGCGCCCGCTTCCGGATCATAGGGATAATCCATGTACGGACCGCTGTAGGCCCAGTGCGTCTTGGGCACAAAGCTGTCCATGCGCAAGGTTGGCCGGACCTCGTCGTCTACATAGGTGTAGACAGAGGAGATCAACGCGTCGCGGTCGATACAGTGGGCAATGGCCCGGCGTACCCGGATGTCGCTCAGCAGAGGGTGAGGCGTGCTGAAAGCGTCGTCGTCAAAGGTCGTCTCGGCTGGCCCCTCTTCTGCCGGCGCTTCTTCCGTCGTGGCCGTCTCTCCCGCCTCGGGGGTGGCTGCTGTGGTAGAGCCTGCCGGTGCGGTACAGGCGCTGATGACCATCGCCAAGATGGCAACCAACGCCAAAAGCGATAGCAGACGTGTTCGGTTCATATAAGTTCCCTTTCGCTCTTGCTCGTACATGATCAAAGTTGCGACACAAGCCCTATCCCAACAGGCAAGTATGGCAACAACAGCAGCATATTGTCCGCCCTCCGCAGCCACTATGTGCGCAGGCCGCCAGGACAGGATCAGGACAGGATATAAAATAAAGAGACTGGCGCTGCTAACGATAGGACCGTCGCAGCGCCAGGTCAGACTCAGACATACCCGGCGTCCGGCGTTTCCTGCGTTCGCGGGGTCTATCCAGTAGACTCGCGCGCCTCAATGCGCACGCATAGTTTACCGGGTCGGGGGCCACCGAAAAAAGTCACATTGTCACTTTGTAGGCGGAACAATGTCCCACCGGTTGCCCCACCGCACAGGGAACTTTCCCCCGACGAATGTATTTACTCGTACAAGAAGCAGGCGGTGTGATGGCCGGGGCTGTACTCCTTGAATGGCGGCTCTTGCTCCCGGCAAATGTCCATCACCCGCGGGCAGCGGGTGGAGAAGTTGCAGCCCTTGGGCGGGTTGGCCGGGCTGGGCACATCCCCTTCGAGAATGATGCGCTTGCGGTGCATTTCGATCTGCGGGTCGGGAATCGGCACAGCGGACAGCAGCGCCTGGGTATAGGGGTGCATGGGGTTCTCATAGAGATCGTCGCGATCGGCCAGTTCGACGATCTTGCCCAGGTACATCACCGCAATCCGATCCGAAATATGGCGCACGACTGACAGGTCGTGGGCAATGAACAGATAGGTCAAGCCCAACTCTTCCTGCAAGTCTTCCAGCAGGTTGATGATCTGCGCCTGGATCGATACATCCAACGCGGAGATCGGCTCATCACAGACGATGAAGGCCGGATTCACAGCCAGGGCGCGCGCCACGCCAATACGCTGGCGTTGGCCGCCCGAAAATTCATGCGGATAGCGGTTGACGAAGTAGGGGTTCAGGCCGACTGTCTTGAGCAGTTCTTGCACACGCTCTTGGCGTTCGCGCTTGTTAGCGCCGATCCCATGCACTTCCAGCGGCTCGCCGATGATGCTGCCGACAGTCATGCGCGGATTGAGCGAAGCATAGGGATCTTGGAAGATCATCTGCATGCGCCGCCGCATCTTGCGCAGTTCTTCGCCTCGAGTTTGGGTCAGTTCCACGCCTTCGAAGTTCACCGACCCTTCGGTTGGGCGATAAAGTTGCAGGATGGCGCGCCCCGTAGTCGACTTGCCGCAGCCCGACTCGCCCACCAAGCCCAAGGTTTCGCCCTTGTACATGGTGAAGTCCAGACCGTCGACAGCCTTGATCGCGCCGACCTGTCGTTGAAAAATAATGCCGCGCGTGATCGGGAAGTGCATCTTCAGACCACGTACGGTCAACAGCGGCTGTTCGCTGCCATTGGTAGCCGCGTGCGTGGCGGCTGTTTCTGTCACTGCCGTCATGATGCCGCGGCCTCCTCTGGGGTAATCTCATTAATTTTCACGTCGGAAATATCTTCCCAGCACGCGGCCCGATGGTTGGGGCCGACTTCCATAAGCGGTGGATTCTCTTGCCAGCATTTTTCGACGGCAAAGGCGCAGCGAGGCGCAAAGGGACAGCGGTTGGGCAGTTCCAGCAGGTCCGGCGGCAGCCCCTCAATTGGGATCAGGCGCTTTTGGCGGCCCAGATCCAAACGCGGGATCGAGCGCAAGAGGCCCAGGGTATAGGGATGGCGCGGGTTGGCGTAGATCTGTTCCACCGGCGCTTCTTCGACGATGAAGCCCGCGTACATCACCAGGACTCGCTCGGCCATGCCCGCGACCACGCCCAGATCATGGGTGATCCAGATGATCGCCATGCCCAACTCTTCCTTGAGCCGTGTGACCAGATCGACGATCTGCGCTTGAATCGTCACATCCAGCGCGGTGGTCGGCTCGTCCGCAATCAACAACTGCGGGTCACAACTCAGCCCCATCGCGATCATCACGCGCTGGCGCATCCCGCCTGAAAACTGATGGGGGTAGTCATCCAAGCGAGCTTCAGCCCCAGGGATGCCCACCAACTCCAGCAGTTGCACGGCACGCTTGCGCGCCTGCTCGCGGTTCATCTTGAGGTGTAATTCGAGCGCCTCGGTGATCTGGCGACCGATGGTCAAGACGGGGTTGAGCGATGTCATCGGGTCTTGAAAGATCATCGCAATGCGATGACCTCGAATTTCTCGCAGTTGATCCTCGCTCAATTTGAGCAGATCCTGGTTGTCAAACCAGACTTCGCCGTCGACAATCTTGCCGGGCGGCTGGGGGATCAAGCGGATCAAGGACATGACCCCCACACTTTTCCCACTCCCCGACTCACCTACAATGGCGACTGTCTCGCCTTTATCGACGGAGTAGGAGATTCCATTAACGGCATGCACAACGCCGTCTTGCGTGAAGAACTGTGTTTTGAGGTTCTTCACTTCCAGCAATTTTGCCATGAAATTGCGCTCCTCTACACGGAAAACGTCTCGTTCATTTCAGGTCAATGAAATGGCTTGGGGGTTAAAAAACCACCTCGCCGGGGGCGGCCAGGCGCTGCTCAGACTTGCTGCGCTTCAGACTATCGTCTGCTCTGTAGTCAGAATATCTGTAGCCAGGATATTCGGTGATCGTCATAACGGAAAAAAGCGCCGCGCCACCGGCGGCGTTGCAGCATATCCGAACAAGCGGGGTCAATTCGCCCAAAACAACAACTGGCCCGAAATAAATCGAGGTGGCCGATAGCCGTGGATGCGCTACGACGCCATGCACATCGCACGCTGCAAAAGACGGTGCAATCTGCAAGAGACGATCATGAAGACAAGACCGTCAGGGCGCAGCCCTGCGCCTTGGTCGTGTGAAGGACACGCAATGGCCCGTGCCACAACTGACAAGAATCTAGTGTGAATCACCACGCCCTATAGGCACATGGACTAGGCTATGGACGGCTAGGCATATGGGCGACACGATGCTGCGCAGATGGTGCAGTATCCTGCGCGCCACATGAACAGGTGAGCCACTGGGCAACATTAAGCCTGGATTGCCCTAGTCCAAAATCCTAACAAAGTTTAAGGGCCTTGTCAAAACACTTTTTCGCAACAAGGCAAACATTTGTGCAAAGTCTGTCAACGGATACAAACAATGCGCTAGCGTCGCAACGCTAATCCGCTAGCCACTGGCGCAACTGCTCGACCTGGGCCAGTACCGCGCGGCGGCTTGTGCCCCCTTCCACATCACGACGGTCGACGCTCTTTTCAAAGTCCCACACCGCGTGGACATCTTCGTCAAAGGCCGGATGCAGGCTTTGCAGGTCGGCTGTGGTCAGGTCGGAGAGGCGCACGCGCCGCTCTTCGGCCAGGCGCACTGCCGCGCCCGCGACATGGTGCGTCTCGCGGAAGGGAACCCCCTTGCGGACCAGGTAATCGGCCAGGTCGGTCGCCAGCATCTCCGTGACGAGCGCCTGGCGCAGTTGGGCCGCGTTGGGTTCCAGGGTCGAAAGCACCCCACAGGCGATCTGGAGCGCCGCGCCCACGGTTTCGGCTGCATCGAAAAGCGGCTCTTTATCCTCTTGCAGATCCTTGTTATAGGTGCTTGGCAGCCCCTTGAGCGTGACAAGCAGGCCCGTAAGGTCGCCGGTGACGCGGCCCGTCTTGCCGCGCAGCAGTTCGAGCGCATCGGGGTTCTTCTTCTGCGGCATGAGGCTGCTGCCTGTGCTGTGGGCGTCGGCCAGCGTGACAAAGCCAAATTCGCTGCTGCTGTAGATGATCAGATCTTCGGCCAGGCGGCTCAGGTGGATCATGGTCAGCGTGGCCCAAAAGAGGAACTCGGCAATGAAATCGCGGTCGGCGACCGCGTCCAGGCTATTGGCCGTCACCCCGTCAAAGCCCAAGTCCTTCGCCAATGCCTGCCGGTCGATGGCAAAGGGGTTGCCTGCCAGCGCGCCGCTGCCCAAGGGCAGCCGGTTGACGCGCGCGCGCACCTCTTGCAGACGCTCGGCATCGCGCTGCCAGGCCCAGGCATGGCTCAACAGCCAGTGGCTCCAGCGCACAGGTTGGGCGGGCTGCAAATGGGTGTAGCCTGGCATGAGCAGGTCAATTTCTTCCGCCGCGCGCGCGACCGTGGTCTCGATCAACTGGCGCAGATGGCCTGTCAGCGTGTCGATCTCCTCGCGCAGCCATAGGCGCACGTCGGTCGCAACCTGGTCATTGCGGCTGCGTCCTGTGTGCAGTTTACCGGCAACCGGCCCGATCAATTCAGTCAAGCGGCGTTCATTGGCCGTGTGGATATCTTCATCGCCCGCCTGGATTGTAAAGCGGTCTGCGGCCCATTCCGCTTCCACCTGGGCCAGCCCGTCGACCAGTTGCTCGGCTTCCGCTGCGGTGATGATGCCCGCCCCGGCCAAGGCACGCGCATAGGCCTGGCTGGCGCGCAGATCCGCGCGCCAAAGGCGGCGATCAAAGCGGATCGAGGCATTGAATTGTTCCATCAATGGGTCGGTTGCGCCCGTAAAGCGCCCGCCCCACAGTTTGCTTGTCATGGATTACATTCCTATCAATTCCGGTTTGACTCTGTGTTCGGCGGGGGATTCTGCCCCGCAAGGGCAGGACGGCAGCGCGGTTGATAGACCGCGAGGGAGAGGTCGAGCCGCACCCGTCCATAGTGCAGGCGCACCCAGAGGAGGGTCAGCAGGCAGCCGAGCAAGATCGCCACGATGCCGATCAACCCGGCTTCGGGGCCAAATGCGCCGCCGGTCCAAAGCGCCGGCCCCCCTTGCTGCACCTCGATGAACGTGGCGCTGTTAAAGACATTGCCGCTGACCGGAAAGCCATAGACATTGCCCTGGAAGAAGTTCCACGTGATATGCAGGCCGATGGGCAGCCCCAAGCGCCCGGTCAGCACATAGCCCAAGCCCAAGAAAAGACCCGCGAGCATCAGATAAAGCGTGCTCAACCAAGTGGCATTGGGGTTGAACACATGCAACATGCCAAAGAGGGACGACGAGAGCAGCCAGCTAGCCAGGAGCGCAACCCGCGGTCCCGCCCAGCGGGTATTCAACCCTTCGGCCATGTTGGTCAGTTGGTAGCCGCGCGAGAGCAGTTCTTCGGTGATGCCCACCACAATAAAAACGATCACCGGCCCCAAGATGGCAACGGCAAATGGAGCGCCAAGCAGCCCCACCGCAAAGAAGGCGCTGATCTCGATCCACCCGGCGCTGTATTCGACCAGAAAGACAAAGGTCATCAACACCGCGCCCAGGAACAGCCCAAAGAGCAGGTCACGCCACCACGCGGCGTCACATTGCAACCCAATCGCGCGCCAGGGCCGCCGGTCAACCCAGATGACAACGAGCCATGTAATCAACAGCACCGCCACCAACCGCAGGGTAAAGGTGGTGATACGTTGGCTGATAATGGCAAGTTCGGGGAAGGCTTGGGCAAGCAGACCAGCCAGCAGATCGCCTAATAGCAGGTCAAGAAGAGTCGGGCCAAAGAGAAATCCAACCAAATGAATGGCGATGCGCCACGCGGCACGCAGACGTTGTTCGGTTGGATCCCAAAACGGCCACAGAAGTGCAACCATGCGCCAGAGATATCGTCAACGCTCACATGCGGCACCGGGCTTGAACAGACCGGCCAGTTCTCTATCGAACATGGCGCTATCGTTCCAGCCATGGCCGGGTCTGGCTTGCTGTAGCGGTGCGCGCTTAAAAAGACGGGTAAAATGGTTCCCGCTGGCGCGTAATTGTACCTGCAATGGGACGATGAGAAAAAAAGTTGATCAGCCTGGGGCAGCATGGCGGCTGTTCAGGCGAGGCTGCTCAGGTGAGGGTTACCCAGTCTGTGCCCTATCCAGTGTCCGGCCTTCTTCGTCAGGCGGCAATGGTTCTGGGCGGCCGCGGCGCGGCTGCTGGCGGTTATCGCGCCCGTAGGTCGAAAGCAAGTTGAGCAAGGTACGCCGGAAGCCCGCGGCATCGTGTACGTGCAGATGGGCAGCGGCGCGGCCCTGCACCGGGGCAAGATGCCACACCCGTCCTTCTTGCTCGGCCCATCCAGCCGCGAACGTTTCGGCATTGAGCCAGACGAAAAGGGGCGACGCGGCAAATTCATCCAGCGGAATGACCGCTTGGCGATGCTCGCGCCACCAGATCCAAACCAGCAGGGGAAAGATGGCGGGCGACACGTCGAGCGGCCCGCGGGGCGCGTATTGACGCCGTTCGGCAGTGAGGATTCCCCATGTGCGCAAGGTGTCGAGCCAGGCAACAGCCGTGCCCAGCGTCATGCGGATCTGCTGCTCCGCGGCCAGACGGCGCAACTGCGCGGGGTCCATGCGCTCGGCGGCCAGGCAGGCGCGGGCCAACTCGGCACTGAGCCGCCGCGCCAGCGGCTGCTGCTGAATGATGTGGGCAAGATAGGCTGGGGCCAGGTCGAGATGGTTGAACGTATGGCTATAGGCAGCCCACACGCTTTGGGTCAACGTGAAGCGGGCCAGGCCGCGCCCGCGCGTCTCGATGAACATTTCGGCCAGCCAAAGCAAGGTGAGCCTGCGTGGCGCGGGATGGCGAATCTCTTGCGCGGTGTAGTCCATTGCCTGTTCCAAGAGCAGACCAAAGGGATGGCGGCGTTGCCAGATCAGCAGCAGTTCGTGAATCCAGAGCGGATGCAGCGCAGGGGGCCAATCACTGGGGCCGCGCGTAATGGGACTAAACCATTGCAAGATAGGCATTCCTTTCAAAATAGACCGGCATCAATAGGCTGGTTTTCAATAGGCCGGTTTAAGATGGCGGTTGATCGTCTCTCCTCCTTCACCCTTTCCCCCTCTATTGCAGACGCAGAACAACCGTTCCGGGTACGCGGCCATGCGCGCGGCCGGGGCGAATTTGCGTGCCCCTGCCCATCTATGCCACACTCGCAGGGGTATCATGGCGGATGTCCGGCAAGCAAACGGATGTCCAACAAGGAAAGAGGCAAACCCATGTACAGACGAGTTCGGCTGTCCCCTGCTTTGGCCCTGCTGCTTGGTCTGCTGTTGCTGGCAGCGGCTGCGTGTGGACAGCCCCCCCTCCTGACACCCATCCCCCCCACAGCCACCCCAATCGCCACCTATGGCCCGCCGACCGCAACGCCCCTACCCGCGATCGCTCTGGTGGACGCGGAGTTGCTGGACGCGCCCGGCCTGATCAGCGAATGCGATGCGCCGCCGGAAGCGACGTTTTCCTGTGACGCTTCGCCGGGGCTGGTGCAGTTGGATGTGGAGATTAACGCGTCGACTTATGCACGCTGGCGGCTGCAATGGCCCAGCGCCGATCAGCCGTTGACCGGCGATGAAACGCTGTCGCTTAACGTGACTGCCAGCGGCGCACTGGCCCCGAATCTCTATTTGGTCGAGGCAGACGGGCGGCGCGTGGGGACGAGCCTGGCGCGCTTTGGCGTACCGGCAGGCGAACAGACGCTGCATATCCCTCTGCGCGAGGTGCGCGACAGCGAGGACAACCGGCCCAACTTCGAAGCAGTGAACGAGATCCAACTGGTCTTTGAGTGGGCTGATATGGCCGGTTCGCTGCGCATCGACAGTGTACGCTTTGATTCAGTTTGGCAAGAGCCGGTCAGCGTGGGCGACGAGGCCGCAGCATTGGCCGCGGGCTTGACTGTGCCGGATGGCTTCGTGGTGACGCCTGTGGCCGATGCCCTGCGCGAGATAACCCAGATCCAATTCACTCCCGAAGGCGACATGCTGGCGAGCCTGCAAAACGGGCGCATCTGGTGGTACAGCGGCGCGGACGAAAGCGGGCGTTATACCACGCGCCGCCTATACACCACCGGCTACACCGAAATCGTTGGCCTGCTCTACGATCCGGCAGACGGCAGCGTCTGGGTCGCTGGCCGCGGCGAGTTGATCCGCACCTACGACAGTGACGGCAACGGGGTCGCCGATGTGCGTGAGGTACGCGTGACCGGGATGCCGTGGGGCCGCCATCAAAACAATGGGTTGGCTTGGAACCCTGACCCGGACCCCTTCAGCGGCGAGCCGGGCGGCCATTGGATCTATTTTGGACTCGGCTCGGTCGACGATCTGGTGGTGGGCGGCGAACTGAACGCGGCTGTGCTGCGCTTCCCGCGCACAGGCAGCAGCAGCGCCGATCTAGAGGTGGTGAGCCGGGGCAATCGCAATGCGTACGATGTGACCTTTGTACAACTGCCGATTGACCCCAACGAGCCGGACGGCGAACAGGCTTGGCAGCTCTTTGCCAGCGAGAACGGCCCAGACTTCAACGACGCGCCCGACGAGGTGAATCATATCCGCTGGGGCCATCACTACGGCTTCCCCGACCACTTTGGCATGGTAGAAGACCCGGCGGACGAGGGCAACCCCTACAGCAGCCCGGTCTACCCGGTGACGGCACACGCCAGCGCCAATGGTCTGGCCTACATCCAACACCCCGACTGGCCCCCTGCTTACCGCACGCTCTACGTCGCGCTCTTTGGCGAGGTCTTTAGTCCTACGCCGGTCGGTCACATCGTCGAGCGGATTACGCTCACGCCGGTGACGACGCCCAACGGCGAGATCACCTACCGCGGAGAGCCGTCCGACTTTATTGTCGGCCTGGATCGCCCGCTGCCGTTGGCTGTCGCGCCCGACGGCAACTTGATCGTAGGGGACTATGCCACCGGCGTGGTCTACTTGGTCCGTTACGCTGAATAAGCGCACGGCGTATAGATCCCTGGCAAGATCAATCCGGCGGGGGATCTTCCCGGAAGCTCTGAGTTTCATGCCCATCTGCTCGCGAGATGGCATGTTACTCAATGCCCATCTGCTCGCGAGATGGCATGTTGCTCAATGCCCATCTGCTCGCG
>CAZZNG010000010.1:0-43090 GCA_964655505.1 uncultured Litorilinea sp. | reverse complement strand
GCTTGGTTGGGGGTGAGCAGGCCGCTTACCATCAGGCCGTTCACCTGCTCCGGTGGATAGGTGGCGGGAACGTTGAAGACAGTGACCGGATGCCCGGCCTCGCCAAGCAATTGCCAGAGGGGCGCGCCGTGCCGGTGGGTGGCGTTCACAA
This sequence comes from uncultured Litorilinea sp., assembly GCA_964655505.1. Lineage (GTDB taxonomy): Bacteria > Chloroflexota > Anaerolineae > Caldilineales > Caldilineaceae > QEUY01. The sequence goes on along the minus strand of CAZZNG010000010.1, from coordinate 42,939 downwards.
GATGCGTTTCGTAGCTGTCCTTACGCCGACCAAAGAAATCGAACAAGCCGTGGCGGCCTTGATTCATGCCGGTTGCCAGCGAACTCCATGCCGCGGGCGTGACTGGGGGCATGGTGCTTTCCAAGATGCCCCATGCGCCTTGATCCAGCAGCCGCTTAAACGTGGGCAGCTTTCCCGCTTCTGCCCAGGGCCGAATGAGCTGCAGCGTAGCGCCATCCACCCCGATAATCATCAAGCGTGGGGACGTATGGTCTTGACTCTTTACCATCGGTGAAATTCCCTATTCTTTTCCAACTCCGTCTAGACCGAGCCGAGTATGTTTACCTGCCGCCAACCCTCCTTGCAGCGTGACAGGGGATTTGGTGAGATAGAGGAAGCTTTATGCGACCGCGCTCGGTTCCGGCGGAACCAATTGCGCCACCTGATACGCCTGCAAGTAGTCGCGCAGGCTTTGCATCCACGGCGGCATGATCACCCCCGTGTCCTGCGCCAGTTTGGAACAGTCGAGCGCGGAATAGGCCGGGCGCTTGGCCCGGAGATTGAGTTCGCTGGTGCGGATCGGCTGAACACGGACAGGGTCCAACCCGGCCAGGGCAAAGATCGCGCAGGCGAACTCATACCAGGAGCATTCTCCCGCGCCGGTAGCATGGTAGATGCCGGGCCGCCCATCGAAGATCAGCGCGTGGATGGCATGGCACAAGTCGCGTGTGTGCGTCGGGCAGCCCACTTGATCGTCGACGACCCGAAAGTCATCTTGATGGTGGGCCAAGTCCAACAACTTGTGGACGAAGTTCTTGCCGTGCGCGCCATAGAGCCATGCGGTCCGCACAATGGTTGCATCCGGCGCGGCCGCTTGAACGCTCAGTTCGCCCGCCAGCTTGGACCAGCCGTATGCGTTGAGCGGCCCCGGAGCCGCGGCGGCGTGGTAGGGCTGCTTGGCCTCGCCGTCGAATACGTAGTCGGTGCTGATGTGGATGAGTTTGATACGCTGCTGTCTACAGGCCAGCGCCACATGGTACGCGCCCAAAGCATTCACCCGATGCGCCTGCGCCGGATGCAGTTCGCACGCCTCAACATCGGTCAGGGCGGCTGTATTCACCACGACAGCAGGGGCCATCCGTTGGATCACTTGTGCGGTCAGCGCAGAATCGGTGATGTCGATCGCTGGAATATCGACCCCTATCACATGCAGCCGTGCATCTTGGCCGAGAGTCGCCATGAGGTCGCTGCCCAACATGCCATGACAGCCGATCACCAAAACAGATTGTTTGTCGTTCATGTCAATGCCTACCGTTGAGAAATGCTTACCTCTTAGAAATGCCTACCATTCAAAATGTTGTCATTGAGCATGGTGGAGCGTCCTACGGTTCAACGAAGATGGGGTCAGGGCTGAGGGGGAGGGCTTGGGCATCGGCGCTGAACGTCTCGCCTGTGTGGCGCGTGACCGTCACCGGCCCACTCACCCCAGGCAGCGCCACCTCGATCGCCCCCACTGTCTCCTCGCTCCACAGCACATAGACCTCGGCCCCGGTGTTCAGCTCAAAACGATAGCCCCACACGCCTTCGCCCATCTCCAGCCGCGCGGAGGCCACCGTGCCGTTGAGCTTGCCTGCCGTCAGCTTGAAGCTGGTCGCCGCTGGCCGCGGTCCCTCTGCTGTCACCAGCCCCGGATGCCCCATCGGCGCGGCATAGTCGGTGAACTGCCAGCTGAGCACACGCAGCGCCCCCTCGCCGATGGCTGTCGCCAGGTACTTGACCTCCTCGCGACCGTGGGCTGCCGGGTCATAGCTCGCCATGTCGTCCCAGCCGTAGCCAAACTCCCAGAACTCGATGGGCTTGGACGCACTGCCCGCCTCCGCCAGATGGTTCTCTACCCACGCCATCACCTCGGGAATCTGCTGCCACGGCGCAAAGTAGTGCAGTTGCACCACGTCGTAATACTGGTGATGGGCAAACAGCAGCGGCATCCACTCCAACACGCGCGCCGCTTCAGGGTGCCGCGCCAGTATTTCTAAATCCGCTCCTTCTTCCACCACAATCGGCTCGCCGCCGCCTGCGCCTGGCGCATAGTGGGCGAAGTAACGCTGCATGTGCGCGGTTGCGGCCTGCTCTTGCCCTTGCTGCAGCAGTTCATAGGCCATGGCAAAGCCCACCGCACTGCTGGACAGCCCTGAGTTCTCCACCAGCGCGTTAGGGTCCGCCTGCTTGATGGCATCATAGGCCACTGCCAGCAACTCGAAGTAGTGTTCGGCCTCGGCAGGCCAGTTGTTGAGCGAGTGCGCTTCGTTCTCAATCGAGTAGCGGCTGATCTTGCCTGCATAGCGGCTGGCCAGCTGGCTGACAAAGTTGGCGTACTGGTTCATGTCTTTGGGCGGCATGGAGGGGTCGCGCGAGCCGGCAGGCGGCGCTTCGGTCGCCCAGGCTGAACGCGAGAGCACATGCACACCGATGTCCAGCCCGCAGGCGTGGGCGGCGTTGATCACCTGGTCGGCGGCTTGCCAGCGGAAGACGCCTGGTCGCGGCTCGACCGCGTTCCAGGGCACAGCTACCCAGGTGAAGCGCGCGTTGTACCCTGCCATCTCCTCGCACTTCTGGGGCAACTCTCGCGTGACGACATACGAGCCAATCAGCCGCTCTGCGCCGGTTGCGTCCACGCTTCCCCCCGCCGGTTCTGCTGCGGATGAGACGGTTTCACTGATCGCTTCGCCAGCCGGTTCAGCGCCAGCCGCTTCATCTGCTGAGGCCGCGGGGGTGCCGCCTGGTTCGCTCGCTTCCACTGTAGCGGTCGCCTGTGCAGCCCGCTGTGCGCGCGCGTCGCGCAGTTGTTGCCGCTGTTGGCGCACTGCTGCGGCACAACCGGACAAGGCCGGTAGCAACAGCAGGAGTAGCAGCAGGGATAAGCCCTTGTGCAGCGCAGTGCGATGCGTTGCCTGTCCCTGTCGCCTGTTGAATGTCCACTTTGATCTCTTCACAATACGTCGTCCTGGACGGTATGCCGCCTGGTCATACACACTTAGTCATGCACAAGGACATGGCTCTCCATTCGCCAGTTTCATGGCTGATCCTTGTGCAGCGCGCACGTTCACGTCGCAGTACTCGGGTCTTCTACTGTGCGCTTTGTGTGCTGCGTCTTGGGCAGGAACAGCCCGACAACCACTGTTCCGGTTACGAGACAGAGCAAGGCGCTTGCGAGGAGTGCTTGCGGTGCGCCTGCCCTGCTGGCGACATACCCCCATATCAGGCCACCGGCCCGCGGGGCTGCCCCCATCATGAGCAAAAGTAAGCTGGTGATCCGCCCGCGCAGTTCGTCGGGCGTACTCACCTGGATCACGGTAAAGCCCAACGTCTTGAGCGCCACCACGCCGCTGCTGACCAACGCCAGCAAGAGGCACGCCAATACAAGATGGTTGGCAAAGGCAAACCCCATACAGACAATCGGCGTCATGACCATCAAGCTGCCGATCACCAAGTTGCGCTGCTGCCCAGAGAGACCGGCAATGGCGAGCGCGCCGACGATTGCACCGGCCCCGGCTGCTGCATTCAGGAAGCCTAGTCCCGTGGGACCGGCCTGCAAGATGTCCCGCGCAAAGACCGGCAGCAGGGTCTGATAGGGCAGGATGAACACGCTGATGATCACCAGCAGCAGAATGAACACGGAAATCGTGCGATCTTTGAGCAGGTAGCGGCCACCGTCGCCCATGTCATTCCCCAAAGAACGCTTTTGTCTGGGCTTGGGGGGGAATGGGATCTGCATGACCATGAGCGCCAGCAGCACCGCGACAAAGCTGAGTCCATTGACCACGAACGCGCCTGCCAACCCAACGGTTGCGATGAGGACACCGGCCACGGCTGGCCCAAGAACACGGGCGATGTTGAAGCCGGTGGAGGTCAGCGCCAACGCATTATCCAGGTCTGCAGGACCGACCACCTCGGCAAGCAGAGCCTGCCGGGTTGGCTGGTCAATGGTGGACATCAGCCCCATGATCAAGTTGACCACGATCACATGCCACACTTGAACATGCCCGCTCCAGACCAACGCGGCCAGCGCCAGCGGCGGCACGATCTGGCCTGCTTGAACCAGCGCCAGCAGCTTACGCTTGGGCATTCGATCCGCCAGCGCACCGGCCACAACAGCCCAGGGAACCATGGGCAGCATGACAACGAAGCTGACATAGCCCAGGGCAAAGGCAGAATCGGTCAGCTCGTAGATCAGCCATCCCTCGGCCACCTGCTGCACATACGTGCCGGCCAGGGAAACCATGAGCCCGGCCAGATACAGCCGATAGTTGCGGTGCTTCAACGAGCGAAAAATGGGCGCAAACCGGCTGGTTTGCACAGCGGCGACGGGGCCGCGTTCGGCTGCATTGGTCAAGCCAGCTTCACTCCTCCGGATCACCGGCATAGACGCACACGGTTAACGTTCAATCAAGTAAATCGAGCAGCCATCAAACTTACTGCAGTTGGTTTGATGGCACGACGGCACGACCGTTGCGATGGCGCAGCCGAATCTCGAACAAGCGCAGCGCCGCCTCCAGTTTGATGCTCATGGACATCTTGCTCTGGCCGATGCGCCGATCTTCGAAGTAGATGGGGATCTCCTTGATATGCAGGCCGCATTTCTCCGCCACATAACACATTTCGACCTGGAACACATAGCCGTTCGAACGGATTGCCCCCAGGTCGATCCGCTCCAGCGCGTTGCGCCGCCAACACTTAAAACCGGCAGTCGCATCGCGCACGTTCAGGTCCAGAATCAGCCGTACCCACACATAATTTGCCCACCAGCTTAGAAAGCGGCGCGCCCATCCCCAACGTTTGTCTAGCTGCCCCCCGCTGACATAGCGGGAGCCGATCACCACGTCGTATTCTTTGGCGTGGGCGAGCAACTGGGGGATATAGCTGGGGGAATGGGAAAAGTCGGCATCCATCTGCACAATGTAATCAGCACCACGGGCCAAGGCCCAGGCGAATCCCTCTAGGTATGCTGTGCCCAACCCCAACTTTCCCTGGCGATGGATCACATGTACGCGTCCGGGGTGCTTTTCCACGAAGGCGTCCGCCACCTCCCCTGTGCCATCGGGCGACGCATCGTCAATGATCAAGATGTGTAGATCGGCCACATCGAGTTGCATGAGCGCATCAACCATAGCGGGTAGATTGTTCGCCTCGTTGTACGTCGGCATGACAATTGTCGTGCTGGGCATACGGTCTCCTTTTCTCCGACGCAACGTACAAACGACTAGGAATCGAGTCAGACCGTGAATCGAGTTCGACCGAACAGCGCCAGATCCTCATGTGGCCTGATAGGGCGACCTGATAGGATGCAGAAGGTATCAGGCGCCGTCGGCTGTTAGGTCGTCGGAACGCCTTGTCCAGACAAGTGGGTCAGGCTGCCAGCCGGTTTGGACAAGGCTCTGCACCAACCAGCCCGGTTCCTTCTTGCGCCGACTCAAGGTTAATTGCCGCCGTTCGCGCATTCCGGGCATCATGCGCAGCGCCGCGACAAACCCGACAAACAACAGGGGCAGCGCAGCCAGCGCGTAGAACAGCTTGAGCAAGGGGTTTTGGGTGTGCTGACCGGCCTTGAGCAGCTTGCCCAAGGTCAAACGCGGGAGCAGAACCAAAAACTCCGATGGGTAGGCGAGCTTATAGAAGACGAGATACATGTTGCGCGTCGACAGGAAGGCCCGGCGCATCGAGCGCTTGTCCCACTTCATATGCCAGTCCGTATCGTGGTACACCACAGAGCGGGGCGCGACCAAGACCTGATATCCGGCGGCATTGAGCCGCAGGCCGAGGTCGATGTCGTCGAAGTAGGCGAAGAATTGCGGGTCGCTCCAGTAGCCTAGCTGGTCGATGATGGCGGGATTGGCAATGCAAGCGGCGATATACGCGCTCAACACGGGGATGGGCGCAGTGGTGGGCGTTACAGGCACCAGGCGGAAGTCATGCACGCCAAGCGACGTGAGATCACAGACATAGGCTGTTTCGATCAACCCCTCGCGGCGCAGACCTTCGTATTCGGGCCATTGGGGCAAAATCATGTTGCTTTCCACAATGCCCGCCTGCGGGTGGGTTGTGATCACCTCGACCAGTTCGGAGAGCCAGCGACGGTGGGCCACAACGTCTTGGTTCAAGTAGGCCAAGTATGTGCCCTGCATATAGCGCCGGGCACGCGTGATCGCTTCGCCCGGCCCATAGTTGCGGTCGAGGCGCACAACCCGCACGGTTGGGTAGTGCTGCTCAATGAGGTCGGCTGTGCCGTCGCGCGAGGCATTGTCGAGGACGAGCACTTCGTATTTTTCCTGTGGGAAGTCCTGGTCTAGCACAGAGTCGAGGCACGCCTGCACAAGCTGCCGCCCGTTATAGGTGATGATCAACACGGTGACGAGCAGCGCCTGATCGACCTGATCGGGGTTTGCGTCTTGCAGCGTATCCGGCTCCACAGTGGGTGCTTTCGGCGGATTACTCATTGTTCCATTCCTCGCGCAGCAACGCCATGATGATCTTGTCGTGAAATTTGCCTTGTGTGAATACTGCTTTGCGCAAGACGCCCTCTTCCTGAAACCCGAACCATTTCAAGAGTTCAACCACTCGATTGAACGGGTAGCAGTAGACATAGATGCGGTGGAGGTTTAGTTCCTCGAAGGCGTATCGTATGGTCAACTCCACTGCATCTTCTGCATAACCGTGGCTGCGCTCACCTGGATCAAAGACAATGGGGCCGCCCTCGCACTCTTGGTTGCGCCAGTCAATATGGTCAAGGCCAACCGTGCCAACCGTCTTCCCTTCTGGGTTGTCGACCATGAACATGATCTTGTTGCGATCCGCCAGCAGCCCCTCGAACCACTTCTGTTGATTGGCAGGGTTGATCAGCAACGGCGTGAAGACAAAGCGCCTGTTCTGCGGGTCGTTACGCCACTTCACCAGCGTTTGCAGGTCTCGTTCTTCAACCGGCCGCAATCTGACTATCTTGCCGACTAACATAGAAAACCTCACTCTGTTTGGTGTATTGGGCCGGGAAGGCACGGATGCCCTCGATGACTTGCTGCACATCGTCATCGCTCAGGCCAGGGTGCATTGGCAGCGAGAGGAGCCGCGTGAAGATCCGCTCGGCAACCGGCAAGCGAGCCGTATTGCCATAACAGCGATAGAGATGGATGGGGTTGTAATGCACGCCCGTGCCGATCTCACGCTCCTGTAAGAAGACGTTGAGGTCATCGCGCATCCCTTCCGGTCCATCACATTGAATCCAGTAAATGTGCCAGCTTGATTTGTACTCATCCGTGTCCGCGGGCGGCAGGCGCAGCCAGGGCAGATCGCGCAGCCCCTCTGTGTACTGCCGGGCAATCTCAAGCCGGCGCTGGTTGTGGGCTTCCAGCTTACGCAGTTGAACCAGGCCAATCGCGGCCGCGATGTCGTTCATGTGACACTTCAGGCCGATCTCATCCACAAAGTACTGCCACCAGTAAGAACGGTCGGCGGCTGTGCGGTCCCAAGTGCCCCGGTCGATGCCCAGCCAGCGCAGCCGCTTGGCGCGCTCGGCCAGCGCCTGATCGCTGGTGGTGAGCGCGCCGCCGTCGCCCATCGCCAGATTCTTCACCGCGTGGAAGCTGAAACAGGCCAGTTCCGACAGGCTGCCACACCGTTTGCCCTTATATACCGAACCCGCGGCATGGGCAGCGTCTTCGATAATCGGAATCCCCCCCGCGATCTCGCGCAAGCCATCCATGTCAACGGGACGCCCGCCATAGTGCACCGGAATGATGGCGCGGGTGCGGGGCGTGATTTTGCGTGCCACATCCTCCAGGTCGATCCCCAGGGTGCGCTCTTCCACGTCGGCAAAGATAGGGGTCGCCAAATTGTAGGCAACCGCATGGGCTGTGGAGACAAAGGTCATGGTCGGCACAATGACCTCATCGCCGTGGTTGATGCGCAGCAGCCGCACAGCCAAATCCAGTGCAGCCGTACACGAATTCAGCCCGACGCACCATTGCGCGCCGACGTACTCGGCGAACTGCTTTTCAAATTCCGATGTGCGCGGCCCCAACCCGATCCAGCCTGAGCGGAGCACCTCGGCCACGGCTTCGACTTCTTCCTCATCCATATGGGGCTTGAAAAGCTGTATCACGGTATATCTCCCATCAGTCTAGGCAAAAACGCTGTTGGCAAGCTCAAATGACTCACCATTGACATAGGAGGCCTCGTCTGAAGCCAGGAACAAGATCAGCCGCAGAATTGCGTTGTACGAAGCAGCAGCCAGCGACGGTGCTGTGGGCGATTGACGATTCTGTCCCTGCAGCAAGATCTGATTGCAGGCGATGCCGCGCGGCCCATATTCTTTGACAATGCTGCGTTGGAGCGTCTGCAGAGCAGATTGGAACGTGATATAACCGGCCTGCCCTGGTGTAATCTGCGCGGCGGGAGCAATCGAAACAATGCGCCCCCTCTCCCCCCCGATCACAAACTCTTCGCACGCTCGACGGAACAGAAAGAACGGCCGCCTCAAGTAGAGGTTCATGCACTGATTCCACTCTGCCAGCGAAAGCTCGGCCATTGGTTTGTCCTGCCCGGAGGGCACAAAGTCGTGCAGAACAATCAGCACATGCAACGCATCCAACTCATCGATTGCGCTGTCAAAGAAGGTGTCAATGCCGCTCTCCGTCGAGAGATCAAACTGTGTTACGCAAACTGTCCCCGCGTGTCCATCCTCCGGAACCGTTCGTTCGTTGTCAGCCAATGGCGCAGCCTGTTCTTGTTCGGTCGCCTGTCGTTGTAAGCTATTGGGATTGCAGACGACCTGTGCGCCCTCCGCAGCACATGCCTGAGCAACATCCCACCCAATCGACCCGCTGGTTCCGACAATGATGACACGCCTGTCTGTAAATAGGCCCATCTTTGCGTGCCGCCCCTCCTTCTTGTTGGCTGGCTCTGATTTGGTCGACTCTGATTTGGCTGGCTCTGATTGGAGGGCTGCGGGCTTGGCTATTGACCAGCGATCTCTTTCGCCAAGCATTGCTCGAATGTTTCGACCAGCGCATGAGGCACGGTGCGCTTGGTGAATGCGACCAGGCTTTTGCCGGGGCCGCATTCGACAAAGCGATCAACGCCGCTGCTGTCCATGTAGGCGAGGCTTTCTTCAAATAGCACCGGCGACGTGATCTGCGCGATGAGCGACTGGCGCACGGCATCTGCATCGCCCAAAGGCCGGGCTGTCACGTTGTCGATCACCGGCAGCTTTGGCGTGTGGAACGGTATCACCTCTAACAACTTGGAAAACGGGGCAACCATGGGCGTCAGCAGACGACAATGAAAAGGAGCGCTCACCGACAGCACGACAGCGCCGCCATCCCGTTCTTCGCAATAGTCAATCACGGCTTCGACCGCGGCCACGCTGCCGGACACGACGGTCTGCCCAGGGGCATTGTGGCAGGCGACATCGACGATGCCCGCCTCGCTTGCTGCGGCACAAGCTTCGTAGACCGTCGAACGGTCCAGCGCAACGATGGCGGCCATCATACCTTCGCCTTCGGGAACCGTCTCTTGCATCAAGCGCCCCCGCTCGGCCACAAGGCGCACACAATCGCCAAAGGTAATGGCCCCGGCGATCACCAGCGCGGCGTATTGCCCCAGGCTGTGACCGGCCAAGTAATCGGGCACGATTCCCTGGGCCATGAGATAGCGCGCCTGTGCCACAGTCAGCGTCAACAAGGCAGGCTGGGCCACGGTCGTCCGGCGCAGTTCTTCCTCTGGGCCTTCCGCCATGATCTTGCCGAGTCCATAGCCCAGGGCAGCATCTGCCATGTGCAACGTGTTCTGATAGTCGTCGGAGAGGGCGGCCAGTGCCGCGCCCATTCCGACTTTTTGACTCCCCTGACCAGCAAACAAGAAAGCCAGCATGGTTGCCCCTTCCCCTCTACATCCTTCTCAGCACTACATCTTTCTCAACACAATGCACGAATTCAGACCGCCAAACCCAAACGAGTTTGAGATTGCCACCTGGCTTTGGTATTGCCGTGCTTCATTGGGGACAAAATCCAGGTCCAGTTCGGGGTCTGGCTCTTCCTGGTTAATGGTGGGATGCACAAACGCGTGGTGCATCTGTAGAACCGTGGCGATGCACTCCACGGTCGCGGCCGCGGTCAGGCAGTGACCGATCATTGATTTGGTCGAGTTCACCGGCACTTCATAGGCGCGTTCACCCAACGCCTGCTTGATCGCGGTCACCTCCACAGCATCGCCAAGCGGTGTTGATGTGGCATGGGCATTGACATAGTCCACTTGGTCGGGGCGAATGGCCGCGTCCGCCAAGGCCAGGCGAATGGCGCGCACCTGGCCGTTTAGGTCTGGCCGCGTGAGCCGTGACGCGTCTGAGGTTGAGGCCGCGCCACAGAGTTCTGCATAGATTCGAGCGCCGCGGCGGCGGGCAACGTCCAGCGCTTCGAGCACAACGGCCCCCGCTCCCTCGCTCGGCACAAAACCTTCGCGTCGCGCATCAAAGGGGCGGCTGGCGCGTGTTGGCTCATCATTGAATGATTGGTAGGAGAGCGCGTCGATCATGGCCCAGCCTTGCAGCGTCGCAGCGTCCAAGTCGAATGCCCCGGACGAAACCAAGACGGCATCGGCCCTGCCCGACCGGATCAGATCCAGCCCGTTGAGCAGCCCCAGGTTGCCCGTGGCGCAAGCGCCCCCAACTGAATAGGCCGGGCCTTTTAGCTCAAGCAGTTCCGACACAACGGCCAGCACGTCCGTATCCAGGAACATGAGGCCGTAAAGCGGCTCGATGTATTCCGGCTCTTCTGTCAACTCCTTTAGATTAGCGTGAATATATCCACCATTTAAGTTGTGCCCTGCGCCGACATGACCAAATCGCTCCGGCTCAATTGGGTTGCTGTCGGACAAGCCCGCATCGACGAAAGCCTGCAAGGCGGCTGCCGCGGCCATGCGTCCGGACAAAGGCGTCGCGCGCAACAGCTTGCGCGTGCGCTGCACCAACTCCTCCGGGTATGCCTGGCCGTAGCACAAGAGGTGAGCGTCGAGGTCGAACGCGTCCATGTCGCCGCCAATTTTCGAATCGATGCGCGTATCCATCTGTTTCCAGTGTGTGATGCCAGAGCGACCCGATTGCAGGGCATCCAGATACTCGTGTAAATTCTGACCGAGGCTTGTGACGACACCCATTCCGCTGATAACGACACGACGCCCGGCCCCACCATTCGATCCGCTCATTCAACTCACCTCTTTGTAGTCGTCCCTATGAATAACGCTTCCATGCATATCGCTTCCATGCATATCGCTTCCATGAATATCGCTGACATAGACACCCGTGCGAACACCTGCCATGTGAAGCCTTGCTATGCGCAACCCCACATGAGCGAAGAAGAACAACAACGCAGACAACCACACTGCTCATGCGTATCTGAGGCGTAAAGCCATGAGCAGGACACAACGGGGCGTTGTAGACGGCCTTGTCGAGCAGGGTGGTCCGGAGAGATAAGGCGTCTGTGGAAGGCGTCTATGGCGGGAAGAGCATCGATCAGCGCATAGACGCCGGGCGACGCCGAGGTTCCCCGTTGAATTGTGGTATCAGGAGGCGCTTCCGGTGTCACAGCGTCGGCGGGTATTGCAGAGTGGAAGGGTAGTGGAGACAGATTGATTCATCCTACGTCCCGCTCCTGTACATCGTTCATGGTGCGCTGTGACACCCGCGGTTGATGGCGCGCCCCCATTCGGGCTAGGAATTTCTTAGGTGCGTTCCTTCTCGGCGGCCCCTTCAAAGAGATCGAGCAGATCCGACAAATTCTTGGCCTGCATGAGTTGTGTTCGCGGCACCCGGATCTTGAGTTCCTTCATCGAGCGCGAAACAACCTCGACGATTTGCAGAGAATCCGCTCCAAAGTCGCGCATACTCTGAGTCTCTTGAATGTCTTGACCATCGACGCCATCAATGACCGTTCGCATGTTGTTCTTGATTACCGCAAAGATCTCTTGCCGTTCCATTTGAATCTCCTCCTGTGTGATTCTGTGTTTATCTTTCGGGTTTAACCCAGGTCTAACGCTGCGTGGCTCCATCTTTCTGTGCGGTCGCTGTGCGTGGCTGCATTGCTCAAAAGACAGTCTCAAAAGACAATGTTGACGGCAGCCGCCGAACAAATCTCACCCTCATGCAGACACTGCCCGACGATGGTGCCAAAGAGGCCGTTGTCGAAGACGCGGGCACAGATTTGTACGTGTCCCCCCGGTCGAACCGGCGTCATGTAGCGCGCGCCCAGGATGTGTGTCATCATGACGGATGCAGAATTCAGCATCTCCTCGCGTTCAAGCAGCAGGATCGAGCCGGCTTGACCAATGGCCTCGGCTTGCAGAACACCCGGCCAGACCGGATATTGCGGAAAGTGGCCGCCAAAGACCGCCTGCGCCTGGGCCAGATCGTAGTGTGCGACCACAAGCCCCTGGTCGAGATCCAGCACTGAAACCTGATCGACCAGGCGAAAGGGGTCGCGGTGCGGCAAAATACGCTCGACCGCTGCGCGATCCAAGAGCGGCGCTTGGCTTGGCCCGGCAAAGGGAGCCAGCGGATATTTGCCCGCTTCTTGGTAGGCTTGCGCGGCTTCCGCGGGAATGTCGGCGATCACGGTACACGCGCCTCTTCACGCGGGAACGGCTCGGGCAGGCTCTCTCTGGTCACCAGGGCCAGCGGGCTGACCAACGACCACCCTTCATCCACCACGATCACCTGGCCGGTGATGGCATCCATCCACCCCGAACAGAGGGCGACGCAAACCTTGGCGACGCCGTGGGGGTCGATAAAGAGACCGTCGATCTCGGACATGGCTTTGTCCACGGCTGCATCGCCAAAGGTGGCGCGCGAGCTTAAGGTGTCGAGGTAGCCAGGCCGGACAGCGTTCACGCGCACCCCTTCGCCGCGCAGCCGAACCGCTAAATAGCGACAGAGCGTCTCTAGCACAGCCTTGGAGGCCCCGGCCAAATCGTAGCCGGGAAAGCACACTTCCAGACCTTCGCTGGAGATGCCAAGCACATAGCGAGGGTATTCGCCCAACACTTCTTTGGCTGCCTGAACCATATCGACGATGGGCCATGCCGAATAGCCCAGGGAAAGGTCAAGCGTGCTTTTCTTCAGATCGCCTAGCTCCCGGATGATCTTGGAGAAGGCAACATTGCTGATCACGACATCCAAGCGGCCTACTTGCTGGCGGATCAAGTCCATGACCTCGCGGGTCGCCTCCGGATCGCTGGCATCGCATTCCACGATGGTCGGGGTCGCCAGGCCCGCCGCGTGGAACTCGCCAATTAGCTCGTCCTCGTCCACGCTGCCCCAACGGTGGGTGAGAAAGACCGTCGCACCGGTACGGGCAAACTCCATGCCGATGGCCTTGCCCAACCCGCGTGTGCCGCCGGTGATCAGCACGCTGTGTGATGGAAACATATCTGCTGTCATATCGCCTTACTCTGAATGCTCAGGGGTCTGGATGCTAGACTCAACGTACCTAGACTCAACGTACATAGTCGCAAGCTATTGGGTCGAGACGCCGTAACGTGTGCTAATTTCCTGCACCGCGCGGGCGTCGGAAAAGATGCGGCTGTGCATGGCCCGCTCTTCGCTCCAAGCGCTTTCAAAGCGGGCGAGGCGGCGCGCAGCCAACCGTTCTTTCAGAAGCAGCAAGGCATGGCGCGGCACGTCGGCCAGTTCCGTTGCAAGCGAGAGGGCACGGTCCAGCACACAACGCTTGGGCACGACGGCATGGGCCAGGGCGCAGCCGCTCTCCTTGAGTTCGCGGCCGGTCATGAAACGGCCGCTAAACAGCATCTCCCGTGCCAGCGACGCGCCGACCATTTCTTCCAGCACGGTCGTCGCGCCCATGCCGGGGGTGATGCCAAGCTGCATGAAGTTGGCCCCATACAAACTTTCCTCGGCCAGCGCCACCATATCGCACCAAAGCCCTGCGATCAGCCCGCCGCCGATGGCGTGCCCTGTCATGGCCGCGATGGTGGGAACCGGGATGGACAAGAGCAGCCGCGGCATCGCCTCCACCGACGCTTCCAACTCCTCTGAAAGCAACAATTCACGAGCGCCGCCGGCGGAGAAATAGTCGCTTCCGCCTTGCAATATCACCGCGGCGATCGTCTCATCCTGCGCAAGCGCGTCGACGGCAACCTGTAACCGCGGCACGAAGTCGGCGTCAATGTACAAGCTGTCATCTGTAAAGATCTGAAGGGTGACGATGCCGCTGCTGTGTGGGCGGATGTCCAACTGTTTCTCTCCGTTTCATCCCATCGTTTTCATGCCACAGTTCTTCATGCCGCAGTTCGCACGCACAGTGTCAAGCTACAGTGCGGAGCTACGGTGTCAAGCTACAGGGGCAAGCGCCTGCTGTGGCGTTCGCTATAGGTAGGCCGGGGCCTCATTAATCCCGCCTGATATGTAGAGACTTGCGCCGTTCATGGGCAATCCCTGGTTGGCGGCGAGGTGGACCACGACCGAGGCAATCTCTTGCGGCAGCGCCTCGCGCTTCTGTGGACAGCTCGCGCGCAGTAGGTTCATATAGTCGTCAGGCACACCGTCCAGCAGATCAGTTGTGGCAAACCCGCCCACGATGAGGTTCGCGCGCACGCCTTGTCCGCCGTACTCACAGGCGATTGCCTGGGTCAAGCCGCGCAGCCCGCCTTTGCTGGCTGCGTAGCTCGCGTTCGAGGCCGCGCCATGTTGTGTAATCGAACCAATTGAGATGATCTGCCCGCCTTCCCCTTGGGCCAAGAAGGTCTTGATTGCCTGCCGCGAAACCAAGAAAGCGCCTGTGAGGTTGGTTGCCAGCACCGCATCCCACTCGCTAGTCGGCAGGCTCATGAGGAGATAGGCCCGGCTAATCCCTGCGTTGTTGACGACCACATCCACGCGGCCGAACCGCCTGATCGCTTCGTCAAAGAGATGCGCCACATCTTCCTCTTGTGAAACGTCGGCACGCACAGCCAGCACGCGCCCGGCCCCGGTGTAACGTTCCGCTTCTTGCTGCACAGCAAAGGCGGCATCACCAATCTGCCGCGCACAGAACACAACCTGCGCGCCGCGCTGGGCCACGCCCAAAACGATCTCCCGGCCGATCCCGCGCGACCCCCCTGTGACAAGGATGACCTGATCTGTCAGTTTGTCGCTGCTCAAGGCGCACTCTCCTCCGGCCAAGGGGTTTCTCCTCTGGCAAAACGTTGCAAGCGCTGACGAGTTCGAGGCTCCGCCAGGCATCCATAGAATTCGTCTACTGCATCTGCCAGGTAGCTTGCGGGAATGCTAAAGTGAGCCGAAACTAACGATTTCATGGTGGCAACCGCGTGCGGAGCCATGCGCGAGAAGCGGCGAAGATGGGCATCGAGCGCGAGTTCCAGATCCGCGGCCACCTCGTCCACCAACCCCCACTGCAGCGCCATATCCGCTGTGAGGGGGCGCAGCCCCAGCGCCATCAGACGCGCCCGTGGTATGCCAATCCGCCGCGCCAGGTAGGGAAACACCACCGCGGGAATCAGCCCCATGATCGCTTCGGGCAGCGCAAAGCTGGCCTCGGGTGAGGCGAGAACCAGATCGGCCACCGCGGCAAGCCCTACGCCGCCGCCGAGCGTGCTGCCGTCCACCACAGCAATGACCGGAACTTGCACCCGGCTCAACCTATACAAAAGCGCGGCATATTGTTCTAGGATGAGATCCGCCTTGATCCGTTCGCCCAAAGGTTCGGGCGATACGATTTCGTGCCAATGGTCCGCGACAAATCGTTCTAGATCGAGTCCCTGGCAAAACGAGCCGGATCCACCTTCGATCAGCACAAAGCGCGCCTGGTCGACGGCGTTGAGACTGTCGTACAAGTGATGGAGCAGCGCGGGCGTGATGGCCGTTGCCCCGTCAGCCCCTTGCAGCGACAGCCGTAAGCACGGCATGCCGAGAATCGGCTCGACGGCAGGGGGCTGGACCTGGGCCGGCGCGCGTGTCATCATGTTCACAGGCTAACTCCACTGATAGCTTCGGTAGTGGTTGCGCACGTTGTCCAGCACCAGCATCGCCTTGCCCTCGTAGTGCTGTTTATAGTGGCCGGGCAGCGACTCCCTGTCCGGCGCGAACTCGTTGCCAAGTAGACTCTGCTCGACGTCTAAGACCACTTGCTCATATTCGGCCATGGTGAGCTTGCGCCGCGCGGCCAACTGATCATCGATGCAGCGGGCGGCGATCTGCTCATGCGCGCCGTGTGTGGCAAAGCCGCTAAAAAATTCGGCACAAGAGCCAGAGCCATAGGAGAAGCAGCCGATCCGCTTCTTGGATGTGAGCGAAGGAACGCTTGCCAGCAGCCCGGTCAGGGCCACATACATGCTGCCCGAATAGGTATTCCCGATTTCGCAGCTGTAGTGCAGGCCAGGCATCACCTTCTGTTCAAAGCTTGCGGCGATCGCATCCTCTGACAGCGCATCGTCCTCGGCCAGCAGAAGAAGCCGGTGCGCCTCTTCGACGAGCGAGACGAAGGGGGTATGGTAGACCATATAATCAATGTCGCGCGCGAAAGAGAAGGGATGCTTGCCGTTTGAACCGCCTTGCAGCCGGGAGACGGCAGACTGGTAGCGCATCCATGCCATCTCAATACAATCCAAGTAAGACGCAACGGAAAGAGGCGGATCAATGTATTCCGAGTCTGCTGCCGGGCGCGCCGTGTCATAGACCTCTTGCGAAACATAGCCCGCGACCGGCTCCAGTTCGAACAAGCGGGGCTGTTCACTGATCGAGAGCGCTGTGGCGCAAGCGCCCAGTGACAGTTCGGCCACTTCCCCAAAGTGGCGTCGCGCAATATCCGTCATCACAACCAACGCGCGCTTGCCGGGCGCAACGCCGGATCGAACCCAGGCCGCGGCCATTTGCACAGCGGCGGTTCCCGCGTAGCAGGCGTGTTTGATCTCAAAGTTGCGACAGGTCGGGCTTAGGCCCAGATATTCGTGCACATAGGAACTGATCGGCTTGGCAAAGTCGATGCCCGTCTCGGTGGCAACGATGAGCAATTCAAAATCGCTTGGGCTGGCTGCGTCGACAATCGGCTTGGCCGCGTTGACGGCAAGCGTCACCGGGTCTTCATAGGGCGGCACGATTGACCGTCGCGCAAAACCCACCGTGCGCAGGAACTTCTCTGGGATGGCGCGGGCGGCTGCGATCTCGGCAAGGTCAATCGATAACGTACTCGCATAGAGATTCAGGTCATCAACTCCGACAGGGACACTCATAGATCCTCCTACTGGAGCGGGGTCTCCTCACCCACCTTATCGACACCTACTTTATCGACCACACGATTGTCGACCACACAGTCGGTCAACATGGGGCTTGGTTGATTGTCTGTACAAAGATATTCAAGATATTCATTGAATGGACAGCAGCCGCGCATAACCAGCTGGACGCCGCCTGTATATGGAGCAGGTGAACGCTGCGCAGCCTAAAACCACCCGGGGGCCAATCATTTGGCCGAGTCTCATAGGCTCTCATAGCCTTATTCGCAGCATGGCTACGCGGGACGCGCCGTCGCAAAGCCCACAGCCACGCGCTCTTCTTCAGAACGGGGATGTATATCTGCCAAGTCTGAAGTCGAATTCTGCATACAACCTTATGTGATCTTGGTCCCTTCCGGCCCAAGACTGTCCCAAGTCACCGAACACCACGCGCAACGAAACAGCGTTACAGAAAAACTCGATGTTGGATGACGTTGGCCTATCTGCAGAAAATTTCGACGCGTTGAACCAGCGCTACAAGCTTGTGCCTGTAGCAAAGATCAAGCATTCACGACTTTGTGCATGGCAAGATCTGTGCGCTGTCGATGGATTGTGGCTACATCCGCAGCAAACAAATACTCGCTAGAGCATTTACGACGTTTGCGGGATTAACTCACTCTCAACACACCGATTGAGACGCGCGAGGAGCACCATTCCACCTGTAGGGTAACCGGCCCCTGTCACTTCACGGCAGGTGCTTCTATGATAGATGCAAGAAGAGAGAGGGTGGAGCGTTCGATGCACTGCCCTTCCGGACCTTATAAGCTCCACAGTATAGATGACCAATCGAGGCTAAAAGCATAGGCATGGTAAACGGTCTACTCCAGGCTTCACAAGACTGCACAACTGCTGTCATTCGTGAGCTGAGATGGACGACACAGACAACACAATGCCTCTTCGCTGTAGGACCCAGCGGGTGCGACCTCCACAAGTCGATTCAACTCACTGGCTTTGATTCAGTAGTTCGGGACGGGCAAGCTGTTTCGATGAAGGTGGATGGGTGCTTTGCAGCAAGCGCTGACCGATACCTGATTCTGTATCCAGATTCTGTATCCAGCCAATGAGCCGTGCAAGACTGTCGGGGGAGGTGGTTGCACAGTCACAAACTTCACACAATCGTTCGTGCGTGATCACTATACAGACATCTTGGACGGCTGTCAAGGGATATATATCTTTTTTTTACACCTGTTAACATATTTCTTATCTCAAAATCTCAAAAAAGTTGCGAGCTGATCTCAATTATCTCAAAAAGAGATAAGATTTGAAGTTTGAAAGGGAAGTAGCTTAAAGAAAGTTTGTATTTCTGGGATAGCAAGCCTTGCTATAGCAAAACAGGGATTGAACTCACCTGTTTGTGAGTCCAATCCCTGTGTAAGAAGGGGGGCTGCCGCTGCTGTCGATCAGTTGCTCAGCACATCATCATCTAAGTTCCTGTTAAAGTATCTACTGACCCTGTCAAAATTGAGCAACAGAAGAGACTGCTGGACTTGTGCAGCGGCGGCGATCACACTGGTACATTCGGCGCACAGATCGGAAGCGTCTGGAGCCGGATAGTATGGCATGCCGCAGCGTGGACAGAGTTTCATTGCACTTGAATGAGCCATTCGTACTCCCTTTGCGTTTACAAGCCAGCACTATTCAACGAAGATGGGGTCAGGGCTGAGGGGGAGGGCTTGGGCATCGGCGCTGAACGTCTCGCCTGTGTGGCGCGTGACCGTCACCGGCCCACTCACCCCAGGCAGCGCCACCTCGATCGCCCCCACTGTCTCCTCGCTCCACAGCACATAGACCTCGGCCCCGGTGTTCAGCTCAAAACGATAGCCCCACACGCCTTCGCCCATCTCCAGCCGCGCGGAGGCCACCGTGCCGTTGAGCTTGCCTGCCGTCAGCTTGAAGCTGGTCGCCGCTGGCCGCGGTCCCTCTGCTGTCACCAGCCCCGGATGCCCCATCGGCGCGGCATAGTCGGTGAACTGCCAGCTGAGCACACGCAGCGCCCCCTCGCCGATGGCTGTCGCCAGGTACTTGACCTCCTCGCGACCGTGGGCTGCCGGGTCATAGCTCGCCATGTCGTCCCAGCCGTAGCCAAACTCCCAGAACTCGATGGGCTTGGACGCACTGCCCGCCTCCGCCAGATGGTTCTCTACCCACGCCATCACCTCGGGAATCTGCTGCCACGGCGCAAAGTAGTGCAGTTGCACCACGTCGTAATACTGGTGATGGGCAAACAGCAGCGGCATCCACTCCAACACGCGCGCCGCTTCAGGGTGCCGCGCCAGTATTTCTAAATCCGCTCCTTCTTCCACCACAATCGGCTCGCCGCCGCCTGCGCCTGGCGCATAGTGGGCGAAGTAACGCTGCATGTGCGCGGTTGCGGCCTGCTCTTGCCCTTGCTGCAGCAGTTCATAGGCCATGGCAAAGCCCACCGCACTGCTGGACAGCCCTGAGTTCTCCACCAGCGCGTTAGGGTCCGCCTGCTTGATGGCATCATAGGCCACTGCCAGCAACTCGAAGTAGTGTTCGGCCTCGGCAGGCCAGTTGTTGAGCGAGTGCGCTTCGTTCTCAATCGAGTAGCGGCTGATCTTGCCTGCATAGCGGCTGGCCAGCTGGCTGACAAAGTTGGCGTACTGGTTCATGTCTTTGGGCGGCATGGAGGGGTCGCGCGAGCCGGCAGGCGGCGCTTCGGTCGCCCAGGCTGAACGCGAGAGCACATGCACACCGATGTCCAGCCCGCAGGCGTGGGCGGCGTTGATCACCTGGTCGGCGGCTTGCCAGCGGAAGACGCCTGGTCGCGGCTCGACCGCGTTCCAGGGCACAGCTACCCAGGTGAAGCGCGCGTTGTACCCTGCCATCTCCTCGCACTTCTGGGGCAGATCGGCGATGACGACGTATGTACCGATCAACCGATCCGGTCCCGGCAGTTCCCGCGGTTCCGACGATTTGGATGGTTCGGACGATTCCGACGGTTCTGATGGCTCGGACGGCTCGGACGGTTCTGATGGTTGGGATGGTTCCGATGGTTCAGATGGTTCGGAGGGTTCAGATGGGTCGGATGGTTCGGATGGTTCAGATGGCTCCACTGGTTCAGCTGGTTCGGATGGCTCCGACGGCTGCGATGGCTCCACCGGTTCCACTGGTTCTGATGGCTCCAACGGACCTGCTGCCGACGTTGTGAGCGGGCTGGTTAGTGCAACAGGTAGGTGGAGGCGATAGATATCTTGTCCGTTATTTGCAACATTCTCTTGAGCAGAAACAGTCGCAGCGGGCACAACGAGGAGAAGCAGAAGAAGCAGCAAAAAACTCGCTGCTCGTCGCATATTTTGGTTGTGCCGACTTATACAAACCTTCTTCACAGCAAACTCCCATTCATAACCAAACTGAGATCGAGTCAGGCAAGCTGAATCGAATCAATCGAATAAAAATTGGCTTGCCCGTACGCACACAGCTTAGAATGGTTGCTTGATGAGCGATAGGTATATTTGACTCGCTTGCTCTGCGTCAAATGAAGGATTATCCGCGGCATCAGCGGGAGACGCACCCAAGCTGCTTGCCCGGCGCGCACGTCATTTGTCCCGGCGCGAAGAGTCCACGCCCGGCCATCATTGGGCGGTTTATGCTAGACCACAGGAGAGAAAACGGATCAGAGCGAGGGGGTTGGCTTGCCGAATGCGCTGGATGGGGTGAAGGGACGCAGGGACAATTCTATCGCGGTGTTCTCAACTGGCGTCTCGACAACGACTGCGCCCGTGTAGTCGGGCGAGGGGGTGAATGCAGCCATCTGCCAGCGCCGATGCGCGCCTGGCTGGTCGTGCAGCCGCAGCAGTCGTGCGGGCTGGCCTGGGGCCAAACTGACATCAAAACGGTGCAGCGGATACGCCAATCCATCGCCCACAGCCTTAATGAATGCCTCCTTGCGCGTCCAACCATTGTAGAAGGCTAGCTGTCGTTCAAGCGGGGGCAGGGCGTGAAAAACGGCACGCTCGCGGGGGGAAAAAACCTCGTCAACCAAGTTGTCCATCTCGACATTGTCCATCTTGGCCATGGCGCGGCGGTATTCCACATCAATGCCGATGCGTCCGATGCGTGTCATGCCAAAGACGACCAACTCGTGGGAGTGGGAGAGGTTGAAGAATAGGGGTGGGTGGCCTGAAGCCGGGCAAAGGAAGGGCTTGCCCTGGGGACCGTACGCAAACGATATGGACTCGGCGTCGATCCCCAGATAAGCGCTGAGGAGTGTACGCAAAATGCCGCGGGCTACTGTATAGCGCCGCCGGTCTTGATCGAACACGAAGCGGCGCGCCCGCGCTGTTTCGTCGGCAGAGAGGCGGCGTGCAAAGTGGGCGACCTGTTCTGCAGAGAGGTCAAGCGGCGCGCGCCAGATGTGAACCTGGTTGGGCTGGAGCATGAAAGGGAAGAAGGGCAGATGCCATTCCCCATCTTCGGCCATGGCGCTTTCCCACAGTGACAGAACCGGTACAGAATTGGCGCGAAATTGGTGTAGCTAGATTGGTATGGCGCTAGGCGGTAGGCTGGGCACGGTTGCGATAGAGGTCGGGGTTGACCACAGCAGCCATGGCCTGCTCGTCCAGCCGGTTGCCCAAGAACTGGTTGAGGGCACGCACATGCGCCTGCGGCTGCAGCAGCAGTTCGTTGTAGTGCACCTCCAGCACGCGGAAGTTGGGCTGCTGCTGCAGCCAGGCCAAGGTCTGGCTCACATGCTTGGCAAACAGCGCCGCTATCTCGCCATCGCTGACCGTCTCGCCTTCGGTGCCCCGGTGCTGCAGCATCTTGCGCTGGGAGCGCAGCACCTCCTCGATATGCCGGTGCATGAAGATGACCTGGTAGGTGTAGTCAGGCGGCAGGTATTCCAGCAGGGCCGAGATCACCTTCACGCCCTTGCCCACCGCCTCGGGCAGCCACGCTGCATCGCCCTTGTCCAGCGCCTTGACCCGCTCCAGTTCGTAGTAGCCTTCGGGGTTGTCCTTGTCCGCTGCGCGCAACCCGTCGATCAGCACCGGCAGCCCGCCCGCCTCCAGCATCTTCATCATCATCGACGTGCCCGAACGCGGCAGCCCTGAGACCACCACAACCGTGTTGGACATTGTGCCCGGCGTCGTGCCTGGCTCCCGGCTCGCCGCCGGGCCGCGCCCGCCAAATAGCTGTTTAAACAGGTTCATAATCCTCCTATGTCATGAAAACGGTTCTCAGAACAGAACGGTCGTCAGACAGTTTGTCACCGTCCCTCGACAAGTCACCGGCCCTCGACAAGATAGAGCGCATTGAGTTGGATGTAGCCGGTAGGGTCCATCGGCGCGACCTGGGTCGCCCGCTGATACGCGTCTTTGGAATTCTCCCACTGCGCTTGGGACTGATACCAATCACCGAGCGCGACATAGGCCTCTGTGGCAGCCGGTGCAGCCTCGACAGCCCGTTGGAACTGGGCGAGGGCTTCCTCTGCGCGCCCGCGTGATTGATAAAGCTGCCCCAGCCTGATATAGCCGGTGGCGTCTGTGGGCGCAACGTCGATTGCCCGTTGATAGGCTTCTTCGGCCAGTTCCCACTGGGTTTGCGCCTCATACCACCCGCCCACTGCCACATGCGCCTGTGCAGAAGCGGGCGCAACCTCGACCGCGCGCTGGAACTGAGGGAGCGCCTCTTCTGTGCGCCCGCGTGCTCGGTACAGATTGCCTAGGCTGATGTAGACATTTGCACTGGCGGGTACAGCCTGGATCCCCTGTTGATAGATCTCCTCGGCTTCATCCCATCGCGCTTGAAATTCATACCATGTTCCAAAAGCCACATATGCGTCCGCCGAGGCTGGTGCAACCGCCACGGCTTGTTGATATTGAGTCAGCGCTTCTTCCAGCCGCCCGCGCGACTGATAGAGGTCGCCCAGCCGGACATAGCCAATCGAGTTGGTCGGGGCGACCTCGATGGCCTTTTGATAGGCCTCCTCCGCCTCATCCCAGCGGGCCTGAAGCTCGTACAACTCGCCAAAGGAGACGTAGGCATCAACCGAGGCCGGGGCAACCTTCACAGCCTCTTGATATTGCACTTCCGCTTCTTCCAGCCGCCCGCGCGACTGGTAGAGGTCGCCCAAATGAATATACCCGGTCGGATTGGTGGGCGCTACGTCGATGGCTTGCAGATAGACCTGTTCGGCAAGCTGCCATTGGGCCTGTGTTTCATACCACTCGCCGCGCGCCACCAACGCTTCGGCGGAAGCGGGCGCAATCTCTGCCAGTCCTTGCAGCGCGACACAGTCGAGCGGTTGTGAGCCGGAATCGTCCGCGGCATAGGCGCAGACGTTCACCACATCGAGGTTGGCGCTTTGCGAAAGCCC
Organism: uncultured Litorilinea sp.; assembly: GCA_964655505.1. GTDB lineage: Bacteria > Chloroflexota > Anaerolineae > Caldilineales > Caldilineaceae > QEUY01. The sequence goes on along the minus strand of CAZZNG010000010.1, from coordinate 19,295 downwards.
CAGATCGTCGCGCAGGATCGCGCAGGTCACTGTCGTCTCGTCGCTGTCGTCAAAAGGATTGGCAGCCGTGAGGAGATCCGCCGAGCAAGAGGCAGCCGGGGCAGAACCGGACGCGCTGGGGCTGCTGCAACCGTTTTCCAGCAGATCGGTACACCGATAGAGCGTGGTCTGCACGCTCAATGGGCTTTCCGCCTCTTCGGCGCTGGACGCGACCGCGGCACAGTAAGCCCAGTTGATGCGACCGTCGCCGTCTGTATCGAGCAGGCTGCACGCGTAGCCGGTATCATTGCCCCAGTCCGTCGTGTCCCATTGCCAAGTCACGGTAAGCGGGTCAGTCTGTGAAATATCGACACAGTACGCCGTCAGGTCGCCCCGGTTCAGGGCATCATCCGCGCCGCCCACATCGGTCACACAAGTGCGGCTGTCGCTCTCTTGTGCGACAACGGGCAGTTGGGGGGCGAACACAGCCAGAAGCAGCAGGGACGCGGCCATGACTGCAAACGTGCCTGCGACCATTCCTGTGACGGTCGGGAAGGTTCGTCTGATTGCCAAGGGCCTCTGAAAATCACTTGTATTCATCGTTCCACCTTTGCGCTTATGCATGACGGCACGCGACTGGACAACAGGGGATCTACTCCAGCTCTACTCCATTCCAGATCGACTCTATCAAAACGTATCCGCGGCGGCCTCCACCTGGAGAGCCGTGCGCGATTCACGCAACTGCTCCAGGTGAATGTGCCCGGCGGGATTCATGGGCGCGACCCAAACGGCCTGCTGATAGGCTTGCTGCGCCTCCTCCCACTGGGCTTGGATCTGATACCATTCCCCCAGCGCAATATACGCCTCGACCGAAGTGGGCGAGATCGCTATCGCTCGTTGGTAATGGGCCAAGGCTTCTTCGCTTTGGCCCTGCGCCCGGTAGAGCTTTCCTAGCTCGACATACAGTAATGCATCGCCGGGGGCCGCGGCAAGGGCGGATTGATACGCTTCGATGGCCGCGGCTGGTTTGCCCTGTGCGCTGTAAAGGTTGCCCAGCCCGCGACCGGCGCTGGCGAGACAACCAGGCCTATCAAGGGCCTGCCGGTAGGCGCTTTCTGCGGCATCCCACTGGGCGCGGGCCAAGAGGAAATCGCCCAGGTGCTCATAGCTCTTGCACGACGCGGGTACGTGCGTCGTGGGCGTTAACAGGGCCTCATGGGCGAGGTCGAACCACCCTTGCCGGCTGTACAGGTCCGCCGCGGCCTGGTAGACATCCGGGTCAGCCGGGGCCACGGCGATGGCGCGCGCTAGGGTCTCTTGGGCGGTTGCAAGCTGGCCCATCTTTGCATAGAGTTGGCCCAGCCCGACCAGCGCCTGGCCCTGTGTCGCGTCGGTTGCGACAGCCGCCTGGTAGCTGTGCAGCGCCTCCTCATGCTGCCCGGCCTGCTCTTGGATCTGCGCCAGAGCCAACCGCGCCGCGGTCGCGCCCTGATCCAGCGTCACCGCGCGTTCCAGCACCCCCATCGCTTCACGACGCTTGCCGCGCGCGTTCAAAAAACTCCCCAGCGCCAAATGCGCTTCGGCGCTGCCGGGCGCGGCCGCGGTGGCGCGGCGGTATGCCGCATCCGCTTCGTCGAACTGGGCGACAGCGGCATGGGTCGCGGCCAGCAGCGTCCAAGACGAAACGCTTCCTGGCGCAACCGCAACAAGCTGTTGCGCGGTTTGCATGGCTGCCGCGGAATCGCCCAAGGCCAGTTCCAGCTTTGCGCGCCGCGCCAGCAGCGTTGGATTCTGCGCCCAGACCTGTTGCGCGGCTGCGATTTCAGCCATTGCCTGTTGGGGTTGACCAACGGCGACATATTGATCGACCAAAGCAATGGCAGCATCCAACGAGCCGGGAAAGCGCGTGGCCAGATCGCGGTAAGGGGCGATTGCGTCGTCGCCGATACGCACAGCGTAGGCGCTGCCATCGGGAGCGTTGGCCTGCAGCGCGGCAAAGGCCAGGGCGATTTGGGGAGCGCCCGGCATCAATTCGGCTGCTTGCGCCAAGACATCAGCGGCTGCTTGCCATTCGCCGCGGCGGAGGTGGAACTGTGACCAGGCCAAATACGCATCAGCCAGCATGGGCTGCGCGGCCACTGTCTGCCGGTACGCTTGCAGCGCGCTGTCGGCAGAGCCATCGCGCGCTTCGAGCGCGGCCAACGCCAACTGTACCGAACCGGCAAGCGATGGGCTGACCTTGTCAATGGCTGTACGATAGAGGGCCTTTGCTTCGGCACGCTCGCCTTGACGTTCCAAAAGCTTGCCCAGCATCACATAGCCCTGCGCCAAGGTCGGTATTCGCTCGACGAGATCTCGGTAAACCGCCTCCGCCTGCTCAACCTGCCCGCGCTGCTGGTAAAGATTGCCCAGCGTCGTGTATGCGTCCAGATTGCCTGGGTTGAGCGCCAACGCCTTGTCCAGCGCTTCCAGCGCCGCGTCCGGCTCGCCCTGCTGCTGGCGTATTGCGGCGATTCGCACATGGTTTACGGCTTCGCCCCGATGCAAAATAACGGCTTGATCCAGCGCTTCTGCGGCCAGGGCCGGATCCCCCCGGTCGAGATGAACCGTGCTCATGCCCCGATAGGCTGCGGTGGCGTCGGCTTCGATTGACAAGGCCGTTGCAAAGCTATCGAGCGCCTGGTCGAACTGCCCGCGCCGGTATTGAAAATTGCCCAGGCTGATCCACTCATCCGCGCCCGCGGCGGGATTTTGGACAGCCCGTTGATAATAGGCCAGGGCTTGATCCGGCTTGGCGCGTAGTTCAGCCATATTGGCGAGCATGAGCAGGCTGCGCGTCTGGCTGGGGCTGGAGACGGCCGCTTGCGTGGCGTATCCTTCGCCTTCATCCAATTGGCCGCGGCCAGAGGCCAACTGCGCCAAACCCAGCAGCGCGTCCGCGTTCATGGCGTTGAATTCAAGCACCTTGCGATACCCGGCGGTTGCCGCGTCTTTCTGGCCCAGGGCTATCTGGTAGGATGAACGGCTGTTGTAATACCTCGGGTCCATGCGATCCCAAAGGACCGCTTGATCGATCTTGGCTAGCGCGCGCTCGTACGCGCCGATCTGCGCTTGCAGACCGGCCATGGTCACAAGCGCATCGCCAAAGCCGAGTCGATTGCCAACCGTCTCCTCAATTTCCGCCATCGCAGTGGGAACGCCCTCCTGCTCTTGCAGGATTTCCGACAGACCGTCATAGCCACCGGCGGGCAAAGGATGGAGCCGCAGCGCCAGCCGGTATTGTTTCAGCGCCTGCGCCAGATCGCCCTGGGCCTTTGCCACGCGGGCCAGCCCCAAATGGCCTGACTCCTCCCACAAGTCACGCCTGCTCAAGCGCTGGTACAAAGCGGCAGCCTTTTGCCATTGGTGCGTCCGTTCATAGACCTGGCCCAACATCCCGGCTGCTTCGTCGTTGCCGTAAAGCCGATAGGCGCTGTCGAAGTGCGCTGCTGCGCGGTCGTTTGCACCGGCATTGAGCCACATCTGGCCTAATGAAAGGTGGTAGTGATAGGAGCCGGGCCTTCCATTTTGGGTGGCTGCAGCCTGGTAGGCAGCTTCAGCTTGGGCTACGTCGCCGAGCGCGCTGTTTGCATCGCCCAACCGGGTAAGATAGCGCGCGTGCTGCGGCTGGCGCTCAACGGCCTGTTGGTAGGCGTCGCGCGCCGCTTCCCACCGTTGGGCCAGCGCGTATCGATCCCCTTGCAGGCCAAGCGGCTGCGCCTCGTCGGGCAAGAGTTGGTGCGCGTGCTGCCAAGCCGCCAGGGCCTCATCTTCGGCGCTCAACTGTAGGCGCGATCGGCCCAGCCCAATCCAAGCCAGATATTGCAGGCTGGCATCCTCGACAGCGGTCAAAGGCTCATAAGCCGCGGCTGCATCCCTCCATTGATGGTTAGTGAGCAGCGAATTGGCCTGGATGAGCGCGCAGACGTCTGCAGAGAGCAAACAGCGTCCCTCTTGCCAGCGCTCTGCAAGCGGCAGCACGGCATAGATGCGGTAGCCGGACGCGGTTTGAATCGGCTGGAACAGTTGGGGCAGATGGCGCAGTTGAGGCTCCAGCGGCGCATCGAGCTTCACCACAAGATATTCAACCTGCCAACGCTCCAGGATGGAGAGCAGGCGCGCGTCCAAGAATTCCGTAGCGGCATAGTATTGGGCATCCCACAGCCGTTCCCAGCCCTCTGCCTCCCGGCCCGCGCCGATGTAGTTGCGCACGACGTTGATGGTGCGCCACTCCAGTACCCCGGCGTAAGGTGCATAGCCAATCAGACAGATGTTGATGCCCGTGTCGGCCAGCACCATTGTGTCGGTGGCAGCCAACTCTTGAAAGGGGCGCAAGATATCATCTGCCCATACACAGAAGTTATCGCGCGGGTCGTATTTTCGATCATGCAGCACCCAGAAGGATGAACGTATCCAGGGGAAAGCGAGCGTGCAGACCAGCAGCCAGCCCCCGGCAGTGACCCAGGCGCGCCTTGTCGGTGAGGGAATGCGCCAGAGCAGGCTGCCCACGCCCCAGCCCGCGATCAACAGCGCGGCCATACTGATCGGCCAGTGGAGGCGGAAAAAGAGCCAGGGTGTTGTGAATTTGCCCAAGACCTGCGCGGTGGGCGGGAACATCACCAGCAGCGTGATAAAGGTGAACATGCCAAAGAGCAGGCGCGCGGAGCGCGAGCGCCGTTGGCGGAGGAACAAGAAGGGCAAAGCCAGGATGGCGGGAATATGCGCGGGCTGCAGGATCAGCCGCGGGTGCATGACGTAAGAGCCGTTGCCCAAAATCCAGAGACGTTTGAGGTCGAGCGCGGCCCGGATGCGCCGGGACATGCTCGGATCGCGTGAATCCGTCAGGCTCGTCGCGGCCAGCACCGCGTCCTCGGCATCATAGTCTGTGGCGGCACGCACCATCGAGTAGAGCGGGGAAATCAGCGAGATCATGAGCAGGAGGGCCACTAGGGTGAGCCGCCAGAAGGCGCTCCAGGTGCGCTGTGACCACAGTTCGGCCAGGCCAAACCAGACGAGCGACAGGCCAATGAGCAGGCTGGCAATCGGGTGTGTGAGGGTTGTCGCCAAACTGCCTATCAGAAGCCATGCCCAGAAACGCTTGTGTCGGCGGCTGAATACGTCGAGCACCGCGGCCAAGGTGACGGGCAGCACAATATAACCGGCGACCACCTTGTCCAAGTCAGGCCGCACCGCGAGTTCATAGCCCGCTACCGTGCCGTAATTGGACGTGATCAGGTAAAGAATCCAAATGACCGTCATGACCGTCGCCACATCACGGCGCTTGGCGATGCGGCGGCTCAACCGATAGAACGCGGCCAGCGTCAACAAGAGCATCGGCAAACGCAGCGCTTGAAACTGGTCGACCGGATTTTGCCCGGTGATGGCCGACATCAGTGCTTGATCGACCAGCCAGGCGCTGAAATCGTAGCGGGGGGAAAGCGTCAACCCCGCGTTGAATTTGGGGTCGCCTGTGAGAATATGCGGGTCATAGCGAATGTTTTGGATGTAAGCGGTTGCGTCCCAATGGTCGCCGTCGAGCGGGCTGTTGAGGTGGAAGATGAGCAGCACGACCACCATAACGGCCAAGATAAGCTGCAGCCACAGCGGGGAACGGTGCGGGTCCGGCATAGGCGGGGAAAGCTGCCGCCGCCTGCACTGCAGGAAAGCACAAATCAACAGCGCCACAAGCAGCGCGCCAAAGCCAATCACGTAGTAGGCGATGGAAGTATGCAGAAAGATGGCAGTCTGGGCGATCAGCCCCGGGATGGCGAGACTGGCGACGAAGGCGAGCGCCAGCCGCTCCGCCAAATTCCCATCATCCCCCAAGATGCAGACAAGGGCCGCACCGGGCAATAGGAAGATCCCCAGGCCCAACGCCGCGAGGATCAGCGGCGGGAATTCAGCTAGATACGCTCGAAATGGCAAAAGCAGGCTCGCCGTGAGCAGCAATACCCACGTCTCTGGATAACGCCGAAGGTTGCGAATCAGCATACTCTGAGGGGCTTTCTCACTCGGTCGTCAAGGGAAAGGACATCTCCCCAGCAATGTCGAATGTGCGATGAACTTGGAGAAGCCACGGAACAAGGGACTGCAAGCTTAACGTCTGTAAACCCGACGCCTGTAAACTTGACGCCTGAAGACTGGACTCGGCAGAGGAGAGCATGTTGCGTAACCGAGTATGCGGCGCCCTGTGAAGTTGACGTGGTGGTTGAGCGCCGCGCGTGTAACATCGCGTGCAACATGGGGTAACGATAGTACAGGTAGAATACAAAGTCAACAGGCATGTGATCGCCCGCGCGCCCACGCCATGCCTTGCACCGACAGCCTAGCCGAGCCAGCCTGCATCTCGTGGTATCATAGATTTAAGCCAAATCGGCTACACGCGTAACCGGGCACAAATGATTCGGCACAAATGATTCAAGGGATGGACTGAGATGCCGCTTGCAGGGGAAAATCCACTGAAAAATTCACCGTGGGGCGGGCTGGTCATCGCCAGTTGTCGATCCGGAACAGAACTGGCCGGACGCGTGGTCGAGCGGCTGCGCCAGGCGATGCCGTTCGCGGGCAGCACAGAAAGCCTGTCCTTTGCCCCAGATGTCGACTTTCAATTTTCAGATTCGGAAACGTGCGTGCGGCTTGGGGTTGAGGTGGCTGGGCGTGACGCGTTTCTGTTCCAATCCCTCATCGATCCCCTGTCCGACCGCAGTATTGACGAGAACTATGTCGCCTTTCTGCTGGCGGTTCGCGCCTTTCGAGAATTTGGGGCCAGCCGGGTTACGGGCATCCTCCCCTACTTGGCCTATGCGCGGCAGGACAAGCCGACGCTGGCGACGCGCGAGCCAACCTCGGCCAAATTGATGGCGGATCTGGCGCTGGCCGCCGGGGTTCACCGGCTCGTCACGCTGCAACCACACTCGGCGCAAGTCCACGGTTTCTATGGCACGACGCCTGTAACCGTTTTGGAGATTGTCCCCCTGCTGGCCGAGCATTATCGCCATTTTCAGCAGCGAGACGACGTGATCGTGGTTGCGCCGGATGCCGGGGCGGCCAAATGGGTGCAGCAGTTCTGCACCCTGCTTGGCTTGCCCGTTGCGTTGGCCGCCAAATTTCGCCCCCACGCGGAAGAAGCTGTGATCTCTGCCATCCTGGGCGACTTCAGCGGCAAACAGGTGGCTGTGGTGCTGGACGACATCATCAGCAGCGGCGGGACTGTCTACGAATTGTCGCGGCGGCTGATTGAGGACAAGGGCATCAAAGAGATCCATCTCGGCGTTGCTCACAATCTCTGCAGTGAGACAGCCATGCAGCGCCTGGCCGAGCTGCGCGCAGACGGGTATTTGCAGGAAGTCTTTGTCACTGACAGCATCCCGCAGACCCCGCAGTTCCGCGAGCAGCCCTTTGTCAAGGTCTATGACCTGTCAGAGAGTCTCTACCGCGTCATCAGCGGCATCCATCGCAATCGTTTATAGCAGCCGCTAAAAGCCGAGGCCGCCGCGCCAGAGTTGGAGCAGCCCCAGCCATCGACTCAACATGAGGATCGCGCTCAGGGCGAGCAAGGCCCCCACAGCCAAAAACCAATCCCCCTGTCCAATCTGCAGCACGCGGTAGTAGCTGCGTTCGCGTTGGCCGCTAAAGGCGCGCGACTCCATGGCGACCGCCACCCGGTTGGCCTTGCGCAGCCCGCTTGCCAGCAGAGGAATGGTATAGCGATAGACCTGCTGCACCTTGCCGCGTGCGCCGCTGCCTTGCCCGACCCCGCGCAGCCGGTGGGCTGCGCGGATCTGTGCCAGTTCGCTCTCCAACAGCGGCATGAACCGGTAAGCAGCCAACATGCCATAGGCCAGCCGGGGGCTTAGGCGGCATTGTTGAATGAGGCTGAGAATAAAATCGGTGGGCGAAGTGGTTGTCACAAAGAAGAGAGAAGAAGCCCCGAAGCAGAGGGCGCGAGCCGTGAGCGCCAGGCCCGTCTGAACGCCTTCTGCTGCCACACAGAGAGACCCCAGACAAAAGAGCCGGTGCATCGTCTCGCTGCTGCGCGGGAAGAGCGCGTTCATCCATAGATAGCCCATGCCCAACAGCAGAAAAGGCAGCATCCCGCGCAGCAGCGCGGCCAGCGGAACCCGGCCCAATGCCCCCGTGGTCGTCAGCGCGACCAGCGTGATCAGGCTCAACGTCCAGAAATCGAACAGGCAGGTCGCCACCCCCATAAAGGTGAGGGAGAGCGCCAGCTTGACCGTTGGATTGCGCCGCTGCAAAAAGGCGGGCTGCACGTAATAGGAGAAGAGAGAACGAATCATGGCTGCGTCCGTGCCGGTTGCGCCGTCATGCGCTGCAAGGCCTGGGCCACCACGGCGCGGGCTGGACATTGCAAGGCCGCGCGTTGCAGCAGATCGGCATCGGCAAAAATCTGATCCACCGGCCCCACAGCCAGCAAACGCCCATCCGCCATCACAGCGACTCGCTGGGCCAATGCCCAAACCAGTTCCATGTCATGCGTCACCAGCACCAGGGTCATGCCCGCTTGATTCAAGCGGCGCAGTTCGGCCACCAGTTCGCGGCTGTTGCGCTCGTCTTGGCCGAAGGTAGGTTCATCCAGAATCAGGATCGAGCGGTCTGCGGTGAGCATGGTCGCCACGCTCAGGCGGCGCTTCTGCCCCTGGCTCAACGCGAAGGGGTTCGCGTTCTCCTTGTCGCTTAGGTTCAGCCGCTCCAGCAGCGCGCGCGTCGCTTGCGCTGTGCGCGCCTCGTCCACCCCCTGCTGCCGATATCCAAAGGCGATTTCATCGTAGACGCGATCCGTGACGAACTGGTGCTCCGGATTTTGAAAGACGAACCCACAGCGCCGCGCCAACACGGATGCAGGCAGGCGCGCAGTGTCATCGCCGTCGACGCGAACCGTGCCTTGCTGTGGGCGCAGCAGCCCCACCATGAGTTGGGCCAGGGTGGACTTGCCCGCGCCATTGCCCCCCACTACGGCCAACACCTCACCGCGGCGCACAGACAAGGAGAGGTCATGCAGGGCACGCGTCCCGTTTGCATAGGAAAAGGAGACGTGCTCAAGCGCGACCGCCGGGCTGGTTTCAGCGCTGGGGCCAGGGTCAGCGGTTGGCTGTGCCCACGCCCAGGCAGCGTCCCAGGCATGAGGGTGGCAGCGCAGCCATGCCAATGCTTCCGGCAGGGTCAGCCACGCGGCTTCCTGCACAACCCCGGCCTGTCGCAAGGTGTGGGCGAGGGACATAGCCGGGGGCTGCCAAATGCCCATTGCGGCCAGGGCTGCGTACTCTTGTGTAAAGAGGGTGCGGGGCGGCGCATCATAGCGCAGCCGCCCGTCCTCGTCCACCACCCAGACGCGGGAGATGGTTTCGAGCAGCGCATCGAGACGGTGCTCGATGATCAGAAAGGTGCATTCGGGTGCGGTACGCGCCAGTTGGGCGACGAGAGAGAAGATCGCGGCCGCGCCCGCGGGGTCAAGGTTCGAGGTCGCTTCGTCCAAGACCAGCAAGGCTGGGTTCATGGCGAGAATCGCGGCCAGCGCCACCCGCTGCGCCATGCCGCCCGAAAGCCGGTCCAAGCGAGTGTGGCGCTGGCCGCGCAGGCCCACTTGGCCCAGAACCTGGTCGATGCGCCGATCGATCACGCGCCGGGACAGGCGCAGATTTTCCAACCCAAAGGCGATCTCGTCCTCAACGGTCAGCGTGCAGAACTGGCTCTCCGGGTCTTGAAAGACGATGCCGATCCGCTGGGCCAGGTCAGCCGGGTCTGCATGTATTACCTCTTGGCCGAAGACTTGCAGCGCGCCGCTCACGTCTGCCTCGATGCTGTGCGGAATCAGGCCGTTTAGGCAGAGAGTCAGGCTGCTCTTGCCGCTGCCGCTCGGCCCAAGCAGGAGCACACGCTCGCCGCGCCCCAGCCGGAAGGAAAAGTTGCGCAGCACCGGCTCGGCAGCGTCGGGATAGCGCAGCGAAAACGCCTGTGCTTGGGCAACGGCTGTCACGAACGCGCCACCCGCTTGGCTCGATCAATCGCCAACCCCTGGAGCACCCCTGTGTTGTAGAGCTTATCACCCAGGAATTGTCCCAACCAACCGCCAAGCACAGCGCCGCTTAGCACCCGCAGCACCAGCATGGTCACCAGCAGCCCTGGCGCTAGTTCCCAATAGCTGAAGCGGAACCAATTGTAGACAAAGCTAAAGAGCGCCGCCGACACGCCTGATGCCAGCAGCACCGGCAGGCGATAGGCGCGCCAGCCGGTCAGGGCAAAGGGAAGTTCTGCGCCAGCGCTTTGGATCAGGCCGGTCAGCAGGAGAATCGCGCCGGAGGGGTTGCCGGTCAGCACCTCGGCGATGGCAGCCACCATCCCCGCGATGAAGGCCGCGCCCGGTTTACGAATGACATAGGCAGCCAGGGTCGAGGCGACGAACCAAAAGCCAAAGAGCAGATCCATTGCCAGCGGCCCGATAAGCCCCTGAACAATCAGCCAGAGCTGCACCCATGCCAGGTACAACATGCCAAAGACGACGCCGAGCGCAGCAACCATGACGATCTCGCGTTGGTTCCAGGTGGATGCCCGCCTGGTTTGCCGCTCACTGGTCAAATTCTGTGTGTTTTCCACCCTGAACCTCCTGTGTAGGTGTGTGAACAGTACGTTTATGCAAAAGCAGTTGTCATTTTGACGGGCTGCCTTTGGACACCGTGGCAGTGATCACCACGTGGCCTGCTTCGGTTGCGGCGCGGTCGAAGGCCGCGCGCAGCGTGGCAAAGACGCGACTCGCATCGCCCTCTAGGCGCGTGCAGAAGTTCTTGCCCTTGTCGAATGTGCCTGCTTGTTTGGTCGCCTCGATCTCGCGATAGATCACATCCATGTAGTGGCTGATGCCCAGGGGGTAGAGTGAAAACTGCGCGGCGACCTCCACGCCGGCAGGCGGCACCGTGGCCGGGTCCAGGAGGGCTTCGGCGCGCGGCGCAGGCGCTTCGGGCGTGCAGATCGGGTCGTCAGGCTCACCGGGGCAGCCGCGCGAAAAGGTGGCGTTGAGCACCACATGGTCCGCGGCTGCCGCGGCTGTGAGAAAGCAGCGTTCCAACGCGAGAAAAAGGGCTTGCGGCGCGCCGACGATCAGAGTGCTTAGGTCGTCCGTCTCGACGCGCAGGTCGGGACAATCCCGCAGTTCCGCCACAGCTCCCAGAATCACGTCGACAAAGCGGTCGGTCATGGGATAGAGCGAAAATTGACAGCCGATGAACATGGGACACTCCTTGCTTGGGCTAGACACACGGTATAAACAAAAAACGAGCCGCCTGATCAATAGGCGGCTCGTTCACACGCGAAACAAACTCCCTACGCTGGCATTACCCAGATCAGGTTCAAGTGGGTCGAGGCATCTGTGGGGCCTCCTCTCAGCCGAAGTCACTCAGCTCCCCATACGCTATTCAGTTGGCTCTAGTCTATGCCCACGGCAGGTGATCTGTCAAATGCCTCCCCCCTGAGGCCCCGCGGCGTGGCGCGCCGGGTGGCAATTTCTCATTACCACCTGCCGCGCCCACAGGGTACAATAGGCTGCATGAACAACACCCCGACTTCCGGTTTAAGAGGGCCAACGCCATGAGCGCAGCTTGCCCGCCGCGCTTCCGGCTTGACAGCCTGCGGCCCCTGCTGCAAGCCGCAATCGGCAACCACGTCACCCTGGCAGGGATGCGCCTCTACGTGCCGGGGTCACGCGCCATCCGTCTGTCTGTCACCCTGGGCAATCTGCGCATGCAGCGCATGTTCGACAGCCTGCTCCAGCCTGGTGCGACGGTCGTCGATGTCGGCGCGAACATCGGCTACAACACCCTCTACGCCGCGTGGCGCGTTGGACCTGGCGGCCGCGTCTATGCGCTTGAACCGGCCCAGGATAACTTGGCAGTGCTCTATGCCAATCTCTTTGCCAACCGGCTCACCAATGTGTGGGTCCTGCCCTATGCCGCGGGCAGCCGTCGCGCGGTTCAGCCGTTCTTCTTGCGCGGCGCGGTGAGCGCGGTCAACAGCCTCTTTCCAGACAACTTCTATGCCGCGGTGACCGCGACCCAAGCGGTGCGCATCATGCCCCTGGACGATCTGCTCCCAGCCGCGCCCGACCTGGTGAAAATCGACGTGGAGGGCGCGGAACTCGACGTGCTGGCAGGCATGGCGCGCACGCTTGACGCGCGGGGCGTGCGGCTGATTGTCGAGTGGCATCCCGCGCTGCAAGAGGCCGCGGGCCACGCGGCCGATGCCCTGCCGCGCTATCTCTGGGCGCGCGGCTTTACCCTCCACGCCGTGAGCCACACGCACAGCAGGCTGCTGCAAGCGGCCGCGCTCCCCGCGTTGACGAGACGGCTGCTGCAAAAGCGCAGCCCGGTTGAGCTTTTGGCTGTGCGGTGAGCGCGCAGGAGCGGGGTTTAGCGCAAGATGTCAAGATGGCGGGTGACATTGCCTCGTTCGCGCAGGCGCACCAGGAGCAGCAGCGCGCTGACAACATAGCCTGGTTGGCAGATAGAGCGGCCCCGGCGCACCGCGCGCGCATCCAGCTCGTCGATGTAGGCAGGATGGTCTGCGGCGGTCAGAATGGCGAGGCGACAAGCCGCGCGCCACGCGCGGTTGCGCGCGCGGACGAGGAGCAAATCGACCACGGCATTGTCGGCGGAGCCTGCGCTCCAACTGAGCGGGGTGACAGCGGGCCAGACTTGGTTCAAGTGGTGCTGTGTCTCCTCCACCATGCGGTTCAGGATGCGGTTGATGCGCAGAAAATCATCGTACAGCGCCGGGACTTGCGCCGGGGGGACGGTCTGGGCCACGGCGATCCCCAAGTCGAGGTTAATGTGTGCGTTCATGCCCAAGAGGATGTGCTGTAAAACCACAGGCCGCCAGGTGCGGGCTTTATCAAACGCAAATTGCCACGCGGCGGTTGGCGTCTGGCCGCGCCAGTATTGATCCACTGCTGCCAGGTAGCGATTGGCAAAGATGACGTCCAATTCCTCCATGCGCCGCCCATCCTGGAAGAAGCCCTCGACGATGCCGCTCTTTACGTCGAGCGTCACCCGCCTGTAAAGACAGGCAAAGTAGCCCAGGCGGCTCTTATGGGCATAGGACCAATCAATCACGGCATCCAAGTGGCGAACTACTTCATCAATCGTGGATCCTTGCATGGGAACCCGCCGCTGAAATGGGTGAGGGGGAATCTATTTACGCGTAATCGCAAGATGGCTGTGCCGGTAAAGCAAGGATACCACAGATAAACAGATGTGGCATGTGGTTTTTCACTAGCGAGCGTATACCTCCCCAAGCCGTCGCGGACGCGACTTGCAGAGTTGCGCCGGGTCGTTAAGAATATGCCTGTCTTCGCTCAAGGCATCATGCTGACCTAGACGCCAACCCTATGAGCGCGATCACGGAGCGGCCCACAGCCGCGAAATCATTGCATAGGTGAATGATTGCATGGGGGAAACGATGGGAACTCGCCTCGATTCTCAGGCGATTGAGCAACAGGGACATCCGCCGCATGGGTCTGATGAGCAAATCAGCCGGGCGGCTATCGATCCGTTGAGGGAAGAAAATAAACAACCGCGGGAGCAGGTAAGCCCCTTGGGAACTGAAGGCAAAGCGGCGAGGTGGTTTTTCCGCCGCGGGTTTGCAGGCGACGATCTGCAAGATCGCATCGAGCAGATGCTCGGCAAGTGGCGCAAGGAAGGGCAAGTGCCCGACCGCGAACTGGCGGCACTGATTGCAACCGCCCTGCGCCCCTGGCTGCGCGTCAGCCGCTTTGCGCTGCTGGGCGGCATTGCAGCGGTTGCGATCCTCTTGCTTCTCCTGTGGCAGAACATCCTGCTTCAGCAGCAGATCAACCAGCAGGCCGAAAGCGCAGCCCTCGCTCGCCGGGCCGAGTTGGTGGCAATCCTCTATGAGAAGCGGGATTGTGATGCTGAAAGCATCAACGACTGCCCGCCCAGAGCAAGCACACGGGCACGGACTGAAGCGGCCCTCGCCTTTATCGCGCTCGAAAGAGCCTCTGACCCCAACACGCAGCCGGACCTATCCAGGGCTGACTTGAGCCGCGCGGATTTCACCAATGCAGACCTTTCCGGCGTCATGTTCATGGAAACCCAGTTGGAGGAGGCTTTTTTGGGGCGCGCCGACCTGCGCGAGGCCTATCTACGCAGCGCCAACTTGCGGGCGGCCAGCTTGGGCAGCGCGGACTTACAAAACGCTTTCCTCATGCGAGCCAACCTGCAGAACGCCTTCCTGGGCAATGCCAATCTGCGCGGGGCCAACCTGCAAGAGGCCAACTTGCGCACAACCGACTTGCAAGGGGCCAATCTACAGGGAGCCAACCTAGACCAAGCCAAGTATAACGAGTATACCAAATGGCCCAGCGGCTTTGATCCGGAAGCAGCCGGGGCTGTCCTGGCGGAGTAGCGCGCTACATTAAGCAGCGCGCCAAGTTGAAGGAGGCAAGTAGCATGGCACAAATTTTCCTGGCCTTTGACGGCGGGCTGGCTGTCCTCAGTAAGAGTGGACAGGATAAGAGTGGACAGGATAAGAGTGGACAGGGTAAGAGTGGACAAGATGAGAATGGCAGTTGGACAGCCAGCCTGGTCTTGGCCGGTCACGAATGCAAGTGTCTCGCTGTGGACCCACACCGGCCCCAGCAAGTCTACTGCGGCACATTCGATGCCGGTCTGTGGTGCAGCGACGATGCAGGCGCAACCTGGAACCCTGTGACGGGCGAACTGCCCCATCCAGCCGTGACAGCCGTCGCCGTCAGCCCGCTGGAGGAACAGCGCGGCGCAGGCGTGCTGTGGGCGGGAACCGAGCCGAGCGCGCTCTTCCGGTCGGAAGACAGCGGCCACACATGGCAGGAGCAGCAAGGCTTGCAGACGCTGCCCTCCAAGCCAACGTGGAGCTTTCCCCCGCGCCCCTGGACCCACCACGTCCGCTGGATCGAGCCGGACCCTACGGTGGCGGAGCGGCTCTTTGTCGGTATCGAGCTAGGCGGCGTCATGCGCAGTTTGGATGGTGGGCAGACTTGGGAAGACCGCAAACCCAACTCGCAGCATGACTGTCACACCCTGCGCACCCATCCCCTTGCCCCAGGGCTGCTGTACGAGGCAGCGGGCGGCGGCTTTGCTGAAAGTCGCGACGGCGGCGCAACCTGGCAGCGCGATGACGACGGTATGCGCCACCACTACCTCTGGGGCCTGGCCGTTGACCCTGGCGACCCTGAAACGGTGGTTGTTTCAGCGTCTCCCGGCCCGCGCGCCGCGCACAATGATCAGTATGCCGAGGCCATGCTCTACCGGCGAACCCAGGGCGAATCATGGCAGCCGCTGAGCGAGGGGCTGCCGGAAGCGAAGGGCACGCGCGCCTACGTGCTGGCGACCCATCCGGCAGAGCCGGGCGTCTTTTATGCGGCGACCCGGCGCGATCTCTATCGCTCGGCCAATGGCGGCGTCAGTTGGCAGAAGCAAGCCATTGACTGGCCCGAGCAAGCGACTTTCACGTCAGTGAATGCCGTTGCCATTGCCGCGTAGCGCGTTGGGGTAACCAGGGGCATCAGAAGCGATTGTCCACGTCCACCGGCTTGCCTGTGTGCGACGATTCGATGGCAGCGCACAGCGCGGCCACGATGCGCGCGCCCTCTTCCACGGAAGTCAGCGGCTGGGCTTTGCCTTCGATGCAATCCAAGAAGTGTTCGCACTGCTCGGCCCAGTATTGGACTTGCCGCGTGCCCTGCACGCGCGGCTTGCTGTCTTTGAACTCCTCATTGAAGTCGCGGATGACTTCGGTCTTGTGCAGTTCAGGGTTGTTGCGATAGAGGCGACCGCCCCAAAGTGTGCCCTTTGTGCCATACAGCACCAAGCGCCCGCCGGTCGGCGCGGCTCCGCGGTTGCCCGACGCCGCGATGAGTTTGCCGATGGCCCCGTTCTCAAAGAGCATGGAGACCAGGTAGCAGTCGTTGATGGGCAGCGTTGGCTCGGCCTTGTGGTTGGCATAGGCAAAGACCTGCTTCACCTGCGTCTCCATGGCCCACATCAACACCCCCATCGAGTGACAGCCGCCGCCCAGCAGGATGTCTTGAGGCGCGCGCGGGTCGGTGCGCCAAGGGGTTTCCCCATTGGGGCCGTAGTAGCGGCGCATGTCCGAGATATAATCGCTCTCGGCAAGCCACACGTCGCCAATTTCGCCCGCGCGGTAGGCTTGCACCATGGCGCGAAAGTTGGGCTGATAGTGGACGATCTGGCCGACCAGCAGGACAAGCCCTGTGTCGCGCACATCCTCGACCAACCGTTGAGCATCCTCACGCGTGGTGGTCATGGGCTTTTCGACCAGCACATGCTTACCGGCGCGCAGCGCGGCGTGGGCATGTTCGCCGTGCAAGTGGTCGGGGGTGCAGACCGACACGGCTTGGATATCCTCCCGGCCCAACAGTTCATCCAGTGACTCGCAGATTTGCGGCACGCCTAGACGCTGCGCCTGTTCCTGGGCGCGCGCGGTGTCGTTGTCCCATACGGCCATGACCTTGCAGCGAGGGTCAAGATTGTAGCCGCTGATATGCCCTTCCGCGGCAATGCCGCCGCCGCCGATCACGCCGATGCCAATGGGGTTCATTCTGCCTCCGTACTGTTGTTCTTGCTATTTTCGTGCTGTTGGTTCGTGTATGGCTTGACTGTTATGTGGTTCTTATCCTTTGATGCCGGTCAGCGAAATTCCCTGGATAAAGGTGCGCTGCGCCAAGAAGAAGAGGATGATGATGGGCATGATCATGACAGTGGATGCCGCCATGAGCAGCGCCCATTCGGTCCCCGCACGGCTGAAGAAGCCATTCATGCCCAATGCCAGCGTGTAGTTGTCTTTGTTGCTCAAGTAGATCAGCGGGCCGAGTAGATCGTTCCAGTTGCGCATAAACGTAAAGAGCGCGACGGTCGCCAGCGCGGGTTTGGAGAGCGGCAGGATGATCCGGCCATAAATGCCGAACTCGCTCGCGCCGTCCATGCGCGCCGCTTCGGACAGTTCCGGCGGGATGGTCATGTAGAACTGGCGCAGCAGGAAGATCGAAAAGGCATCGCCAAAGAGGGCCGGAATGGTGAGCGGGTGGTAGGTTCCGACCCAACCGAAGCTGCGAAAGATGAGAAACGTGGGGATCAGCGTCACCGCGTAAGGGATCATTAACGTCGAGAGCAGCACCCCAAAGACCAGGTTGCGGCCCGGCCAGTAGATGCGGGCAAAGCCATAGGCCACGAACGAACTGGAGAGAGTCAGGGCAATGACGTTGAAGCCTGCAATGTAAAAGGTGTTGCCCATGTAGCGAAAGAACGGAATGTAAGTCAGGGCTTCTGGGTAGTTGCTCCAGACGACCGGGTTGGGTATCCACTCTGGGGGCAGTTTGAAGATCTGGTTGGTGGGCTTCAACGACGTGGAGACGAGCCAGATAAAGGGGGTGGCAAACGCAGCCCCCAAGATCAACAGGATAAGATGCTTGACGCTTGCTTCCAAGAGCGTGCGCCGCCAGGTGAGTTTCATCGGCGCACCTCCCCTTGATAAAAGACCCATCGACCGGATGTTTTAAAGATCACAAAGGTGACCAGGGTGACAAAGGCAAAGAGCAGCCAGGCCATAGCGCTGGCATAGCCCATTTTGAGATAGGAAAATGCATTGCGATAGAGCAGCAGGCCGTAGACGAGGGTGGAATCGCGCGGGCCGCCTGCGCCCTGGGTCAACACATAGACGAGGGTGAACGCCTGGAAGGTGTTGATGGTTCCCAGCACCAAGTTAAAGAAGATGGTCGGCGTGATCATGGGAATGGTGATCGCGCGGGTCTTGGTCCATGCGCTGGCCCCGTCGATGTCCGCGGCCTCGTACAAGTCTTTGGGCACATCTTGCAGCGAAGCCAGATAGATCACCATGGTCGCGCCGACAGCCCACAACTCCATGATGATGATCGAGGGCTTTGACCACACCGGATCGCTGAGCCAGCCTAGCTGCGGCAGGCCAATTTGCCTGAGAAGGGCATTGGCTAGGCCAAATTGCGGATTCAAGATCCACGCCCACAGCAGGGCCGAGGCCACGCCTGGCACGATGCTCGGCAGGAAGAAGATGGTGCGGTAGATCGACATGCCGCGCACCTCGACGTTGAGCAGCAGCGCGATGGAGACGCCCAGGACGATGTTGAGCGGGATGGAAACCACAGCGAAATAGAGCGTATTTTGTATGGCTGTGAAGAAGAGATGATCTTCAAACAGCAGATCGCTGTAATTCGCCAACCCCACAAAGTCCGGCGAGGTGAGCACGTCGTGGTCCGTAAAACTGTAGTACAGCGACGCCAGGATCGGATAGGCGATCAGCAGGAGAAACCCGACAGCCCAAGGGGAGATGAAGATCAGCCCATAGGTGAGATTGCGCCGCGTCATGGGGCTGATGCGGCGGCGCGGGTGATCTTGGCGTTTGCTGACTGGGATGGAAGCGGTCTGAGACATGCTGGCTTTCTATCTAGTGAGAATCCAAACCACAACAGCAGCGAGGCCGGTCGTTGGAATGACCCTGTACGGAGGCGGAACACTATGCATGGCGGCTTTAGCGCCTCCGTACAGAGGTAGCACAAGGATAGCGTCGTCGTGGATTCAAGCGAGCGAGCGAGGACGTTGGCAGACGTGACCGCGGCCTCTGGTCCGCGACTATGCAGTGGCTTTGTCCAGTTCGTTCTGCACGTTTCTCGTCACTTGGTCCAAGGCTTCCTGTGGGGTCATGTCATTGCGCGAGGCAAAGTCCCAGATGCGCACGACCTCATCATGATAGTAGCTGTTGACCGCAATGCTCGGCCAATGCTGCGTACCGACCTCGCCGGTCCTGGTAAAGACATCAAGGTAGGGAGCCATGCGGTCATCTGACCCCATCAACTCGCGCAAGCCCTCTTCGAAGGCGGCGAAGGCTTGCTTGACACACGGGCCGTTGAGCGTCGAGACGCCCATGGTCGCGGCTTCGTCGATGAAGGCATACTTGATGAACGCCCATGAGGTATCCGGCTCTTTTGCGCCCGCGGGGATGGCGTACATCCATCCCTGGATCAGATAGTTTTCTCGCTCCTCTTCCGCGCCGGTGGGCGTGGGCATGAACGCAACGCCATAGTCGATGTCCGGTGCGAATTCGTTCAACGCATCATAGGCCCAGAAGCCAGTGACCAAATAGGCCGACTGCCTGGTCGCAAAGGGATTGCCTGGCTGGCTATAGGAAGGTGCACTTTCGTTGAAGGCCGCCAGTTTGTCCAC
>CAZZNG010000009.1:30291-44307 GCA_964655505.1 uncultured Litorilinea sp. | reverse complement strand
AAGCAGAGCCGCGCCATCTGTTCATGCTGAATCAGGCTGCTGGCGGAAACGGCATGGAAGTAGCGCAGATACAGGTTATGGGGCGAGAGCGCCAGCGTGAACTCGATCATCAGCGGCTCGTCCTCGGGGCGAATGGGCCGGATCAAGACCTCTGTGCCGTCGTTGAGAGCGTAGGGGCGCTGATATTGGATCGGGTAGGGGCGAATGGCCGCGCGCGGCAGGTCGGCATCGGGAATTTCCGGGTCGTGCAGCACAATGCGTGCATCCAGCGCGACGAGGCGTTCGGGCGAGGCCACTAGCGGGTTGATGTCGATTTCCTTAATACGTTGTTGTTCGACGACCAGTTGGCTGAAGCGCACCATGAGCCGGTCGAGCGCTTCGAGATCGACTGGTTTGCGCCCGCGCACGCCTTGCAGCGCTTCGAAGATACGCGTGCGCGACATCATGCGCCGGGCGAGGTTGGTATTGAGCGGCGGCAGCGCCAACGCACGGTCGCGGTAGACTTCGACCAGTGTGCCGCCTGTGCCGAACAGCAAGACGGGGCCGAACTGGATATCCTGGCTGCTGCCAATGATTAGCTCATAGCCTTCGAGCTTGACAAAGGGCTGAACGGTCACCCCCTGGAAATGTTCCACGCCCGCGCGCTCGGTCACTGTATCGCGAATGGTCGCATAGGCCCGGCGCACCTCGTCCGCGTCTTTCAAATCGAGTTGAACGCCGTTGACATCGGATTTGTGGGTGATGGTCTCGGAATTGAGCTTGAGCACGACCGGGTAGCCGATCTCTTCGGCTCTCGCCACGGCTTCGTCTTCATCGGCGGCCAGCAATGTTTCGACGGTCGGGATGCCATAGGCGGCAAAGACCTGCTTGGACTCGAACTCGGTGAGAATGGTGCGGCCCTTCTGGCGCACGATTTCGATCAGTTCGGTGGCGCGGCGCTGGTCGGTGGCTTCGGCTTCGCTGGCGACCGGCAGCGACGGCGTCTCATAGATCATGCGTAAGTTATAGCTGTAACTCCACATGTAGTTAAAGACGCGCGCGGCCATGTCCGGGTAGTCGAAGGTGGGGATGTCGGCCCGGTTGAGAATGTCGACCCCCGCGGCGACTTCGGGGCCGCCCATCCAGGAGGCCAGCACCGGCTTCTTGGAGTCAGCCAAGACTTGGCGCATCTGGTCCGCGGTCTGGGTGGGCGATGTCATGTCCTGCGGTGTGAGGATGACCAACATGCCGTCGCTCTCGGGGTTGGCAGCAGCTATCTTGGCTGCTTCGACGTAGCGTTCAGGACCAGCATCCCCCAAGATGTCGATGGGGTTGTTGTGGCTCCAATGGCGCGGCAGGACCTCGTTAAGTTGCTCCATCGTCTCGTCGGAGAGGGGCGCAAGGCGGCCCCCTCCTTCGACCAGGGCGTCCGTAGCAAGCACGCCCGGCCCCCCCGCGTTGGTCACGATGGTCAAGCGGTTGCCGCGCGGTCGAGGTTGTTTGTCAAGCACTTCGGCCATGGAGAAGAGGTGCGAGAGGGTGTCGACCCGCAGCACACCACAGCGGCGGAAGGCGGCATCGAGCACATCGTCGCTGCCTGCCAGCGAACCTGTGTGCGAGGCTGCTGCTTTGGCCGCGGCCTCGGTGCGACCGGCTTTGATGACGATGATGGGCTTGCTGAGGGCGACTTCGCGCGCGGCCGATAGGAACGACTCTGCGTTGCCGATGGTCTCCATATAGATGACGATGCTCTTGGTACGGTCGTCGTCGCCCAGGTAATAGATCAGGTCGCCCCAGTCCACGTCGAGCATGGAGCCAATGGAGACAAAGGCGCTGAAGCCTACATTTTCACGGAAGCTCCAGTCGAGAACAGAGGTACAGAGCGCGCCGCTTTGGCTGATAAAGCCCACGTTGCCGGGCCGGGCCATGCCCTTGGCAAAGGTGGCATTTAGGCCAGTCAGCGGACTCATCACGCCCAGACAGTTCGGCCCAATGATACGCATCTGTGCATCGCGCGCGCGGCGCAGAATCTTCTCCTCCAACTGCGCGCCGGCCTTGCCGATCTCTTTGAAGCCCGCCGAGATAATGATTGCGCCCTTGACGCCGGCGTTGACACACTCTTCGATGACGCCAGGAACGGTGAGCGCTGGTGTGACGACGACGGCTAGGTCAACCTGGGCGGGCACGTCCGCTATTTTGGGGTAGGCGTGGATTCCCAGTACGCTTTTGCGCTTGAGGTTAACCGGGAACACCGTGCCCCCGAACGGGCTGCTGATGAGGTTACGCAGCAGTGTGCGGCCCACGCTTCCTTCTGATTCCGACGCGCCAATGACGGCTACATTGCGCGGGGAGAACATAACGTCTAGGGGATGGCGGTGTAAGGCCGTTGTAAAGCGGTCAGTCATACACACTCCTAGCGGAGGATGCCCTCCAGGTTGCGAATGGCGGCAGATGCGCCGCACATCAATATCTTGTCTAACCGTAATGCTTGTCTAACCGCGGGTCTAACAACTCTAGTGTCTGTGGTGGTCCCATTCTATCATAGCCGGATCGGCCATTCAACCGCACCGGTGACAGCCGGTGTGGCGTACAAGGTGAATTGTGCCCTTTTATAGAGAGGACGGATAGGGGCAGATGTCCAGGAGAGGCGGGCTGGATGTCTGTACGCGGGGGCGTTATGTCCTGATCCGTGTGCTTAACCTGCTGTGGGAAATGAACACGCCCGTCCAGCGGTGAAGGATGGACGGGCGGTTCGGCGCTATTTTGAACGTTTAGGATGTTTGGCCGCGGGGCTAGTTGCCCCAAACCCCGGCGAACTTCTCTTTTGCCTGCAACTCGATCAGCGGGATCGTTGTGTTGAACGGGTAATCGCCGGTAAAGCAGGCGTTGCAGTAGCCGTCGCTGGCTTTGAGCGCCTTCATCATGCCGCTGATGGTGAGGAAGGCCAGCGAGTCGGCTCCGATGTGTTGGCGAATCTCTTCCAGCGACTTGTTGGCCGCGATCAATTCGTCTTGGGTCGCCATGTCAACGCCCATGAAGCAGGGGAAGCGGATGGGTGGGCAGGCGACGCGCACGTGCACTTCGCTCGCGCCCGCGTCGCGCAGAAGCTGTACCAGCGGGCCGGAGGTGTTGCCGCGCACAATCGAGTCGTCGATCATCACCACGCGCTTGCCGCGCAGGTTTTCGGGCAGCGGGTTGAACTTCATGGAGACGCCCACTCTACGCAGTTGGTCGGTCGGCTCGATGAAGGTGCGGCCAATGTAGCGGCTTTTGATCAGCCCTTCGCTGTAGGGGATGCCGCTCTCTTCGGCAAAGCCGATGGCGTGGGGCGTGCCGGAATCGGGCACGGGAATGACTAGATCAGCTTTGACGGGCGCTTCTTTCGCCAACTGGCGGCCCAGCTTTTGGCGGGTCTGATGGACCAACTGCCCATTGAGCATGCTGTCAGGCCGGGCAAAGTAGATCTGTTCGAAGGTGCAGAAGGCCAGCCGCTGCGGCGGCGCGCCCTGCACAATCTCATAGCCGTCGGCATCCAGCCGCACAATCTCGCCCGGACGGATCTCTTTGATCATGGTCGCGCCGATGGTCGAAAAGGCGCAGCTTTCCGAGGCGAGCGCATAGTGGCCGTCGAGTTCGCCCAGGGCCAGCGGGCGCAGCCCCCAGGGGTCGCGAATGCCATAGATGGCGTTGCCGGTCAGCACGACCAGGCTGTATGCGCCTTCGATGCGCGCCATGGTCACGCGGATGCGCGTCAGCCAGTCGCTGCCGCCGCTGCCCGCCAGCAGGTGCATGATCAATTCGCTGTCGGTGGAGGTTTGCAGCCCGACGCCCCGCTCCAGCAGTTCACGGCGCAGTTGCGGCGCGTTGATCAGATTGCCGTTGTGGGCAATCGCCAGCGGCCCATCCAGCGTCTCGATCACATAGGGCTGGGTGTTGCGTAACTTGGGCGAGCCGGTGGTGCTGTACCGGGTGTGACCAATCGCCATGTCGCCCTGCAAATGGCGCAGGTTATCTTCATTGAAGACTTGGGACACAAGCCCCATGCCCTTGTGAATGTGGGCCATGCGCCCGTCACAGGTGACAATCCCCGCGGCCTCTTGCCCGCGGTGCTGTAAGGCATAGAGCGCGAAAAAGGTGCGCCGCGCAACTTCACAGCCAGGGGCATAGATGCCAAAGATTCCACACGCTTCGTGGAGCGTGTCATCCGAGTACATGCGCGTCTGCTCCTTTTGAGAACCGCTTCTCGCAACCGTTTGACCTGGCCGGTTGCCTAGCCTGCTGCCACATGACTTTTACCCTCTGTTCCACCATTGCCTGTGGCCGCGTGACTGCTTGTGAGCGCATGACGTGCGCTGCGCGCCGCGGCAATGGCCTGTTCAATATCCTGATCCAACGCGGTCAAATGGCCCATCTTGCGGCCTGGTCTGGCTTCGGCCTTGCCATAGAGATGGAGTTTGACGCGGGGCGAGGCGCAGGCCGCGGCCCAATCGGGTTGGCCCCCTTGCCACAGGTCGCCGAGCAAGTTGACCATGGCCGCGGGGCGCACCAATTCAGTCGATCCCAGCGGCAGGCCGCAGACCGCGCGCACTTGCTGTTCAAACTGGCTTGTCACAGCCGCTTCAATGGTCAAGTGACCTGAATTATGCGGCCGCGGGGCCATCTCGTTCAGTAAGAGCCGCCCATCTTGCGTCAAGAAGAATTCTACACACAGCACACCCACCGCGTCTATTTCTTCCATCACTGCCCGCGTCAACTCCGCGGCTTCGGCGGCAATGTGGGCGGGCAGCCGGGCAGGCGCAATGGAAAGATCGAGAATGTGGTCGCGGTGTTCATTTTCGATTGCGCCGTAGTGGGCGAATGTGCCATCCACGCCGCGCGCACCCACCACAGAAAGCTCATGGCTGAAGTCGATAAAGGCTTCGACCACGGCAGGCCCCTGGCCGATGGCTTGCCAGGCGTCAGCGGCCGCGGCAGGCGTGTCGATGCGTGCTTGGCCTTTGCCGTCATAGCCGAAGGCCGCGGTCTTGAGTACCGCGGGCGTGCCAACCGTTGCCAGCGCAGATTGCAACTCGTCGAGCGTTTCCACCAGGGCGAAGGGCGCGACAGGCAGACCGGCGTCGGCAAAAAAGCGCTTTTCGCGTGCCCGCTGCTGCGCTACATGCAGCACATGGCCGCCGGGCCGGACGGGCACGCCTGCCTGCGCGGCAAGGGTGGCAACATGGGTGGGCACATTTTCGAACTCAAAGGTGATGACGTCCACAGCCTGCACAAAGCGACGCACAGCTTCCTCGTCGTCATAGGCAGCGGATACTTCCAGATCGGCGACTTGGCCGGTGGGGGAATCGGCATCGGGCGAAAAGGTGGCGATGCGATAGCCCATGGCGCGACCGGCCAGCGCCATCATGCGGCCCAATTGACCGCTGCCAAAGACGCCAATCGTCGCGCCCGGCAAGATCGGCGCGGTATGTGGTCGGGGGGACATCAGGCTTCGGCTTCGTCTAAGGGGAGTTCCGCGGCCATGACTTGCTCGGCGCGCGCGGCGCGAAAGTCGGCCAGGGCTGCGCGCAATTCAGGCCGCGAAGTGCCCAAGATGGCGACTGCCAGCAGCGCGGCGTTGACGGCCCCAGCGCGGCCAATCGCCATGGTGGCAACGGGCACACCCGCGGGCATCTGCACGATGGACAGCAGTGAATCCAGCCCGTTGAGCGCGCGGCTCTGGATGGGAACGCCGATCACAGGGAGGAGGGTATGTCCCGCCACCATGCCGGGCAAGTGGGCCGCGCCGCCTGCGCCCGCGATGATTACCTCTAGGCCGCGCACCGCGGCTTCCTCGGCATAGCGCATCATCAATTCGGGGGTGCGGTGGGCAGACACGACGCGCCGTTCATGGGGGACATTGAATTGGCGCAGGGTTTCGACGGCGTGGCGCATGGTGTCCCAGTCGGATGTGCTGCCCATGATCACGCCGACGAGGGGGGCTGTCTCGTTCAAACCAAACTCCTTATATACTGCATATGCTGCATGAGAAATGGCGTGCGCGCGGTCTAGACCGGGTGGATGGCCGCCCAGTTTTGCATCGTCCGGTAGATGCGCGGCGCGGCAGGTAGATCGCCCGGCAGGAAACGACGGCCCGTTAACATTTCAAAAGTGCGGATGTAGCGCGCGGCGGCCTGGATCGCCAACTCATCGGGCAGGGCAAAGGGTTCGCCGTCGCCGCGGTAGCCCTGGGCTGCGTAGTAGAGCCGGATGAATTCCTTGTCAAAGTTTTCCGGTTCTTCGCCCGCGGCGTGGCGCTCTTCGTAGCTGTCGGCCAGCCAGAACCGGCTGGAATCGGGCGTGTGTACCTCGTCGATCAGGGTGAGGCGGCCCGCGGCGTCGATGCCGAACTCATACTTGGTATCGACCAGGAGCAAACCGCGCTCGCGCGCAAGGGCTGCGCCGCGCTCGAAGAGGCGTACGGCTGCATCGGCGACTTCTTCCCAGCGTGCCGCGTCGACCAGGCCGCGCTCGACAATCTCGGCTGGGGTGATGCGCTCATCATGCCCGCCGTCGCGCGCCTTGGTGGTCGGCGTGATAATCGGCTTGGGCAGCGGGTCGTTCTTCTGCAAGCCATCGGGAAAGTCGATGCCGTAGATGGTGCGTTCGCCCTGGCTGTAGCGATACCAGAGGGAAGTCTGGGTGACGCCGCTGATATAGCCGCGCACAACGACCTCGACCGGGAGCGGGGTGCAGGCGCGCACGACCGCGACATTGGGGTCGGGCAGTTCGTCCAGGTGATTGGCGACGATGTCCTCGGTCGCGTCGAACCAGAAGGCAGAAAGCTGGTTGAGCACTTGGCCTTTATAGGGAACCAGCCCCAGCACGCGGTCAAAGGCGGAGAGACGGTCTGTCGTGACCAGGATCAACTGATCGCCATGGTGATAGATATCGCGCACCTTGCCCTGCTGCTTGACGCCAAGAAAGTCAAGATCGACGCCGGACAGGGCATAGGGTAGCGCGGATCGGAGAGCGGCTTCTTCAAGCATGGATGGCCGCCCCAATCATTGCGCTGAAGAGCGGCAGCCCCAGCCGCCCCTGTGTGCCAAGCGGGTTTTGTATCGCTAACGAGTGATTTTCGGGATGGGGCATTAGCCCGACAACGTTGCCTTGTGGGTTGCAGATGCCCGCGATGTCCGCGACCGAGCCATTGGGGTTGAGCGGATAGCGTCCATTGGCCGGGCGGCCCTGTGCATCTACATAGCGAAAGACGACGAGTTCTTGGGCAGTCAGTTGATCCACCGTCGCGGGCTTGGCCTGAAAGTTGCCCTCGCCGTGGGCCACAGGACAGAAGATGAGGTCGTCAATGGCGTGCAGGTAGGTGGCGGGCGACTGGCGGTTGACCGCCAGATGCACCCAGCGACATTCAAATTGACCGCTCGCGTTTTCGGTGAGCGTGGCGGTGCGCTCGCCATCCGGGTCTGTGCCGGGCAGCAGGCCTGCCTTGACCAACGCCTGGAAGCCGTTGCAGATGCCTAGCACCATGCGCCCAGCCTCGATATACTCGGCAAGGGCATCCTGAAAATAGACGCGCAGATCCAGCGCAAGCCGCGCGCCCGCGCCCAGCGCGTCGCCATAGGAGAAGCCGCCGGGCAAGAGCAGCATGGCATAGTCGTCGAGCTGATGGGTTCCGGCGCGCAACTGGTTAATATGGACGATCTCCGGCTGTCCACCCGCCAGTTCACAGGCATGTGCTGCATCGCCGTCGCGGTTCGTCCCCGGCGCGTGTAAAATCATGACTTTGGGCTTCATGCAACCACCTTATTTCCCGATACTGGCTTTCCCGATACCGCCATTCCCAACACTGGCTTGCTCAACAGTGCCTTTCCCAACTTAATTCCCCACCATTTCTTCTGCGCTCGACATGCCTTCCACGGGCGCTTGCCCCTTCCACAGCGCGACGATCTCCTCCACGGACAGATCGATCTGGGGCGTGCCGTCTACGGCTATCTTAACCTGGGGGGCTGCTGTCACCGTGCCCAGGTAGGTGAGGGGCGCGGCGGCAAGCGCAGCCTCGAACGCGGGGGCATGTTCCGGCGCGACCTCTACCGCCAAGCGACCATTGCTCTCGGAGAAGAGCACGCTCAGGGGCGAAAGGCCGCGGCTGGGCACATCCACATCGACACCCAGACGCCCGCCCAATGCCATTTCGGCCAGGGCAACGGCCAAACCGCCTTCGCTGAGGTCGTGGCAGGCTGCCACCAGCCCGGCACGCATGGCTTCGTGCAGCTTGCGATAGGTCGCCAGGGCATCTTGGGGCAGGCTGGGCGGCGTGCCCGCGGTCGTGTCCATGAGCTGATGCAGCAGCGAGCCGCCCAATTCATCGTGCGTTGTGCCGATCAAATAGAGCCGGTTGCCCGCTGCTTTGCATGGAGCCGTGACGGTCTGGGTCATGTCGGGCACAATGGCGATGGCTGAGATCAGCAAGGTGCCGGGAATGGGCGTGCCATTGAATTCATTGTACAGGCTGTCTTTGCCCGAAATGTAGGGCGCACGATAGGCGACCGCCGCGTCATAGCAGCCCTGGCAGGTGCGTACTAGGCTGCCCAAGCGGTCGGGCAGGGTCGGATTGCCCCAACAGAAGTTGTCGAGCAGGGCAATGCGGTCGGGGTCTGCGCCCACAGCCACGGCATTCCGCACTGCTTCATCCACCGCGCTGACCGCCATGCTGTACGGGTCCGCGCGGCCAATCTGCGGGTTGATGCCCGCGCTCAGGGCAAATGCTTGGTTGTGATCCCATGTGCCGAGGGGCTTGATCACCGCGGCGTCGTTGGGACCGTCCATCTCCGGCCCGCTGAAGGGACGCACTAGCGTGCCCCCGCGCACCTCATGGTCATAGCGCCGCACGATCTCCTCTTTGGTGGCGACGCTCGGCTGGGCCAACATCCGGCGCAGCAAGCTATTGGCGTCGTCGCGGATGGCAGGCGCGGGCGCGGCGGCTGGCTCTGTCCAGACTGCCTGCATACGACGACGCGGCAGCCCATTGTGTAGGAACTGCATGGGCAAGTCGGCCACAACCTCCCCGTCATAGCGCACGCGCAGATCGCGGTCGCCGGTGAAACTGCCCAGCACGCTCAACTCGACATCCCATAAATCGGCCAGCGCTTGCAGCCGCGCCAGCTTGTCGGGCGGCACAGCCAAAACCATGCGCTCCTGCGCTTCGGAAAGCCAGATCTCCCACGGAACCAAGCCGGGATATTTGAGGGCGACCTTGGTTAGTTCCACATCGACACCAAGTTCTTCGCCCATCTCGCCCACAGCCGATGAAAGACCGCCCGCGCCACAGTCGGTGATGGCGGTATAGAGCTGTTCGTCGCGCGCGGCCTCGATCAATTCGATCAGCCCTTTTTCGGTGATGGGATCGCCGATTTGGACGGCGCTGCCCGCGATCTCGCTGGTGTCGTGGGTCAGCTCCGCGGAGGAAAAGGTCGCGCCGTGCAGCCCGTCGCGGCCTGTGCGCCCGCCGAGCACGACTACCTGATCGCCTACCTGCGGGCTGGTGGGGTGGCTGTTGCGCGGGAGCAGCCCGGCGCAGCCGCAAAAGACCAGCGGATTGCCCAAGTAGCCTTCATCGTAGAGCACGGAGCCGTTGACCGTGGGCAAACCAAGCTTGTTGCCATAGTCGCCGATGCCCGCGACAACGCCTGCGGCGATGCGCTTGGGGTGCAGAATGCCCTGTGGCAGGTCGCTGTGGGGGAGATCTTGGGGGCCGAAGCAGAGCACATTCGTGGCCGCGATGGGCCGCGCCGATACGCCGATGATGTCGCGCACGACGCCGCCAATGCCGGTGTTGGCCCCGCCAAAGGGTTCGAGGGCAGAGGGGTGGTTGTGGGTTTCGACCTTGAAGGCCAGGTCATGCGTGTCGTCGAAGGCGATGATGCCCGCGTTGTCGACAAAGGCTGAATGCAGCCAATCGGGATAGACAGCATCGGTGGCCGCGCGGATGTAGGTGTTGAGCAGCCCGTCGACGTCGATCTGCTGCTTGACTGTGCCGTCTGCTGCCTGCCAGGTGAAGTCGATGGTGGCGCGGAAGGTCTTATGCACGCAGTGTTCCGACCAGGTTTGCGCCAGGGTCTCCAACTCTACATCCGTGGGCGCGCGTCCGGCTTGATCATAGAATGCTTGGATGGCGCGCATCTCGTCCCGGTCGAGTGAGAGCAGCCGTTCACGGCTCAACTGGACCAGCGCGTCGTCGTCCAACCCGGCCAGTTCTACATGTTCCACCAGCGCCTGGGCAGTGGTCTCTGCGCCGAAATGGGGCGTTGCGCGGCCCAAGGTGAAGTGCTGCACGGTGTCATTGCAGAGCAGTTGGCGCGCGATGTGGCGCACGTCCTCCGTCGTCAGATCACCTGACAGTTCATAGCGAATGCCGGTGACGATCTCGCCGCCGTCCAGACCGATTTCGGCCATGCCCCGCGCCAGTTCGCGCGCAGGCACATCGGTGACGCCGGGGCGAAAGGTCACTTCGACCGCATGGCCGTTGACCGCGTGCGTGTCCGCGGCTGGCGCGGCGGAAGCGTCCAGGACTTCCCAGCGTGCTTGTTCGACCACGGGATCGACCAAGAGCCAGCGATTGAGCCGCTCGATGTCATCGGCGCTCAGATCGTGTTCAATAAAATAGAGGCGCGCCATGCGGCAGCCGGTGATACCGCTGACGCCCAGCGCGGCAGCGCCTTCGACCACCGCGGCGGTGGCGGACGCATGGGGGCCAAAGACCTCGATACGAATCGGCATGGACAACCAATACCCTTGCTACGAAATAACCCTTGCTGCCAACAGGTTGCGACGGTGCTGCCGCCACGCTGCAGCGGCAGACCTTAACGATGCCCGGCGCGCGCGCCGGTTCTCCTGGGTTATTGTAGCATTACAGCGGGGATACGCGAAGATAAAAGGGTGATGGATGCACCAAGGCGAGCATCAAGGCGCACTTCCGGGAAGTTCTAGACTCCCCGGAAGTTTTGGGCGCGAAGTGTCTAACGCCTGGCTGGTCATCGGGGGATATTGGATTCTTTGCTTGGGTTATTTACGCAGTTGCAGTGTCCAGGTATGCAGTGCGTCGATCAACTGGCGTATCTGGACGCGCACCTCTTCATCGATCACGTTGCCGTCGGCGTCGAATGAGGCCGATGCGCGGGCGAGCATGATCTGCGGTTCGTTGAGCACCTTTAGGTCGTTGTGAACCAGCATGTAGCGCAGGTGCGACTGGGCGCGCACCGTGCCGAAGCGCCCGCCGGACCCCATGATGGCCGCGGGTTTGCCTTGCATAGCGGGCGGCTGGTCCGGCCCTAGGCGGCGCGAGGCCCAATCCAGCGCGTTCTTGAGCACGCCGGTGACTGAGTAATTGTATTCGGGCGTGGCGATCAATAGCGCGTCGGCTGAGGCGATTGCCTGTTGGAAGGCTCGTACCGGCGCGGGCGTGCCGCGCGCTTCCAGATCGGCGTTGTAGAGGGGGAGTTGGTCGAGTTCGAGAATTTGTACGGTGACGCCGGGCGGCGCTACTTCTGCCGCCGCGCGAATGAGGCCGCGATTCATGGAGGCGCGGCGCAAACTCCCAGCAAAGGCCGCTACCTGAATCGGCGCAGGGTCGGGCACTTATCAGCTCGCTTTCTAGGAAAAACTTGTTGAGATGAACCGACTAGACGATCAGCGGCATCCCGTCCGCGCCGCTGTCTGCACCACCTGCCAGCGCGCCGGTTGCCGGATCAATTGTGATCGCATGGACTAGGCCAAAGCCGCCATGACTTTGGGGGATATGCACGACCGGATGGCGCTTGCGTACTTCATCGCACACGTAGTTGGGAATACGCAGGTGCGCGCGGATCGGGCCGGTCTGGCAGTCGATGCGCGGTGCATGGGTCGCTTCTTGTGCGGTCATGCCGAAGTCCAGGATGTTGGCGATCACTTGCACTATCGAGGTGATGATACGTGTTGCGCCCGGTGCGCCCAAAACCAGCACCGGCTTGTTGTCTTTATAGACGATTGTGGGGGCCATGCCCGTTGTGCGTCCCTTGCGCGGCGCGATAGAATTGCGATGGCCGGAAATCGGGTGGAAGTTGACCATGGAGTTGTTGTACATGAAGCCCAAGCCAGGGGTGATCACGCCCGACGAGGAGCCGAGCGAATGGGTGAGCGCGATGCAGTTGCCGCTGCTGTCCACCGCGGTGACATGGGTGGTGTCCGGGTGACCTGTGGCGGCGAAGCTCACCTCGATAGGCTCGTTGCGGTCGATGTGCGCGCGCCAATGGGCCGCGCGTTCCTTGGACATCATCCATTCGGTTGGGACCTGGCTGAAGTTCGGGTCGGCCATAAAGGGGTTGCGGTCGGCAAAAGCCGCCTTCATCGCCATGCCCAGCGTATAGAGGTAGTCGGGCGAATTGTGGCCCATGCGCGCCAGGTCGTAGCCTTCCAAGATGTTGAGAATGGCGATGAGGGTCGCGCCGCCGTGGGGAGGCGCGGCGCTGGTGATGGTGTAGTCGCGATAGGTTCCGGTGACAAGCATCTCCTCGCGCAGTTGGTAGGCGGCGAGGTCGTCTGCGGTGACGGCTGCGCCATTGGCGGCCAAGTCCGCGCTCATGCGCTCGGCCAACTCGCCGTGGTAGAAATCCTCTGGCCCATGCGCGGCCAGGTGGCGCAGGGTGGCGGCATAATCTGGGTTGCGCAGCGTTTGGCCCACCTCATAGGGCGAACCGCTCTCATGCAGATAGATGCGGCTTGCCTCTGGGTTGGCCTTGATATAGTCGAGCAGCGAGGAGGATTCGGGGTAGGTGCGCGGGCGACGCCAGCGTGCGGCCTGCTGTTCGCTCACGGTCCAGCCCTCCTCGGCGATGCGGATGGCCGGGGCCATGACATCGGCCCATGACCAAGTGCCATAGCGTTCGAGGATGGCCGACATGCCTTTGACCCAGCCGGGGGTGCAGATCGAAGTGTAGCCGAGGTCATTGACTTTATCGCGCAGGAAGTAGCCCCACCCATCCGGATTGGGGCGCAGCAGCCGATCTTCCCACATGTCAGGCGCGGTTTTGCTGCCTGCCAACGCCGGGGCATCCAGCCCAACGCTGTTTTGCTGGCTGGAATCGGTGGGGGTGTTGATATGCAGGTTGACCAGGGCATAGCCGCCAATCCCACACATCTGCGGGTCGATGATGGCTTGCACAAAGGCCGCGGTCACGGCTGCGTCAATGGCGTTGCCGCCTTGCATGAGGACTTTTGCCCCTTCTTCAACCGCCAGCGGTTGCGGGGCAACGATCGCGCTTTGCATGAAATCGCCTCCTGGGCCGGATGCAGATGATTGGATGATAAAAGAGTTGGTTGATCACTGTGGCTGTGGGGAAAGCGTGATATGGGTGGATGTGTGCGCGGATCAACCAGCATGACCCGCGCTGCAACGCAGTATAGCACAGATGGCGCGGCTGCCGGAGATGGCGCGGCGCGGGATCGCCACGCAAGCCGCGCCGCCGGAAACGGCGATTTGGCAGCCGCTGCCCGCGGGTCATACAATGATCGCCGGAGCAGGGCAAGCGAACAAGTGTTTGGTATAATAGAGAGGATGCGGCGCTGCCGCGCCCGCGCGGTTGAAAGATGGCGAGTGTGAGAGAGAACAAGCGAATTGTGGTATTGGCATCGGCCAGCCCGCGCCGCCAGGCGTTCTTGCGTGACCTGGGGATTCCCTTCTCGGTGCAGACGGCTGATGTGGATGAGACGCCGCTGGCCGGTGAGGATCCGGTGGCGTTGGCCGAGCGTCTTGCCGTGCAAAAGGCCCAGGCTGTGGCCGCACGCTTGGGCAGCGAGACTTCGCCAGATGCGACTTCAACGGATGCGACCTCGCCATTGGTCATCGCGGGGGATACGGTGGTCGCGCTGGGCGACTTGGTGTTGGGCAAGCCCCAGGACGCGGCTGAAGCCAGGTCGATGTTAAAACGGCTGCGCAACCGCGTGCACCAAGTACACAGCGCGGTCTGCGTGCTGGATACAGCCCAGGCGCGCCATGCGATCAGCGCCAGC
>CAZZNG010000009.1:0-30191 GCA_964655505.1 uncultured Litorilinea sp. | reverse complement strand
ACTACAGGCGTAAGCACAACTACAGGCGTAAGCACAACGGATGTGTGGATGCGCGACTATAGCGATGGCGAGATCGAAGACTACATTGCGACGGGAGATCCGTTTGACAAAGCGGGCGGCTATGCCATTCAGCATCCGACCTTTGCGCCGGTGGCGCGCATCGAAGGCTGCTTGTCAGGCGTGATTGGGCTGCCGTTGGGCGTGCTGCGGCGCTTGTTGACGGCGCATGGCTTGGTCGTGCCGCCGGTCGCGCCGGTCTGCACGCAGCAGACCCAGTTTCCCTGCTGCCAAGAAGGTTAGGTAAGACGTTAGCTAGGCGATACGCTAATCCTGTTCGGTTGTTGCGATAGGAGTGCTTTTGAGCAAATCCAACGACGATCGTTATTGGGAACATTTTTCCGAGGCCGACGAGCCTGAGATTCGCACAGGCGGGCGCAGCCGCAGACCGCGGCCCAAGCGCACCAGCGAGACATTGTTGCGCGGGATCGTGGTGCGCGCCCGCGGCCATCATTACGATGTGCGCGTTTTGCGCCAAACCGAGGGAGACGAGGCCCGCCCGCTGCCGGGCAATGAACTGCGCGTGTGCGAGGTGCGGGGGCGTCTGCTGCAGGAGCGCGGGCGCGACACGTTGGTCGCGGTCGGCGACTATGTTTGGATCGTGCCCGAAGGCAAGGATCGCGGCCGGATCGAACAGGTGGAGGAGCGGCACAGCGTTCTCAGCCGCCAGCACCCTGGCGCGCCTGTGCCCGCCGAGGATGTGATCTTGGCAAACCCGGATCAGGTGCTGGTGGTCTTTGCCGTGGCCGAGCCGGAGCCGCATCTGCGCATGCTTGACCGCTTTTTGGTCATTGCCGAGGCCAACGAACTGCCGGTGGTCATCTGCGCCAACAAGGTGGATTTGATCCCCCAGGAGCAAGCAGAGGCATTGTTTGGTCTGTACGCGCAGATCGGCTATCGCGTGCTTTTTACGAGCACGGAGACCGGGGCCGGGTTGGACGAACTGCGTGCGGTGCTGCTGGATCAGGTAACGGTGTTGACCGGGCCGAGCGGCGTGGGCAAGAGCAGCCTGCTGCACGCGCTGCAGCCGAGCTTGAATGTGCAGATCGGCGACCTGCGCGAGGTGTTGGGCAAAGGCCGCCACACCACGCGTGCGGCCCAACTTTACGAGCTTGATTTTGGCACGAATACCTTTGTGGCCGATACGCCCGGCATCCGCGAACTTGGCCTGTATGAGATCGACGAGCAGAGCCTGGGCTTTTATTTCCGCGAGTTCGTGCCCTATATCCACGACTGCCGCTATCCCAATTGCACCCACGACCACGAGCCGGATTGTGCCGTGCGCGCGGCGGTTGAGGCGGGCGCGATCAGCCCGGCCCGCTATGACAGCTATTTGCGCCTGCTGCATGGAGAAGAGTAAACAGGAGTAGGCGGCCGGTGTGGCGCATGTGAAATTTCGCATGTGAAATTTAAGGTGGAATGGACATTATGCAGGATTTATTAGCAGGGCTTAATCCACAGCAGGCCAAAGCGGTGCAAACCGTGCACGGGCCGGTGCTTGTCTTGGCCGGGCCGGGGTCAGGCAAAACACGCGTGCTGACGCGCCGCATCGCCTACTTGATCGACGCCGCGGGCATCGCGCCGTGGAACATCTTGGCGGTTACCTTCACCAACAAGGCCGCGCGCGAGATGCGCGACCGGGTGGAGATGATCTTCGAAGATAAGTTCGGCAAGCCGCTGCCGGGCCAGCCGCCGCGGCTGGGCGGGTTGACGATTGGCACCTTTCACTCCGTCTGCGCCAGGGTGCTGCGGGTCGAGGGCGGCGCGTTGGGCTATGAGCGCAATTGGGTGATCTATGACACCGGGGATCAACTGGCGTTGATCCGTTCGATTCTGCGCGAGATGAATTTGGATGAAAAGCGCAACAGCCCCCAAGCGGTGTTGGCCTTTATTTCCCAGCAGAAGAGCGAACTGATCACGCCGAAAAATGTGCGCGCCCAGAGCTATTTCGAAGAGGTGGCGAGCCGCGTCTATAGCCGTTATCAAGATTCGCTGCGCAGCAACAACGCCATGGACTTTGATGATCTGCTGATGCAGACCGTGCTGCTCTTGCGGCAGAACGATGCGATCCGCACCAAGTATCAACAGAAGTGGCAGTATCTCTTGGTGGACGAGTTCCAAGACACCAACACAGCCCAATATGAACTGCTGCGCCTGCTGGTAGACTCGCCGGGCGGTAGCCGCAATCTGTTTGTCGTGGGCGACGAAGATCAGTCGATCTACCGCTTTCGCGGGGCCGATTACCGCAATGTGCTGCGCTTTCGCGAGAACTATCCCGACGCCACGGTCGTTCTGTTGGAGCAGAACTATCGCAGCACGCAGACGATTCTCGACGTGGCGAATGCGCTGATTTCCAACAATCGCAACCGCACGCCCAAACGGCTGCACACCGACAATGGCAAAGGGATGGCTGTGACGCTCTATGAAGCGTACAACGAGATCGAGGAAGCGGCTTACGTCTGCGACGAGATCGAGAAGCTGGTCGCCAGCCGTGCGTTCACCTATGGCGACATTGCCATTATGTACCGCACCAACGCGCAGAGCCGTGCCCTGGAAGAGGCAATGGTCATGCGCCAGATGAAATACAAACTGGTCGGCGGCACGCGCTTTTATGAGCGCAAGGAAGTCAAGGACGCGCTCTCCTATCTGCGCATGGTGCATAACCCGGCGGATACGGTGGCTGTGAACCGCGTGATCAACGAGCCGTCGCGCGGCATCGGCCCCAAGACGCTGGAGGCGCTGCACAATTGGGCAGACTCTATCGGCGTGAGCGACTATGTGGCGCTGCGCGTGCTGCATCATGGCGCGGAAGCGGTGGCGCGCGACGGCGAGGTCTTTTTGCCCATGCAGGCGTATGAGGCGCCGCCATTGGGCAAACGCGCCGAGCGTGCGCTGGTTGATTTCGCAGCCATGTGGGAGGAGTGGGTCGACACCCATTTGGCCGAGCAGTATGAGAGCGTGGGCGACCTGCTTGACACAATTTTGCAGGAGTCGGGCTATATTGATGCGCTGCGCGATGGAACCGACGAGGGCGAAGAGCGCTTTGCCAACGTGCAGGAGTTGCGCGGTGTGGCCGCGCAGTACCACCCCGGCATGGTTGGGCTGGAACCGGGACAGACGCCCCTGGCCCTCTTCTTGGAAGAGGTTAGCTTGGTGAGCGACGCGGACAGCATCGACGAAGGGGTGGACGCGGTCACCCTGATGACGCTGCACACAGCCAAGGGGCTGGAATACCCGGTTGTTTTCATCGTGGGCATGGAAGACGGCATCTTACCCCACAGCCGCAGCTTGGAAAGCGGCGATGTGGAGGACATGGACGAAGAGCGCCGCCTCTGTTATGTGGGCGTTACCCGCGCCAAATGGCGTCTCTATTTGGTGCATGTCTTTAAGCGCAGCCTGTGGGGAGGCAGCGAGGTGCAAAAGCCGAGCCGCTTCTTGGACGAGATCCCGGCCGCGCTGCTGACCGGCATGGTGGATCGCCAGGGGCGGCGCGCCGCTTCGTATGCGCGTGTCACTTCGTGGGATGGCGATAACGGCGAGGGACGGCGCGGCCGTCGCGGCAGCAGTTGGCAGCAATGGGATGCCGCGGATGAGGATTCGGATACAGGCGGGCGCAGGTCTACTTACTGGAGTCCGGGCGGTGGTTCCAGCGCATCCTCGACTGCATCCTCCACTGCATGGCCCAGCCGCGCGGGATCGGCGAGCGCCAGCCGTCGCGCAGGGGGGAAGCGCCAGCGCAAGGACCGTGCGCCCGCGTTGCAATTCAAGCGGCGGGACAGCGTGCAACATGCCAAGTTCGGCGTGGGCACGGTGATCGAGAGCAACCTGGTCGGCGGTGAAGAAGAGGTGACCGTGGCGTTTCCCGGCGTCGGCATCAAGCGGCTGCTAGTCTCGATGGCGGGCTTGAAGAAGCTATGAGCGAAACGCTGCGCAGCGCGCAGGAGGTTTATCAAAAGCCCGATCAGGCACCCGATCAAGGGGCTGATCTGGAGAGAGCGCCCGGTGCGCCGGAAGAGGGGGTGACGCCCGACAACGGGCATGATTCGCCGCCGTGGAGCCTAATGACCAAGGCCATCGTCGCCAGCGCGGCCTTGATCTTGCTGGCGCTGGTCGTCTGGCGCTTCAGTTTTTTGCTCTCGCCCCTCATCACCGCGGGGGTGATTGCCTACTTGCTCAACCCCTTGATCTCTTGGCTGCGCGCCAAGGTGGGCATCAGCCGGGCAAGCGCCGTGCTGATCGTCTATGCCGTGCTGCTGATCATGCTGGGTGTACTGGGCACGTTTGCCGCGCGCATCATTGCCACGCAGTCATCGGCGCTGTGGAGCAACTTGCCCGGATATTTTGAGGACTTGGTGCAGCAGGTGGAAAGACGGGCAGACGAGCTTGAATCGTTCACGTTTGGCATTGGCCCCTATCGTGTTGGACTTGGCGGCCTGCTCGAAAGCGTTGATTGGGATGCGGTGGCTGTCCAACTGCGTGCGTCGCTGCAGTCCATAGCCGGGCGCAGCGGCGCGGTGCTCGCCAATCTCTTCCAGCGCACCCTGAGCACCTTGAGCGAGGCGCTCTTGGTGTTCATCATTTCGATCTACATCGCCATCGACGCGCCGCGCATTGGCGTGTCGATCAGTGAGGCCGCGCAGCCGTCAGGCTACCGGCGTGACGCGGAGCGGCTGGTGCAGGCCACGCTGCGCATTTGGGATGCCTACCTGCGCGGACAGGTGACCCTGGGCCTCATCATCGGTGTGGTTGTGTGGCTGACGCTGACCGTGTTGGGCGTGAACAACGCGTTTGAATTGGGAATTTTATCCGGGCTGTTGGAATTTCTGCCGATCATCGGCCCGGTGATCGGGGCTGGGGCGGCTGTGCTGGTTGCGCTGTTGCAAAACAGCAACCCGTGGAGCGTTTCGCCGTGGCTCTTCGCGCTCATTGTATTGGGCGCGATGATCTTGATCCAACAGGTCGAGAATGGGGTGTTGGTGCCGCGCATTGTGGGGGACGCGCTGGACCTGCATCCGGTTGTCGTGATGGTGGGCGTCATTATGGGGACGTCCCTTGCGGGGCTGCTGGGGGCGATCCTTGCCGCGCCTGTCCTGGCGACGTTGAAGCTATACGGCATATACGTATGGCGCAAGTTGCTCGACCTGCCGCCCTTTGTCAACATGCCGGTTCCCGAAAAATCATTGGACTATCATCCGCCCTCCATCGGGGCCGCTTGGTCTCAACTGATCTCCTGGCTGGGCAACCGGCGTAAGTAGCCTTTGCGCGCCTGGTTGCCGGCTGCAGAAAGGAATCTACGGATGTCGCAACCAATGTCACAAAGCATGTCCTCGAACCCCTCGCGGGGCATGCCCCAACAGGAAGTCTACCCCTTGATCTTCGAGCCGGTCTTTAAGGATTACCCTTGGGGCGGGCGCAACCTGGCCGAAAAATTGGGGCGTTCCCTGCCCGATGGCATTGTGGCCGAGAGTTGGGAGATTGCGGCGCACCCAAATGGACAGAGCCGTGTTGCCAATGGCGCGGCCGCGGGCAAGACGCTGGGCGAATTGGTGGACGCGTGGGGAGCCGACCTGTTGGGGCGGCACAGCAGCCAAGCACTGGAGCAGGGGCGCTTTCCGCTGTTGATCAAACTGCTCGACGCCAACCGCTGGCTGTCGGTACAGGTGCATCCCGACGACAGCTATGCCGCGCAACATGCCGGTGATCTGGGCAAGACCGAGATGTGGGTGGTGCTTCATGCAGAGCCGGATGCAGAGCTAATCTACGGCTTTCGGCCTGGTGTGGATCGAGACAAGTTCGCCGCGGCCATTGCCGCGGGCGAGACCGAGCGCTGGCTGCATCGGATGCGCGTCCAAGCCGGGGATGTGATCTTTGTGCCAACCGGCGCAATCCACGCGCTCGGTCCTGGCATCATCGTCGCCGAGATTCAGCAGAACAGCGATACCACCTATCGCATCTATGATTGGGGCCGCGACAGGCCGCTGCACATCGAGCACGCGCTGAACGTGCTGAATTTTGACCTGATCGAGCCGGACATCGTCACGCCGCAGCCTGTGGCCTCGCGCGGGGTGGCGACCGAATTGATCGGCCGTTGTGACTATTTCCGCACCGAGCGGCTTGCCCTCAGCGAGCAGGCGCAAGTCCACGGGAACTGCGATGGCGATACCTTCGAGGTGTGGGGTGTGCTGGATGGCCGTATTCGAGTCGAATGGAACGGCGAACCGCTTGAGATCGACGCGGTTGGCTGGGTGCTGCTGCCCGCGGTGCTTGGCCCCTATACCATCTCTGCCGAGGCGGGCGCAACCCTGCTGCGGGTGGTGACGCCGGAACCCGCGCGTCCATAATCGAGCTATCATCGCTGCGCGGCCGCTTTGTGCCGCGCCACTGGATCGGCTGATGTTCGATGTTCTTGATTCTTTCCAAACTGCTGCCTCTCTTCGTCTACCCGGTTGGACTGTCGATCCTGCTTTTAATCATCGGGTTGGTCGCGCACCGCTACGCGCGCATCCGCTGGACATGCCATGTCGGCGCGCTTGCCCTGCTGCTGATTTTCAGCAATCCCTGGCTGTCGGATCGCCTGGTGCAGTCGCTGGAGTGGCGCTACCGGCCATCGGCTGAGTATGCGCGCGCCGACGCGATTGTGTTGTTGGGCGGCGGCACGCGCCCCCATTTGCCGCCGCGCCCGCTCTCGGAGGTGAACGAGGCGGGCGACCGTGTTGTCTATGCCGCAAAGCTCTATCATGCGGGGGTTGCGCCTGTAGTTGTGGCGTCGGGGGGATACATCGAGTTCTACGGCACGCTCGTGCCCGAAACCGACGCCATGACGGAACTGCTCGTCGCGTTGGGCGTCCCAGAGGAGGCGATCTTGCCGGAGGATCGCTCGCGCAACACCTATGAAAATGCCCTTTACGTGCGTGAATTGCTCGCCCAGGCGGACAGCAATGAGATCGTGCTGGTCACGTCGGCCTTGCACATGCCCCGCTCGGTTGCCATCTTCGAACGTCAGGGTTTTTCCGTGACGCCTGCGCCGGTGGATTACTTTGTGACCGAGGGCGTGCCGGGGCTGACCACCGATTCAGGGTGGGTGGGCAATCTGCTGGATCTGCTGCCCAGCGCCGAGCATTTGGACCGGGCGACGCGTGCGCTGCGCGAGTATATTGGCATCGCGGTCTATCGCCTGCGCGGTTGGCTGTAATTTGCGCCTTTTGCCAATTCGCCTGGAAAACCACTTGGATTTAGCAATAAAAATTGTACATAACGGGGCCTCGCGATTGGAAATGTGACAGATTGAGCAATCTCTGTTATAATTTCGTATAGCTATGGCTTTGCGAAAGGAGTGACAGAATGGGCTTTGAAGTTGGCGATCATGTAGTACATCCGGCACACGGGGCAGGGGAGATCGTCGCGATCGAAGAAGAAGAACTGGCAACAGGTTTCAGTCGATACTATGTAGTCAGCTTTCCTGACAGCCGCCTCACGGTACGTATACCGTTGAGCCGTTCGAAAGAGTTGGGGCTGCGCGAGGTGATTGGCGGGAAGCGGGTGGAAGAGGTCATGCAGACGCTCAACGACTCGCCCGAAGCCTTGCCGAGCGATTTTAAGGCGCGCCGCCAACTGTTGGAAAACTGGATTAATACGGGACGTCCGGTAAAATTGGCCCAGGCTGTGCGTGACCTGGCATGGCGGCGCACGGAGAAGCGCCTCAACAAGGCGGACACGGAATTGTTTGAACGAGCGCATCGGCGTTTGTTGCAGGAGATGTCTCTGGCATTGGGTCAAGGCATCCAAGAAACCGAGGCTCGTATTATGGGCGCGTTAGCCACCGGCCGCGACGCGTTGAGCAAAGAGGCACCTGAGGCCGCGGCCGCGGATTAGGCGGCATGTGTTGACACTGCATCTGTGCAGTGATTTCTTGTAGTTTGTTGCGAGGCATATGGCAAAGGCAAGACAGAGGCGGTCCGGCAGCAGGCCCTCCGTCGCCCAGTCGACCGTCCCGGTCGAGCAAGGCGCGGTGGTCAAAGATTGGGGAGGGCGCTATCGGGTGGCGTTGACCATGCCCAACTCCTACTATGTAGGCATGAGCAGTTTGGCGCTACAACTGCTCTATGGCATGTTCAACGCTCCGGATGATTTTGTGTGCGAGCGCATCTTTTGGGAGAAAGGGGCAGCCCAAGCGGGTTTGCCCCTTGTCTCGTTGGAAGGGGACCGCCCTGCAGCCGACTTTGATGTCTGGGCGTTTACCATCTCCTGGGAGATGGACTATTTCAATATGGTCGACCTGCTGCGCCAGGCAGAGATTCCGCTCTTGGCGGAGGAACGCCAGACAACGCGGCAGTGGGACGGCAGCCCCTGGCCTCTGCTGATTGCCGGTGGGCCGGGCGTGACCATGAACCCGGAACCGGTCGCGCCCTTTTTTGATGCCATCTTGATCGGCGAAGGCGAGGAGGCAGTCCCTGCGTTCATCGATCTGGTGCGCGAGGGCATTGACGACCACGCGGCCATGCTGGCAAAGCTCGACGCGACGCCGGGGTGGTACGTGCCCAGTTTGCGCCCGTCCAACCGGCATCATCCCCAGTTCCGCCAGGTGCAGCGGCTGTGGGTGCGTGATCTGTCGCGCTATGCAACAGACAGCAAGCTCTACACACCCGACACCGAATTTAGCAACATGCATCTGATGGAGATTGCGCGCGGGTGTGGACGCGGCTGTCGTTTCTGTCTGGCCGGTTATGTGTACCGCCCGGCGCGCGAACAGCCGTTGGATGCGCTGGTGGCTTCTGCTGAACGAGCCGTGGCCGCGGGCCATACGAAAGTGGGCTTGGTCAGCGCCGCGGTGAGCGACCATACCCAGATCGACGAATTAGCCGTCGAGTTGCAGCGCATGGGCGCGAGCATCTCGGCCAGCTCGATGCGCATGGACCCGATCAGCGTGCCGTTGATTAAGGCCATGGCCGAGACAGGCGCGCAGAATTTGACCGTTGCGCCGGAGGCGGGCAGCCAACGGCTGCGTAACGTCATCAACAAGACCCAGACCGAAGATCAGATGATGCAAGCGGTCAGCCTGGCGCAAGAGTTCAACTTTCCGCAGCTTAAACTCTATTTCATGGTGGGGCATCCCACTGAAACCGACGACGATATCCAGGCGTTGATCGACTTCACCTTAGAAGCGCGTGCCCGCTTCAAGCGGCGCATCGCCATCAACGCCACGCCCTTTGTGCCCAAGGCGCATACACCTTTTCAATGGGAGGCGATGACGCCCAAGGACGTGCTGCGCAAGCGCCAGAAGCAGATCTATCGTGCGCTGGCGCGGCATGGGGTGGATGTGCGCGCGGATTCGCCCGACTGGGCCGAAGTGCAGGCGATTTTGAGCCGTGGCGACCGCGAACTGGCGCGGGTGCTCATGGCGATTCCGCCCGGCGGGTTGAGCGTGCGCAGCTTCTTTCAGGCCATGCGCGATCAGGGGCTTGACCCCGAGCATTACACCGGCGCATGGGAAGCTGGTTCGCCGCTGCCGTGGGACATTGTGCAGAGCGGCGTCAGCGAGAACTATTTCCAATATGAACTGCGGTTGGCCGCGCGCAGCGAGACGGTTGTCTCTCCTGCCAGGCGTGCGATACAGCCTGGGCCTTCCGCTATGGCGACAACAGCAACCGGCCTGTGCCCGCGGCCAAGGGCGGCCCCTGGCGCGCGCAAGATTGGCAGCCGTGGACACGGCTGAAACAGACCAAGCACAGCGCCGAAATTCCGCTGGAAATCTCCTAGCTTCGAACAGCGTCTATGCAGCGCATCGAACACGCCAACGGCGTTGTTACCTACAGCTTTGAAACCATTGCGGGCCATGCGGTCACCGCGCATGTGACGACGCGCCACGGCGGGGTTAGCCCGGAGCCGTGGCGTTCGCTTAATTTCAGCGTGAGCCGGGGGGACAGCCCGGAGAATGTGCGCGCCAATCGGCTGCGCTTGGCCGCGGCTTTGGGCCGACAGCCGGAGGAGTTTGTCGCAGCGCGCCAGGTACACGGCACAGGCGTTGCCAAGGTCGATTCCTCCCACGCGGGCACGGTGCAAGATGGCGTCGACGCGCTGATTACCGACGTGCCGGGCTTGCCTTTGTCGCTGGTCTTTGCCGACTGCGTGCCCCTTCTCCTCTACGACCCGGTTACGCGTTCGCTGGGCGTCTGCCATGCCGGATGGCGCGGCACCGTGAACGGCGCGGCCACGGCGACGCTCTGGGCCATGCAGGCGGCGTTTGGCGTTGATCCGGCTACTGTCCTGGTGGGGATCGGCCCCAGCATCGGCCCCCAGAGCTACGAGGTGGGCGACGAGGTGGTGGACCTGGCAATGGCGAAACTGCGCCAGGCCGAGCGCTATCTGCACAAGCCGCCGGGCAAGTCGCGCTATCATTTGGACCTGTGGCAAGCCAACGCAGGCCAGTTGATCGAGGCGGGTGTGCAGCCTGCCGCCATTGAGATTGCCGCCATTGACACCGCCCAAAACACCGGCGACTTCTTCAGCCACCGCGCCGAGCAAGGGCGCTGTGGGCTGTTTGGCATGGTGGCTTGGCTAGCGCCAGCACCATCCAGCACCTAACTTCCAGCGCCTAACTGCCAGCGCCTAATATACAGCAGAAGCGCAAGATCGCACCGTCATTTGTCGCTTCAGATCCCCCAATTACTTGGTCAAAATCAGCAGAACGCAAGCAGCGTATGTGGCTGCTCGCGTCTTCGCAATTGATCAATTTCTCTGACATGTGCCGCGGCACAGGAGGGGCTATGCGTACAGAAGTGGGGGGCAGGTGGCTGCGCGGCGCTGGTTGGCTGCTTGTGGTTGTGGTTGTGCTGTGGTTGGCCCAGGTCGAGGTGGAGCCTGCTGTCGCGGCGGGTCGTAATTGGACAGTTCCGCCTGCGCCGCCTGTCTTGATCAACCCGGATTTCGAGTGCAGCGACGGCTATGTGCCGGGCAAGAACCCCAACGATGAGGAGACGCTCATCCCCCAGGGCTGGACTGTGTTGTATCGCAGCGGTTCGCCCATTGTCTCCAGCACACGCCAGTTTTATACTCAATTTTGTGACGAGGATGACCACGGCGAGCACATCGAGCGGCTGCACCAATGGGACAGCCTATTGGTGCGATCCGAGGATATCGAAACGCCGCCCGAACCGGGCAAGCCGTTCGACGTGGTGATCTATCAGCGCGTGCCCGCGCTGCTTGGCGGCACCTACAGCCTGAGCGCGTGGATGGTGACGCTGTGTGGCAATAAGGGCGAACCTTTCGACTGCCCCAGCGGTTATTACATGGCAAAGGCTGTGGCGATTGACCCCCTAGGCGGCACAGACCCGGATGCTCCGCATTTGGAATGGGTCGAGAACCGGCTCAATTTTGTTGACGAAGCGGGCAAGCGGCTGGGCTGGCAAAACCTGCGTACCAGTACGGTGGCGCTGGGGGATACCATCACTGTCTTTGCGCGCATGACCAGCCCCTTCCAGTGGCACGGCAATTTGGGCT
Source organism: uncultured Litorilinea sp. (assembly GCA_964655505.1). Classification (GTDB taxonomy): domain Bacteria; phylum Chloroflexota; class Anaerolineae; order Caldilineales; family Caldilineaceae; genus QEUY01. The sequence goes on along the minus strand of CAZZNG010000009.1, from coordinate 18,638 downwards.
TCATGGATGCTTTCTCGCTGGTGCGCGGTCCGTTGGCCGCGCTGGACAAGCTGCCGGACACTGCGGTTAAGGGAGAGGCGCTGCCGCTTACTTGGCAGGCGCGCCAGTCGGAGGATGTGGCCGCGCTGGCAGATGGCAATTATGACTTGATGATTGACGTGCAGGCGCGCCTGCTGCCCAATGGCGAATGGCGTGATCTTGCCGTGGGCGCCGCCGCGGAGGACGGGCAGGTAACCTTTACGCCGCGCTGTGCCGATGTGCGCTACGCGTTGCGCTTGCGGGCGCGCACGGAACAGCCCGACGGCGAGCCGGGTGCGTACCCCAACCATCGCTATAACGGCGTGTGGAGTGCGCCGCAAACGGTGGCTGTGGTCAGGCCGCCGAGCGCAGCCGCGCTGCCCGTCGAGTTGGGCGCGTTCAATCTCTATCTGCCGAGCTTGATGGAGACGGTGGATTGCTCCCCATGAGCGTATCTCGACGCGCTTGACTCGGTTGAGCAGTCGCTCCGCTTTGCAGCCACCGGGTAAGTTGGTAGAATCGTATAGCTGGTACAGCATAAGGAGCAGACGAGCGATGGCGAATCAACCAAGAGCGGATCAAACCGGCACAAATACCCATACAGATACCCACAGCGATGCAGACGATGCGATTGATGCGGCCCAGATTGCCGAAAATCTGGCGAATGTGCGGGCACGCATCGCCGCGGCCGCGGCGCGTGCCGGACGTCGCGGCGAAGAGGTGACGCTGGTCGCGGTGAGCAAAACGCATCCGATGGCCGCCATCGAAGCGGCCTATGCCGCGGGGCAGCGCGACTTTGGCGAGAATCGCGTCGAGGAACTGTGGCCCAAGGTGGAGGCCGCGCAAGCAGCCGGGCTGGACGAGATTCGCTGGCATTTGATCGGCACGGTGCAGAGCCGCAAGAGCCGCATGGCTGTGGGGCCTTTTGCGCTGATCCACTCGATTGACCGCATGAAGATCGCGCAGCGCATCAGCCGCGACGCGCAGGCCGCAGACACGGTCATGGATGTGTTGTTGGAGGTGAACGTCAGCGGTGAGGAGAGCAAACACGGCTTCTCGCCCGACGAGGTATTGGCCCAGACCGCGGAATTGACACAGCTTCCCGGCATCCGCGTGCGCGGCCTCATGACCATGGCCCCGTTTAGCGAGGACGAGGCGCTGATTCGTCCCGTGTTTAGGGGGTTGGCAGACTTGCGCGGGCGGCTGGCCCAGGAGCATCCTGACTTGGATTGGCCGGAACTTTCGATGGGGATGACCAACGATTTCGAGATCGCCATCGAAGAAGGCGCGACCATCGTGCGCGTTGGCTCTGCGATCTTTGGCGCACGTGCCACGCCGTAGCCTTATGCAGGTCATTGTCCGCGGTCATGCATGAGCCATCCGGTCGTGCAGCAGGTTCGGGACCGGCCCCAGCATCCATTCACGGCACTTAATTCTTGCATCATTGGAGAAAGCGCGACCATGTTGGCATTATCACGTATTGCATTCATAGGCAGTGGCGCGATGGGCGAGGCCATGATCAAGGGCATCTTGGCGAAAGAGTTGACGACGCCCAGCCAGATCGTGGCTGCCGACCCGGTTGCTCCCCGTCGTGAGCAGATCACGGCGCAATATGGCGTCGCCGCGGTAGCGGATAATCTGGAGGCTGTACGCGAGGCCGATGTGGTCGTGTTGAGCGTCAAGCCACAGATTTTGCCCAAGGTCTTGCCCCAACTGCGCGGACAGATCCCCCCGGAGGCGCTGGTGTTGAGCATCGTGGCCGGTGTGCCCATTCACACGCTGCGCAGCGGGCTGGATCATGGCCGTATCGTGCGGACCATGCCCAACACGCCCGCGCAGGTAGGGCTTGGGGTGACGGTCTGGACCGCCACGCCCGACGTTTCAGCCGAGCAAAAGCGCCACACCCAGACGATCCTCTCTGCGCTCGGCATCGACGTGATGGTGGACGACGAGAGCTATTTGGACATGGCAACCGGCTTGAGCGGTTCGGGGCCGGGTTTTGTCTTTCTGTTGCTAGAGGCGCTGATCGATGCAGGCGTGCAGGCTGGATTTAGCCGCGCCGATGCGCAGCAGATGGTGTTACAGACTGTAGAAGGCAGTGTGGCTTTGGTGCGCGAGACAGGTCTGCACCCGGCAGAGCTGAAGAACCGCGTCACCAGTCCCGCGGGGACGACGGCCGCAGGACTGTTTGAATTAGAAAATAGCGGCGTGCGCGCGGCGCTGATCCGCGCGGTGATGGCCGCCTATCATCGCAGCCAGGAATTGGGCGCAGCGTATAGCCAGAAAGGGCATAACTCGTGATTCAGTTGTTGATTATTTTGCTTCAACTCTATAGCTATGTACTGCTGGCGCGTGCGCTGGTTAGCTGGATCCCCAACCTGGACCCGTATCACCCGGCGGTCCGCTTTTTATACAGCGCTACGGAGCCGGTACTGGAGCCAATCCGCAAACTCGTGCCGCCGCTGGGCGGGATGATCGACATCTCGATCATCGTCGCCTTCTTTGCGCTGATCGTGCTGGAACAGTTGCTGCGCTCGTTGGCGTAATCATCCATTGGCGCGTACACGCCGCGCCAACGCACAGCGTGCGCTATGAATCCGGCCGCTGTGTGATGTAGAGCAGCGGTAGGTAGGAGTTTTGGATTAGCGGAATTTCCAGCCGGTAGATGAGATCCGTGTTGGGCACGGTTACGGTGATCACAACCGGGCCAGGGGCATTGTGGGGAATCATCAATTTGGTGGTCACAACCCCGCGCACCGTGGTTGCTTCAACCGGGTCGACTGTGCCCACAGTGGTGCTGAACACAACCCGCGTCTGGTCGGCAACGGCATTGCCATAGACATCCGTCACCACAAAGCTCAGGGGTGTTTCCTCGGATGCGATGAACAGCGGCGGTTCGTCGTCGAGCGGACTGCCCAACTTGGCCGGTTCACCAGGCAGAACGGTAATGGAGACGCTTTCGCGCACCGCGCCGACGCCTGCTAACAGCGTCGCGCTGCCTGCCACCGTCCCCGGCAGCAGTTTGTCGGTGTAGACCGTGCTAGAGAGATAGACGATCTTCTCCGCGCGCCCATCCTCGAATGTGCCGAGGCTTGTGGTCAGGCGCAGCGGCAGTTCACTCGTACCGATCATCCCTTCCGGGTCATCAACCATCACAGTAAACGGAACGGCAGGCCCCCCTACGGTCGTTGTCAGGGTCGTAACGGTGAGCGTGGTCGTTACGGGCAGGTTGCGCGCCGTCAAACTCATGGTATGGCTTGCGGCGCCGACCGCGCTGTGCAGGAGATAGGTTCCTTCTTGGCTGGGGGCCGTTACGGACAGTATGGCTGTGCCCGAATGATCCGTTACCGTGGTCGCGGGCGCAGAGACCGGCTCGCCGTTGTTCAGGGTCAGGCTGTAGCTGATCACTGCACCAGCAATGTCCCACTGCGATCCGTTTTGATGCAGTGCGACATGTATGGGGATGGGGATCGGTGCGCCGGTTTGGACGACGGCAGGCGAAATCAGCGGGCTGCTCAACGCGAGCGGCGCGGATGCCGCCTGCAGCGCCGCGTGATAGTCGATGGCCCCTGCGCCCAGGTAAATATCGGTTCCGGGGTAGGCGCTGGCGTTGAGATCGACAGCCGAGGCTTTGATCAGCGTCAGGGTGTCGGTAAGCGTGAAATCGGGGCGGAGACTCAGAATCAGCCCTGCCAATGCGGATACATGCGGCGTTGCCATGCTCGTGCCGGTCTGGCTGCTGTAGGCGGCGCAGGGGGTGGCGCAGACGGGCCGGTCAATGTAGGTGCTGAGAATGGCCGCGCCGGGTGCGGCGATATCCACTGCTGGGCCGTAGTTGCTAAACACCCAGCGGTCGCCATCCGATGAGGTTGCCGCCACAGCCACGGTTTCGGGATAGAGCGCGGGCCACTGGACACCGCCCCCTCTGTTGCCTGTGGCCGCGACGACCATGCTGCCCGCGGCATGAGCCGCTTGGATGGCGTCATGCAGCGCGGGTGAATCTACCTGGACGGTGAGGCTTAGATTGATGATGGGGAAGCGCTGCGCGCGCGCGTAGTCGAGCGCGGCAACCAGGTCGGAAATGAAGCCGGTTCCGCTGCTGTCGAGGACACGCAGCGGCGCGACACGCAACTGCTGTCCATGCCCGGCGATGCCGATGCCGTTGTTTGTGCCTGCGGCGATGACGCCTGCCACATGGGTTCCGTGGCCGTGTTGGTCGTCGGCAATGGGATCGTCATCGATCCAATCCCAGCCGTTGATGTCGTCTACCAGCCCATTGCCGTCGTCGTCGATGCCGGTTGTGCCGTTGGCTTCAGTTTCGTTTACCCAAAGCCGTTCATGCGGCAAGTCTTCGTGGTTCATGGCAAAGCCGGTGTCGAGCAGCGCAATGACCACGCGTTCGTCACCGCGGCTGATGTTCCAGCCTTGGACGACCTTGGTGGCAGCCAATGCCCACTGTTCGTCAGCACGGGGATCGGTGGGCAGCGCGGCAAGCTCGATCTGGATATCATAGGTGACATAACGCAGCAGGGGCGAGGCCGCCAGATTGGCTTGGGCGGCGGCGGTCGCGTCCAGGGCTTGCGTGGCGGCTGCGGGCGCAACCAAGCGCGCCTGCACCAAATGGAGCGCGGGCCAGGCACGCTCCACGCGTAACCCTTCGCGCGCCAGGAGCGCGACGACCTTCGCGGGCGGCGCGTCCGGCGCAATGCCGATCAATAAACTGGTGGGGTCGCGGGCTAGCGCGGCGTCTTGGCTCCGGGTAGCTGCCTGCGTGGGCACGGCAAACCAGAGCCAGCACAAAGCCGCGATCGTAGGCAGGAGCAAGGAGAGATAGATGCACAGGCGGGTTGTACGAGGGTGTTGCCGGCTCATGGTCGCGTTTGTGAATGTGTCGTCGGGTTGCCGGGTGCGTTAGAACATTCGATTCTCTACGAATTCTGTAGGCACAGCGGCGTTCTGTGATACGGCTGGCTTGGCGTGCGCAAGGACGCGGTCCAACCAGGGTTTCGTGTATTATTGTTTCGTGTATTATAGTGCAAGATGCCAGCGCGTTCTATAGGCTTTTGGTTACAAATCTGTCAGTATCCTGTCCCTTTGGGGCAGCATGTGTTTTTGGAGCAGGCGGAATTTTCGGCAGCGCGCCGGTTTTTTGTATAGATAAACACTGCGCTAGACAAATACTGCGCGGCAGCAGCTAGCGCGAGTTGATAAGATAACCCAGCATGATGAGACCTGTTCAAGATAGTAGCCCGCGCGTGTCGGATGAGCGTTTCGAGGAATTGGTGGAAGAGGCTCTCGACGAGATTCCCGATGCGCTGTGGGAGATGATTGACAATCTTGTGGTGATGATCGAGGCGTGGCCGACCCGCACCCAGATGCGCGCAGCAGACATTCGGCCAGGTCATATGCTGCTGGGGCTTTACGAGGGCGTGCCGCTGACCGAGCGCAGCCATGCCTATGGCTTGGTGCCGCCCGACAAGATTACGATTTTCCGCGAGCCGATCTTGCGCTATGTCGCGCGGCAGGATGAAGCAGCCATTCGTGCCCAAGTACGCCGGACTGTCCTGCATGAGATTGCGCACCACTTTGGAATCAGCGATGAACGACTGCATGAAATTGGGGCCTATTAGCCGTCCGGCTTGGGGCGTCTGTCTGTGGGGTCTGTGGGCGCTGCTGGCGATCTGCTTCTTGGCAGGGTGCAGCAATCTGCCGCTGCCGGACAACCTGCCGGTTGATCCGGGACGAATCAACGAACTGCCCGGCGTGCCGCGCAACATGGATGAGGCGCGAGACCTCATGCGCGAGTTGGGGCTGCCCGATTTGAGCCGGTTGGCCGATGTTCCCGGACTGGATACGCTGCCGCAACTCGACGCGCCGCCCGGCTCAATTGTCTATCAAGGGCCGGTTGAACAGGCCATCACACCCGGTGCGCGGATTCCAGGGACGGACATTCAATTGGCCGATGTCAACGCCGACGCCGCGGTCTTTTTGATCGACGGGATGCGGGCCGAGCGCCGGATCGGCGATTCGCTTGATTTTGACGGCGCGTGGCCCAATCTGACGGGGGTGGATTATTCGGCGCGCCTGCGTATCTATCGTGTCGCCAATGATCAAGTGCGCGCCGCGGGCGTGCATCGTTTGACCATTGCGAATGCCTCGCCGCAGCCGGGTAACGTTGATTTGGGCGGGCATGTGCTGCGCTTCCCTTATACCGTGTCCGCGGGGACCAACCAGACATTCCCTGGGCTGACGTATGGCTATGGGGGGCAAGAGGAGCGCGGCGCGGTGCTCACCGGCTTAGACGACGATGCGTATCCCTATCGCAAGGTTGGCGATAGCATCCGGTGGACGGGCACAGTGCGGGCTGATCTGCCGGTTGAATATCATCTACGCATGTTGTACTATTCAGATGAAAGCGCCCGTGTGGGCGGTGTTGTACTCATTTCGCTTTCAGGGCAATAAGGCTGGCGATGGCGACAAGCGACTATTCTCCGCTGCTGCGCACAAGCGTCGGTCGAAACACGGCTGTCCAACATCACCAACCGATCGACGCCCATTACTATAACGTCACTGACGAGGAATCCTGGCCCATCGCGGGGCTGCTGGTGCTGCTCGACGGTGAGGGGATGCCGGTGCGCGCCGAACTGCACATAGACGATAGCCTCGACGATGAAATCATCGAGGTGGCGATGCGCCGGGCGCGTTTGATGCTGCAAGATCAATACATCGGCGGCGATCCGGTTTCGCTGCGTGTGCTGGAAAATTTCCAGATGCGCGCGCCGCTAGAGATACGTCTGCCGCCGCTTGGCGCGCGGCCTGCACTGCGGCGACGACGGCATCAATGGCAGACCTATGCCGCAGGCGGCGCGGTGGTGCTGGCGGCCGCGCTGCTCATCTGGTTCTTGATCGGCGCGCTGCGCGGCGATGAACCCACCACAGCGGGCGCGGACGATCCAGACACGCCACAGACGGCTATGCTGGAATCGGCCTCACCATCCTCGGCCTCCTCGGACGGGGCAGACAATGCGCCGGTGGAGGCGGACGCTGCGGCTGAGACACAGGCAGTAGACAGCACGGCAGGAGAGAGCAACCTGCCGCCCAGCCGCAATGCGCGCCCGGATTTGGGCATTGGCATGCGTGTGCGCATTGTGCCGGGGCTGCAACTGGCGCTGCGCAGCGAACCGGGGGCGGATGCAGGGCAAGTGATTGGGGCCATGGCCGATGGGACCGAGGCTGTGATTATCGGCGGCCCCCGCTATACACAAGGCACGGAAGACACGATTGTATGGTGGTATATTGAACTCGAGAACGGCGTCCAGGCGTGGGCCGCGGCAAATACCAGCAGCCAAACTCTTTTGATTCCGACTGAGTGACCGCCACATGCACTTACACTGTATCAGGTTACATTGGTGCTGGTAGCGCGGTGCGGTTACTTGTTCTCATGACTAATCTGGGCTCACGCTGCTTATGACGCGAGTTTTCTTACAGCGCGCATACCGGGTTGCCTTGACGATTGCAGGGCTGGCCCTTTTTATTTTGGCCTTACAACTTCTCCGTTCGGGTGCGTCCCAGTTGGCGCCGCTGCTGGAGCGATTCCAGGTGACAGGCATTCGCCAGTCGATTGGCTTTGGCTGGCTGGGCGCGTATATCATGTTGAGCGGGTCGCCTGTGGCCGCGATTTCGCTGATCCTGTTTAGCAGCGGCGCGCTCAGCGAAGCAGGCACGCTGGGCATGTTGACAGGCTCCCGGTTGGGCGCGTCGTTCATTGTGCTGCTGGTCGGCTTTCTGTATCATCTGCGCGGTCAGCAGCGCGTTGCCAGCGTCGCCATCGGCGTATTGGCCTTTCTTGTTACCGCGACCATCTATCTTCCGGCGCTGCTGCTGGGCACCATCGTCTTGCATCAAGGCTGGATCGATGGGCTGCGTCTTCCCCAAGTTCCTGATACATTTAATTCGATTCTCGATGTGATCTTTGATCCCATCGTGTCATTGGTTGTTTGGCTTCTGCCGGACTGGAGCGTTTTCCTGATTGGGGTCGGGGTCTTGCTGGCCGCGTTCAAGCTGTTTGATGGCGTGCTGCCAGAGGTGGATGCCGAGACTTCCCCGTTCGGCAATTTGGCGCAGGCTGTGTATCGCCCGTGGATCATGTTCCTGGTGGGGGCAGGCTTTACAACGGTTACCCTTTCCGTCTCCGTCTCCTTAACGCTGCTGGTTCCGCTTACCAGCCGCGGCTATATCCGCCGTGAGAACATCATCCCCTATATGTTGGGGGCCAATATCACAACGTTTATCGACACATTGGTGGCATCCTTTCTTGTGGGCGAGTCTAGCGCCTACACAATTGTGTTGAACCAAATTCTCTGTGTCACGATTTTCTCGCTCATTGTCCTGTTTTTGACTTATCGGCCCTATCAGCGCGTGATGAATCAGTTGCTGGATCGCATCTTAGCCAGCCACACGTCGCTTGCCATTTTCGTCCTGTGTACAGTGGGTATCCCGCTGGCGCTTCTATTTTTATAGGGCAGCCGCCAACGTCGCTTGATGGTTCCCCATTGGGCCGCTCTGCTGCCGTTGAAGGAATTTCGTTGTATGCACCTACTCGCCTGTTATGAACCCACGGAAGTCGCCATCACCAAACGCACGGTAGAGCGACTGGCCGCGGGCTTTGATTTTAACCTGGATGTGTTGACGCTAACGCGGGATACGATTCCGTGGGATGAACTGGTGACGGGCGAGGTCAAGCGCATGTTGGTCGCCAGCGACTTGGGAGAGGCCATCCGCAACGCGTGTAAGCGGGTTGATTACGATCTAGTTGTCGTGGGGATGCGCGAACGTCCCGGCCTGCTGCGGCTGCTGCTTGGCTCGCGCGTGGGGCGGCTTGTGCGCGGTGCGCCGAGCACGATCTGGATTGCGCGCGGCGGCATTCGCCCGCTGCGCCGGATTGTGTTGGGGGTGGCGGGCGGCCCACAAGCCGTGCATGACGCGGAACTGGCCGCGCTGTTGGCATCGGTCTTTGGCGCAACGGTCGACGTGGTGCACGTCCTGTCACAGCTTCCGCTGCTCTTTATTGCGCCCGATGAAATGGCGACCGCGGTCACGGAAGAGGTGATATCCGAGGTGGACCCCGGTATCCGCAGCGTGCGCAAAGCGTATGGCGTGCTGCGGGAACAGGGGGTGGCCGGGCGCATACTCCTGCGTACCGGCGTGGTGCTGGAGGAACTGCTTGCTGCCTGTGACGGCAATGATCAGCACCCGCCTGCCGATCTATTGATGATCGGCGCGCACCACACAGGGAACTTCCACGCGCCGCAGTACTTGGAGGATTTGGCCGAGCAGATCACCGAGGCCGCGCCGCTGCCCACACTAGTCGTACATGCGGATAGCGGCTGGGATGTTTGGCGCGCCGCGGTGCGCAATACGGTGCTTGAGCGCTGAAGCGGGCTAGGCGGGCATGCGCGTAGTCAATTCAGTGTGGATCGAAAGCGCGATGCGTTCCCCGACCGGGGGAAGTTCGTTGCGCGTAAGCGGCGCGTTGATCGAGGCGCGTTGAAAAGTCGGCAGTTCAAACTCAAAGCGCAGGCTATCGTCGCCGCGGCGCACCGCGACCTGAATGCGGTAGTGGCTGCCGTGGTAGGTGCATCTCGCCAGCGTCCCCGTCAGCAAAACGGTATTGCGGCTCTCCCCTGGAACCTCTTCGAGGGGGTGAAAGCCATCCGGCGCGGCGGCTTGTGCCGGTGGTGCGAGCCGCGCGGCTTCGGGCCGGATGAGCAGGATCATGGGCTGTTCCAGCGGCGCGGGCAGGGGGATGTCGCCAATTGGCGTCTGCGCGGTGCAATTTGGCGGTGAAGCGGGCGAAGCAGGCAACAGATTGGCAAAGCCGAGGAAGTGGGCCACAAAGGGCGTGGCCGGGTCGGTGTATACTTCCGCGGGTGCGCCAACTTGCTCGATGTGCCCGGCGCGCATGATGGCGATCTGGTCGCCCAGGGCCATTGCTTCGTCCTGGTCGTGGGTCACATAGATCGCGGTGACCTCCGCCTCTTGCAGGATCGCGTGCAGTTCCAGCATTAAGCTGGCGCGCAGCGTTCGATCCAAACTCCCCAGCGGTTCATCCAGCATCAGCAGCGCTGGTTTCGGCGCTAGGCTGCGCGCCAGCGCAACACGCTGGCGTTCACCCCCGCTCAACTCGAAGATGGTTCGATCCCCATAACCAGGCAGGTTTACCAAGTCGAGCATGGCCGCGACGCGTTCATCGCGGCGCGCCCGCGGCCAGTTTGCCATACGCAGCCCAAAGGCGATGTTTTCGGCCACGGTGCGATGGGGAAAGAGCGCGTAGTCTTGGAACATCAGCCCGAAGTTGCGCGCGTGCACAGGCACATCGCGCAGATCGCGGCCATCGAACTCGATGCGCCCGCTGTCGGGCGTTTCAAGCCCCGCGATCAGCCGCAGCAGCGTGCTTTTGCCGCACCCGCTTGGCCCCAATAGACAGAGCGTCGTATGCGCCTCGATGGCAAGGTCGATCCCCGCGACGGCTTGCACACCGCCGGGATAGCGTTTTGAAACGTTGGTTAGCGTCAGAAGTGCCATGCTGGTAGCCGTTTAGTCGTTTGCTTGTTTCTAGAACGCGTCTGTGCCGGGCACGCGGAACCGCTCGATGGCAATGAGGCCCACCGCGGTCGTCGTCATGAGAATGGTGCTCATTGCGAGTGCCTGGCCCAAATTGAGCAGCCCCGGCTGGCCCAGGGCACGATAGATCACGACCGGCATGGTCGGCATGTCGGGCCGGCTGATGAGCAGCGTCGCGCCAAATTCGCCCAGGCTAATCGTGAAGGCAAAGGTGGCGCTGACAAGGAGAGCAGGCAGCAAGAGCGGGACATCAATCTCGCGCCAGACGCGCGCCGGGCGTGCCCCCAACACGGACGCGGCCGCGGCCAGCCGCGGGTCCAACCGGCGCAGCGCGGGCAAGAAGGTACGCACCACAAAAGGCGCGGCAATGAGCGTATGCGCAATGGGCACCAGCCATAGTGATGTACGCAGCGGGCCAAGCGCGATGATATAGCCGAAACCCAGCGTCACCGCGGATGTGCCCAACGGCAGCAAAAACAACGGCTCCAGCAGCGCGGTGAGCAGGCGGCGCGGTTGGGCCAGCAGATAGGCTGTGATCACCCCCAGCACCAAACTCAAGACCATCGCGCCCACCGCGAAGAAGAGCGAATTGCGGATGGCGACCACGGGCGCGACGAAGAAGGCGCTGCCGCGGCGGTTGATGGTCAATTCGGCATAATAATCCAGGGTGGGGCTGCCGCCCAGTGTGAAACTGCGCCAGACCAGGGCAAACAAAGGCGACAGCAGCAAGATCAACATGCCGCCCCCGGCCAGGAGCACAAAGAGCGTCTCCCAACGGTGGCGCGGTCGCCGCGTAGTTGCGCCGCTGGGCATCACGTCGAGCGGCAGCGACGCGCGCGCCTGCAGGCGGGTGTAGACGGCCATGATGGCAAAGGTGCAGACCATTTGCAGCAGGGCCAACACCGCGGCCTGCGGCAAGTTGAAAAGGGAGACGGCTTGTCGATAGATTTCGACTTCAATTGTGGCGAATTGGTAGCCGCCCAAGATCAAGATGACGCCAAAGCTGGTGAAGCAAAAGAGAAAGACCAACAACGCGGCCGCAAGAATGCTGGGCAAGAGCAGCGGCAGCGTGACTTCGCGCAGCCGCTGCCAGGAGTTTGCGCCCAGGGTGGCTGCTGCTTCTTCGAGCCGCGGCCCCATGTTGGCCCAGAAGCCGCCGACGGTTCGCACGACAACGCTGAAGTTGTAGAAGGCATGGGCCAAGAGGATGATCCAGAGCGTCTGGCTGATCTGGATCGGCGCGCGGTCGAGGTCGAAGGCGGTTTGCAGCCAGTTGTTGAGCAGCCCCCGCGGCCCCAACAGCGCGGTAAAGGCTGTGGCGACCACCACGGTGGGCAGCACAAAGGGAATGGTGGTCAGCGCCCGCAGCAGGCTTTTGCCTGGGAATTCATAGCGGGCAAAGATGTAGGCGAGCGGCAGCCCAATGGCAAGCGTCAGGAGGGTCGAGACGGCTGCTTGCCAAGTGGTGAACCAGAGCACCTGCCAGATGTAGGGCGAGGTCAAGAATGCGCCGATGTGCCCGTCCTGCTCCTGGGCAAAGCTGGTCTGCAAGATGCGCGCCAACGGATAGAAATAGAAGGCGGCCAGGAAGATCAGCGGGATCAGAAAAAGGATCGTGCGGAAGAAACTGGACGGGCGCATCGGCGTTTTGTTACCCTACTCTCTGTAGACTGCTCTGTGGGCTTACTCTATATACTTAGCGCAAGACCGTTTGGGTCCAGGCTTCGATCCAGGCCTCGCGGTTGGCTTCGATGGCCTCTGGGTCGATCTGTGCTGGTTGTTCGGGTGTCTGCCCAAACTGCACAAAGACTTCGGGCAGTTCCACTTGCGTGTTCACAGGATAGACGAACATCTGGAGCGGGATTTCGGCTTGGAACTGCTCGCTCAACAGGAGATCGATGAAGGCTTCGGCGGCTGCGCGCTGCTTCGTGCCGGTGACGATACCGGCAAATTCGATCTGGCGGAACGTGCCGTTGTCGGGCGAGACGTTGATGCTGGCCGGTTCTGTGCGCCCATCGGTGGCAAAGACCACGTCCGCGGGCGGGCTGGTGCTATAGCTGACCACGAGCGGGCGATCACCGGCTCCGCCGGAGCCAACCGTGAAATGCTCATAGTAGGCTGTGCTCCAGCCGTCTGTGATCAGGACGTCATTGTCACGCAGCGCGGCCCAGAAGTCCAAGTAACCATCTTCGCCAAAGTAGCCGATGGTGGCGAGCAAAAAGGCCAGGCCAGGCGAGGAGGTGGCCGGGTTCAGCGCGACGAAAAGCCCTGCGTACTCCGGTTCGGTCAACTGCTCTAGCGTGGTCGGGATGGGTAAGCCTTGCTCCTCGAACCAGATGCGGTCGGCGTTGATGTTGACAAAGCCGTAGTCAATCGGGGTCAGCCGGTGCTCCGGGTCCAGTTCAAATTCATCCGGCACGACATCCAGCGCGGGCGACTCATACGGCTCGAAGATACCGGCGTTGAGCGCACGGCTGAGGAAGGTATTGTCGACGCCGAAGAAGACATCGGCAAGGGGCGCGTCCTTGCTCAAAATGAGCTTGTTTAGCGCCTCGCCCGCGTCGCCCATCTGCAGGAATTGCACGCGAACATTGTGCGTCTCTTCAAAGTTGGCGACGAATTCTTCGGTGAGGCCAAAGGAGTCGTGGCTGCCGACCACCAGCGTGGCGGGTTCTCCGTCTGTGCTGCTGCTTGAGTCTGCCGATGAAGCCGGGCTTTGCACCGCGGTGCATGCCGTCAGCACAAGCAGCATGAGCAGGGTCAAGAGCCAGGTGGCGATACGCGGCATGCGAACAACGATCGAGCGGTCTATGCACATGAGATTCCTCCGTAAACCATCCGTTAAATAAAACTGACCTTACCTGAGTGGGTAAGGTCAGCCGGATGCGCTCCTCGATTCCCTCCGCTGGCATTACCCAGATCAGGTTCCCGGGTCGGCGACAAAGCGGTCGCCCTCTCAGCCTGGCTGTTCCAAGCTCCCCGTTGATTCTATTGTCGGTTAAACACCTGAAAGACACTGTAGCATGGTTCCGGGTTATAGGCCAATTTATACCCATGCACTCGTTTACATCCCTCATTTCCACTGTGTTTCCACCTTGCTCCCACCATGTTTGCACTGCCTTGGCACAGGCGGGATTGACACAGGTGGGCTAACCGACCTCCTCAGCACATTTGGGGCAGTGGGTGGGGTCGTCCAACTCGATCATGTGGCGACGGCAGATGGCAAAGGTGACTTCAACGTGGTCGCGCAGGAATTTGCGCTTGACCTCGGCCTCGAGCACCAGGTCGCGGCTGTTGGTCATCAGAATGATATTGGGGACGGGGCAGTGGTTGCACAGCGCCCGCCGCCACGGGCGTCTATTGCTCGGATTGGCATTCAGCAAGCGGCATTCTTCTTTGTTCATGCCGCGGTGATAATCTCCGTAGAAAAATCGACAGTTGACAGGTTTGCTCATGCGTTGGTTAGATTTCACAAAGACCCAGGCGGCACAGCAGGAGCGTAACCGTTTGCAGGGCGCATAGACTGCGTCGTCTTGAGCCATCCGGAGCCATTCAAACAACGACCGCCGGCAAGTTGACGGCGGTCGGTTCCATGGCTACAAGCGTTTAGGGTCGATTGCCTAGTTCGACCAGAAGGGCGAATCATCCTCGTCCGGCTCATCCGTGCCCGGCCAATCATCGCCCAGGAATTCGTCTGGGTCGATAAAGAGCAGGCTGGCAAGATACAGCTTGCGCTCTTCCTGCGCGGGCAAGAGGCGATTGAACTCCTCTTCGAGCCGCACCAGCATCTCCAACTCGGCCTCCAGCAGGTGGAAGTCCTCATGGCTCAAGGGGGTGGATTCCGGCTCTAGCTGGTTCAGGGCCTCCAGATAAGCTTGGTAGGTGGCGCAACTGTCCGCGGGGCCAAATTCCGGCCCACCATCTGCAGCATAATCCGCGCTGCCCCAATCCGCCCCGAACACTTGATCCAGCGCGGAGGCCACATCGCCGTTGCTGTCGCTGTCGGATGTTCCGGCATAGACGACCTGCAACGCCATGTCGGTGTCGTCGTCGTCAGCGCCGTCTAGTTGATAGCCGACGCCGTCGCGGAAGCGTAACATGCTGTACTCATGCAGGACGTAGTGGAAATCGTCGGCCGCGGGGAGTTCATGAAAGAAGCCCCGTCCGATCAAGCGAGCGGCCAGCTCCCAAGTGGGCATGGCCGGGCGGATGCGCCGGTCGTCTGCCACCAGTTCTTCGGCCATGAGCGCCAACTGAATATTGCGCTGGCGGATGGCGCGCTCGTCACGCATTTCTTGCAGGTTGAGCCGCATCTCATACTGCCCCGCAGCGGCATCTTTCACAATCAGCAGCAGGTCATCTTTGTTTTGCCCGCCGTGATCTTCGATCCACTCGGAAAAGGCGTCACCAAGTTGCAACGACCAAGTTTTGCGCTCAATCGACGCTTCGGCCTGGATCACCGGGCCGCCGAACAACTCGATCTGAACGGTGCGATCCTCTGGGCGGTTCGACTGGAAGAATTGCGGAAAGAAGATGATGTGTTCCAACTCGTCGAGCAGCAAAAAGCCGCGCCGAATCTCTTCACTGGTCAGGGGGTGGCGGAAGACCGCCCCAGCCAGCAGATGCGACAGCCAGCCGTAGCGTCCAGGCGCAACAGGGACAGCCTGAAACAATTTGCTCAACGCACGATAGACAGCGCTGCGCGCGCCTTTGCCCAGCGGACGCTGGCTGGCAACTTTAGCCAGCAGCCCATCCATGCTCATCGGTTGCCGCGAGGCGCTCAACGCGTTCGCGACACATGTAGCATAACTTGGGTATCGTTGGCTTTCACTCATTCCCAGTTCCTCGAATATAGTTCCATTTATGCTGTACATTATCGCGTACGCGACGCGAAATGTCCATAGTCATGCTCTCTATAACCTCTTGAGCATTTTTGTCCGGCATTTTCGTCCACACGGTTGGCTGGCATTCTTGTGTCTAGCCTCATTCTCTTCTGAAAATGCCTGCTATGTTGGCTGATGCCCATACGCCTAGCGGGCGCATGGAAACTACTGCACAGCCGTGCCTTTGCCGTCTTGCCTGTTTGGCGGCAAACGGCTACGATCCGCTGTAGTAGGTTCGTCTGTCTCTGTACTGTCTCTATGCACGCACAGCCTGCAACACGCATAACTCGACAGATCGGGACATGCGAATAGCCTCCGGGCGTGGCAAGGCCACTTCACGAAGGCGCGTGAATACTTTATAGACTATTCATAGTATACCGATTTTGGCGAAATTGCGGTGTGTTAGCTTCCTGTCAGTTCACTCGGCGAGGTAACCCTAGATTCACTATCCCAGCCCAACTATCCTAAATTGACTATTCTAGATGGAGCACGTACGTAATGGAGTCGTTTAACAGTGACAGCCTGAGCGAGTCACCCATCGGCCCAGGCTATGTTGCTGTGCTGCGCTGCCTGCGCTGTGGCAAGGTCAGCCGTCCCGAAGAAG
Organism: uncultured Litorilinea sp.; assembly: GCA_964655505.1. Classification (GTDB taxonomy): domain Bacteria; phylum Chloroflexota; class Anaerolineae; order Caldilineales; family Caldilineaceae; genus QEUY01. The sequence goes on along the minus strand of CAZZNG010000009.1, from coordinate 2,510 downwards.
TCGACTATGTGTGTGACTGTCGGCCAAATGAAGGCAGCGATCTGGGCACGCTGGATGTGCTTTACGATTATCGCACGATCGCGCTGGAGTTTGGCCCGGCTACGTTGGCAGCAGACGCCACGCCGGGCATCGGGCGCTATTGGCCGCTGCTGCCCCTGGCGGATCGAGCGAACCTGCCGCCGCTGGCTGTGGGAGGAACGCCGCTGCTGGCTGTGCCGCGGCTGGCGCAGGATGCAGGCATTGACACCCTTTTCGTCAAAGACGAAGGGCGCAACCCAAGCGGATCGCTCAAAGACAGGGCGTCGGCCATTGCCGTTGCCAAGGCAACAGAGGGCGGCAAGTCGGTTGTGGCGACGGCAAGCACAGGCAATGCAGCCGCCGCGCTGGCTTCCCAGTGTGCTGCCGTGGGCCGCACGAATGTGATCTTCGTGCCGCGCAGCGCGCCCCGCGCCAAGATCGCGCAACTGCGCGTCTATGGCAGCACAGTGCTGGCGGTTGACGGCTCCTATGACGTTGCGTTCGACCTATGCACGCAAGCTTGCGCCGAGTTCGGTTGGTATGACCGCAACACGGGCTACAACCCTTATATGACTGAGGGCAAGAAGACGGTTGCCTTTGAGATCGCCGAACAGTTGACGCGACAGCGCGAGGGCAAGGTCGAGGGGCCGGTCTTGCATGTGCCCGACGCGGTTTTTGTTGCGGTTGCCGACGGCGGCATCTTGAGCGGCATCCACAAGGGGTTTGCAGACTTGGTGCGGCTTGGCTGGACCGACCAGATGCCGCGGCTGTACGGCATCCAATCGACGCGCAGCGCAGCCCTCACCCACGCCTGGGCCGAGAGCCTTGAACTCCCGCGGCCGGTTGAGGCCACTACGCGCGCAGACAGCATCAGCGTTAACCGGCCGCGCGACGCGGTCAAGGCGCTGCGCGCCGTGCGCGAGAGCAGCGGCGCGTTCGTCACGGTTGAGGACAGCGCGATCCTGGCCGCGATCCTGCCTCTGGCCCGCTTGGGCGCGGTCTTTGCCGAGCCTGCCGGCGCCGCGGCCTATGCCGGGCTGGTCGAAGCTGTGCGGCAGGGGTTCGTGCGCCGCGACGAGACGGTGGTGGTCGTGAATACGGGCAACGGTTTAAAGGATGTGGCCGCGGCCATGGATGCAGCCGGTGAGCCGGTTGTCATCGCGCCCGAATTGACGGCTGTGCACGATGCACTGGACAAATTGGGGCTGCTTTCTGCCTAAGATGACCTGCAACGCAGCGTAAGCTGCCGGTACATTGCCAAAGCCCCGCGTGTGTCCGTCTTGGACAATGCGGGGCTTTGTATTGGCCGCGGCGTCAGGCCGGCTGCTGGCTGCCCAAATCCAGCCCGATCTCGGCGGCAATGCGGCGGATGGCTGCAATCGACTGGCGCATCCCTTCGACACAATCTCCCTGGGGGCAGTAGTGCGGCTCTAACGTCAGCGCGCCGTCGTAGCCAATCGCCTGGAGACGGCGCAGTTCGGCGTGATAATCTGTCTGCCCCTCGCCAATCAGCGCGGCCGCGTCTTTCCCGCTGCCCACATCATAGGTTCCGTCCTTGAGATGGACCAGCGCCACCCGCTGCGCGAACTGTTCGAAGTCCTCTGGCCGCGGCGGCATCCCGCTGCGGGTCGAGTTGCCGGGATCCCAGATGAATTTGAGCGCGGGGTTGGTCAGCTTCTGCGCGGCCTCGGCCAATTCTGCGGACGTGCCGATACAGCACGCGCCTTCGTTCTCCAAGCAGACGCTGATCCCAGCTGGCTGCGCTGCTTCGATTGCCGCGTCGACTCCTTTATTCATTTCTTCCCAAAAGGTCGCGTCTTTGGTTGTGCGCCAGAATGAGAAGATGCGTATGGCGGGCGCGCCTAACATCTGCGCGATCTCGACGCCGCGCGGCAACAGCGCCACATGGTCGGCATAGGAGCGTTCCTGCGCGTTGTGCATGGGGCCGGCTTCTTCAGCTGTGCGCCCTGGCAGCGTGCATTTGAAAAACGGCGTGGCAAGCGCGGAGACGCGCATGCCGTGGTCGTCTAGCATCTGCTTGATCGTGCGCACCAGTTGATCGTCCATGTCGAGGACGTTGATCCGGTTGGCGGAGCGTATCTCTGTATAGCGCAGGCCCCACTGTTTGCCAAGCGTGAGGGCTTGGGGCAAGTCGTCGAGCATTTCATCGGCTAAATAGGATAGGTGCATGGTGGGCCTCCTTGGGTGTTTGACTAGGGTGTTTGGCTCAGGTGTTTGGCTGAGGTGCGGAGCGGCATGGGCAGCCGCGGCCATTTGACGTATGGAAGCGTTGCGTAACAGTCAACCGCAGCTTGCCTAGTCATGCAAATGCCGGTAAGGTTACACATAATTCTAGCTCAGCCATTTAGACAAACAATACAAACAGACTAGACAAACCAACAGAGAGGATCGATTGTATGGAGATTGCCTTGATGCTCGAAGGACAGCACGGGCTGAACTGGCCGCGTTTTAAGCGGATCGCCCAAGCTGTC
>CAZZNG010000008.1:42746-44577 GCA_964655505.1 uncultured Litorilinea sp. | reverse complement strand
GCGCGGCAGATAGATCTTCCGGGACGCTTACGCCGCCGCTGCCTCAAGTGGCAACGGTAGCCAAACAAGTGGCGGCGAGAGAGTAGATGAGCGTCCCGGAAGGTGAATCCCTACCGACATCCTACTACCCAGTATCACGCTGCTGTTCAATATTGTCAGTATTAGGCTTGCATCATTAGGCTTGCATCAAGTAATCAAACAGCTTCTCCTGCGGTTCGACGCCAAGCCCCGGCCCAGTGGGTAGGTAGAAGTAGCCCCCTTCACAGCGCATGTCCGTGTGGATAAACTGCAAATTGCGGTCGAAGATCGAGTGCTGGTATTCGTGCATGACGAAGTTTTCCAGCGCGGCGGAGGCGTGCAGGCTGGCAGCTTGGGCAATGCCGACGCCGATTGTGGCATGGGGCATGATGCGGCAGTGGAACGCCCGCGCCATCTGGCCGATCTGCCAAAAGGCTGTGATGCCTGTGTGGGCCATTTCAGGCTGGATGATGCTCATGCAGCGGTGGACGAAGCGGGGCCGGTATTCGTAGACCGTGCGCAACTCCTCGCCGATGGCGATGGGCGTTTTGACGGCTTGGGCAACGCGCGCCTGCCCCTCTAGATCTTCAGATTGGACGGGCGCTTCCGCCACGGCGAGATCGTAGGCTTCCATTTGGGTGATCAGCTTGATCGCCTCTTGGTCGGTGAAGCGCCAGTGGAGATCGGCCAGGATCCGGGGGCCGGGGCCGATAGCCTCGCGGATGGCCGCGATTTCTGCCAGTTCGCCCTGGTCGGCGACGACCGCGGCAAACTTGACGGCAGAATGGCCGCGGTCGATCAGGCTTTTTGCCAGTTGGGCGCGTTCGGCCAGGGTTGCGCCGGGCAGACCGGAGGCATAGACGGGCAGCCGCGCGTGGCGCTGCGCGCCCAACAATTTGCATACGGGCATCCCGGCCAGTTTGCCGCGCAGATCCCACAGGGCGATGTCGATCCCGGCGAGCGCATCGACATAAAAGCCGCCAAAGAAGCCGCGCACGCGCATGGCGTTGTAGATGTCTTCATAGATGGCGATGCCGTCATGGGGGTCGCGGCCAATTACCATTGGCTCCATCATCTCGCGGATGATGGTCGCTGTGACGGTGGGCGCGATGACGCCGAAGCCTTCGCCCCAACCGACAACGCCCGCTTCGGTGGTTAGCTTGACGAGCAGCGTGTGGTCGTTGACGCTGTAGATGGTTTTGTTGCCTGGGCGCACGTAGTAGCCGTTGGCGCTGACGGTGAGTCCTTCGCGCAGTGGGCCGAGGTAGGACGTCTCGCGCTCGATGCGCAGTGGAAAGACTTCAAGCGAAGCAATGCGGTCTGGTTGGCTCATGGTGGGCAATCCTTGGGTAGATTTTGGATGGATTTATTGATCGAGGTGGCGCGTGTTGGCCGGGTGTTCTGCTGTTGTAGCTGTCTCTTCAGTTGTTTGTACGGTTGTTTCTGTGGTTGTTTCTGTGGCTATAGGTGCGAGCGTGCAGGCTGTTGGTGGAGGATGGTAGCAGATGGGCCGGGGCTTTTGCAATCTGGGCGTGCACTGGAGGTGGCACAGTTGGGAATGTCCAGGTGTGGATACTGAGTAGAGAATGTATAGCGGCAATCATGCAAAGTTAACGGCGATAGCATGATCTGATGCAAGCGTTGTTGCCCCTGCCTGGTTATTTGCCTCTTTTTTGCCATTTTGTTGTTGGGGACCACTTGAGTATACTTCTAACCTGCAACGGCGCTCCCGTTCTGTTACCCATCCGTTGCGCCCAGCCAATCATCATCTTAGTCAGCGATAAATCCATAGCGCCCTTGACGCACCGTCATC
>CAZZNG010000008.1:0-42646 GCA_964655505.1 uncultured Litorilinea sp. | reverse complement strand
CCAATCATCATCTTAGTCAGCGATAAATCCATAGCGCCCTTGACGCACCGTCATCCGGTGTAGCTGGTCGGTAAATCGTTGCATCATTCTACGTTCTTCGCTTCACAGCAGGGCAGTCCCCCGCGTCTCCGCCTGTTGTGATCCTATCCGCCATCTCTGCATCCGCTCTCGCTTTATCCACGGCGGACGCATCCACTGTGAGTGCATCTGCCTGAGATCATCTATTTGAGTGCATCTGTTGTAATCTCGCAAAACCCACGAGGAGAATACGCCTATGGCTGAAATCGACATGGGAGGTCTTTCCCGAACAGCCCCCAAGAAGCGCAGCTTTATGCATTGGCTGGTTGGGGCCGAGAGTGCCTTCCAGGCGAAAGATGCAATCCAGGGTTATCTGTTTGCATTGCCGTGGATATTGGGGTTGCTGATCTTTATCGGCGGGCCGATGTTAGCGTCGTTGGGACTCAGCTTCACCGAATATAGCGTGCTCGACCGTCCCAAGTGGGTGGGGCTGGACAACTATACGCGCGCCTTTGTCAAAGACGATCTCTTTTATGGGTCGCTGTGGCGCACATTCTACTACGCCATTTTGGTGGTTCCGACTACGTTGGTCGGTTCGCTGCTGTTGGCGCTGCTGCTGAACCAACGGCTGCTTGGGCGCAACATCTACCGCACGCTCTTCTTCATTCCGCACCTCACGCCCGATGTTGCCATGGCTGTGATCTGGGCTTGGCTGTTGAATCCGCATTTGGGGCCTTTTAACTACGTGCTGGAGATGATCGGGCTGCCTCCCTTTCCTTTCCTCACCAGCCGCAGCACGGTGATTCCGTCGTTGGCGCTGATCGCGTTTTGGGCCGGTGTGGGCGGCAACCGTATGTTGATCTTCTTGGCCGGTCTACAGGGTGTGCCGGAGGAACTGTACGAGGCGGCGGACATCGACGGCGCAGGCATGTTGCGTAAGTTTTGGCATATTACGCTGCCCATGATCTCGCCGACCATGTTGTTCAACTTGATCTTGGGCATCATCGGGGCCATGAAGGTGTTCAACCTGGCCTTTGTCGCCACCAGCGGCGGCCCGGCCTATGGCAGTTGGTTCTTTGCGCTGCATATCTACAACGAGGCCTTTGAGTTCTACCGGCTGGGGTATGGTTCGGCGCTGGCCTGGATTTTCGCCGTGGTGTTGATCATCTTTACCGTGATTCAACTGCGTCTTTCAAACCGCTGGGTCTTCTATCAAGGAGGGTAGGTTTTCATGGTTGCACGCACGTCAACGGAGGCAAGCGCCGGTCTACCGACTCGGGCACGATCTAGTAACCATGCGCTGCGGCAGCGCGTGGGCCTGGTTGTGCTCTATGCCACGGCGTTGATCTTGTGTATTGCGTTTGGCTATCCGTTTTTCTACGCGGTGACCAGTTCGCTCAAGTCCCCATCGGAGATCTACCTGTTTCCTCCGGAACTGTTCCCCGAAGTGCCCCAGTGGTCGAATTATGTGCGCGTACTGACCCAATATCCGTATGTGCGCTGGTTCACGAATACGGTGCTGGTGACGGTGCTGGCGACCGTTGGCACGGTGTTTTCGTCGGCGCTAGTTGCCTACTCGTTTGCGCGTTTCAACTATCGGGGGCGCAACCTGCTCTTTATTATCACGTTGAGCACGATGATGATGCCGGCGCAGGTGACGTTGATTCCCCAGTTTATCCTCTTTTGGAAGATTGGTTGGCTCGACACCCTCTATCCGCTGTGGGTTCCCCTGTGGTTTGGCGGGGCAGCGTTCTTCATCTTCCTGATTCGCCAGTTCATGATGTCGCTGCCGCGTGATCTGGATGAGGCGGCGTTGATCGACGGGGCGAGCCGTTTTCGCATCTTCTGGAACATCCTCCTGCCCTTGAGCAAGCCTGTTCTGGCGACGGCGGCCATCATTGCCTTCATGAGCGAATGGAACCGCTTTATCGAGCCGGTGATCTATTTGAACACGCCATCCAAATTCACGCTGTCGGTCGGGGTGAGTTTCTTCAAGGCGAATGCGGATTCAAACGCCGAAATTCTGCAGCATATTTTGATGGCCGCGGCGATCATGATGGTCATGCCCACGCTGATTGTCTTCTTTGCCGCACAAAAGTACTTTGTGCAAGGGATTGTCATGTCGGGGCTGAAGGGCTAACCCCGCTCCGCCCAGCGTCATTTTGGGTGGCCCGGCGCTGCGTTCGCTCCCCTGCATGTGTCCGCGCCTATCGGTTCAATTCCTGTTTCGACCCGTTCCTCAAGGCAATTCTGTGTTTGGGGCCTGCGTTTGAGGGACTACCTCCGTTGACGATATCCACATAGTTTCTGCTTGACCAAGGGGGAACCAGATGAAAGACCGATTTGTAACCAGACGCGATTTCTTGCGTGCGACTGCTGCAATTGGCCTGGGGATCACCGGTGGCTCATTCCTGGCCGCGTGTGGCCCGTCGCCGACAGGGGCGACCGGCAGCAGCGGTGGGGATGCCGTGGCCGCAGAGGTGGTCGAGGTGCGCGTGCAGACACCGGGGCTGCCCCAGTTGGAAGCGACAACAAAATACGCGATCGAGCAGTTCAACCAGGAGCAGAGTGCCATTCAAGCCATCGGCGAGACGATCCCCTATGACGATATCGCCAAAAAGACCGAGGTCGGTTTTGCCTCCGGCACGCTGCAAGATGTCAACTACGGCCACAACAAATGGTACAAATTCAACGCTTACCGCGGGGTCTACCTAGCGGTCGACGAACTGGTCGATTCTGACCCGCCGGAGGATTTTGAAGACTTCTTCGCCCAGGGGATCGAGGGGCTGCGCTGGGAGGGCACGCTCTACTGCCTGCCGGACATTATCAAGCCCGGCCCGATCAGCACGCTCTATTGGAATAAGACGCTGCTGGAGGAGGCAGGCGTCGACGAGCCGACCGAAGAATGGACCATGCTCGATCTAGAGCAGGCAGCGCGCGCGGTCGCCGACCCGGATGCGGGCATTTTCGGCGTGGAATTCCCCTTTGACAGCGACCTGCACCGTTTGGCCTGCATTACGCGCGCGTTTGGCGAACCGACGTTGGACGATCAGAGCGGCTGGCCCATCGACGCGGAAGGACGGCAGTTCCGCCTGCTCGAACCGACTGTTTCAGACACGATGCAATGGATCGTGAGCATGATCAATGACCGGGTGATGCCGCGTGGCGGTGACGACATCGAGGGTGGGCTTTTTGCCGCGGGCAAGTTGGCTTTTGAGATCCAGCATATCGGCATGGGCGTCAACTATACCGAGATCGTGGGCGACCGCTTTGAGTACGGCTCCATGATGCAGCCACAAGGGCCGGAGGGCCGCCGCGGCAGTTGTCTTGAGGGCAATCAGTGGATGATCAACAGCCAGAGCGCGCATGTGGACGAAGCATGGCAGATGCTCAAGCGGCTGACCAACAAGGATACCAACATTTGGGGTTCGACCAACACAGTGAAGATCCCGGCGCGGCGCTCGGCCTATCTGGACGAGGGCGTGAACGAGAAAGTGCCGCTCTATGCTCAGGCTGTGCCGATTATGGACGAATGGCTGGAGCCGTTCCCGATGGTCTGGAATCTGCGCTATAACGAGGTCTTCCAGATCTACCAGCAGGAGATCGCCTTTGTGGTCGAGGGCGAAAAGTCCTGGGATGAATATGCCAACACCATCTATAAGAAGGTGCAGGAGATCGTCGACCAGGACCGCCCGAACCCGGCTGTCTAGGCTTTGCATGGGCCGTGGGGGATTGTTGCCCTGGGTTGTGGCGCGCTGTGACAGGATATGTTCGTGGTATGGCGCAGCTTTTCCCACGTCTGCGATTTCCCTGCGGCTGTAATTTCCCCGCGGCTACGATATCGAGCATTGGCTGGGATAAGCATGGAAAGGAGGTGGACACTCCTGCTGAAGAACCCTGTCTCAGCGCAAGGGCGCTATGCAACAGCGCGCCGGTTTCGTGACAATTTTTGTGACGATTTTCGCATGACGGTGTGGCTGCATACGTTGTGAATTCCCGAAGTTCAACCTTGATTTCATGCCCTATGATTTCACGCCCTCTAGAGGAGAAGACCCAATGACCCAGGCTAAATTCAGCCGGCGCAACTTCTTACGCACCGCAGCGCTACTTGGCGCAGGGGCCGCAGGCGGTTCGCTGCTTGCGGCATGTGCGCCCGCGTCGAGCAGTTCATCCACCGGCAGCAGCGGTGGCAGCTCGCCCGCAGCAGAGGTCGTCGTCGTGCGTGTGCAAGTGCCCGGCAACCGCGAAGCAGAGTCCAATTACGCCATCGAGCAGTTCAACAAAGAACAGACCACCATGCAGGCGGAGGGGGAGACGATCCCCTATGACGAACTCGCCAAGAAGACCGAGGTCGGTTTTGTTGCGGGTACGTTGCAAGACGTGGTTTACGGCCATAACAAATGGTACAAGTTCAACGCGTATCGGGGCATTTACCTCGCCTTGGATGAGTTGATCGACAGCGATCCGCCGGACGACTTCGAGGACTTCTTCCCGCTCGGGATTGAGGCGCTGCGCTGGGAGGGGACGCTTTACTGCCTGCCCAATATCATTAAACCCGGCCCAATCAGTGTGCTTTACTGGAACAAGACACTGTTGGACGAGGCGGGCGTCGACGAACCGACCGAAGATTGGGATATGATGGATCTCGAGGAGGCGGCGCGCGCGGTCGCCAACCCGGATGCGGGCATTTTCGGTATAGACTTCCCCTTTGACAGCGACCTGCACCGCTTGGCGTGCATTACGCGCTCGTTTGGCGAGCCGACGTTGGATGACCAGCGCGGCTGGCCGGTTGACGAAGAAGGACGGCAGTTCCGCCTGCTGGAGCCATTGGTATCGGACACGATGCAGTGGATCGTGAACATGATCAATGACCGGGTGATGCCGCGCGGGGCTGACGACATGGAAGGCGGCCTGTTCGAGGCTGGGCGCATGGGCTTCACCATTGCTGAGCTGGGGCTGCCTGTTCGCTTGGCCCAGACGGTCGGCGATCGATTTGAATACGGCTTCATGGTTCAACCGGCTGGCCCGGACGGTCGCCGCGGCACCTGCTTGGAAGGCAACCAGTGGATGATCAACACCCAGACCGAGATCGTGGACCCGGCCTGGCAGGTGTTGAAGCGGTTGACCGACAAGGATTCCAACATCTGGGGCGCGGTCAATTCGACCAAGATCCCGGCGCGGCGCTCGGCCTATCTGGACGCGAAGGTCAATGAACTTGTGCCTACCTATGCGCCGTCAGTGCCGATTATGGACGAGTTCTTGGAGCCGTTCCCGATGGTCTGGAACCTGCGCTATAACGAGGTCTTCCAGATCTACAGCCAGGAGATCGCCTTTGTGGTAGAGGGTGAAAAGTCCTGGGATGAATACGCCAACACTATCTACGAGAAGGTACAGGCGATTGTCGACCAGGATCGTCCCAACCGCGCTGTGATTGCCTAGTCGCGTCACAGGCGCAGCATGAGGAACCGGGCGCTAGGACTAGGCCCGGTTCCTTCGTGTTGGGCATCTGTCGCGATGCCGCAGGGGCAACCTCCGTGGCGGCCACAGGGGGCAAGAACCTGTTCAAGCGGACAGCATCTTCAAGGCAGCGCATCCAGCAGTGAAAGTGAATAAGATGACCGACCGACCGAATATCCTCATGATCATGGCCGATCAGCTCGCCGCGCCTGCTGTGGGCTGTTACGGCAATTCTGTGGTCAAGACGCCCAACATGGACCGGCTGGCCGCGGAAGGGGTGCTCTTTGAGAACTACTACTGCAATGTGCCCATCTGCGCGCCTTCGCGCGCGTCGATGATAACGGGGCGGCTGGGCGCGCGCTTGCGCGCCTTTGACAATGGGACGGAACTGCCCGCCTCGATCCCCACTTTTTTGCACCATCTGCGCAACGGCGGCTATGAGACGGTGCTGTCGGGCAAAATGCACTTTGTCGGCCCCGATCAATATCACGGCTTCGAGCGCCGCCTGACCACGGATATTTACCCGTCGTCCTTTGGCTGGACGAAAAATTGGAGCGTCCCCGGCCAGCCGACTTTGGGGATGATCAGCCATTTGAAACAGGCCGGGCCGCGAGCGTGGACCGAGCAGTTGATCTATGATGAAGAAGTCCACTATCGCGGGCTGGAGCAGTTGCGCGCCTTTGGCGGCTACAGCGCCTCGCGCACGCCACGCGCGGATCGACCGTGGTTCCTGTGCGTCTCCTACACCCATCCCCACGACCCGCCCTACATCACGCCTGAGTGGTGGAATCTGTACGACGAGGACGAGATCGACATGCCGTCTGAGCCGCCCGACCCGGACGCGCCGCTGCATCCGGTGGATCAATGGCTGATGCAATATTTGGGGCTGGATCAATTCGAGCTGAGCGAGGAAGACGTGCGCCGCTCGCGGCTTGGCTACTATGCCATGACCAGCTATTTTGATTCGCGCGTGGGCGAGTTGGTGGACACGCTGGAGGCGCTGGGGCTGCGCGACAACACGATTGTGATTGTGACCAGCGATCACGGCGATATGGTGGGCGAGCATGGGATGTGGTTCAAGCGCACTTTTTACGAGTGGTCGGCCCGCGTGCCTTTCATTGTCTCTGCGCCGGGGCGCTATCCGCAGGGGCGGCGCGTGGCACAAGTCTCTTCGCTGGTCGATCTTTTCCCCACGCTCTTGGACATGGTTGACCTGCCCCCGGCAGAAAATATCGATGGACACAGCGCCGCGGCGCTGCTGACCGGCGACGATCCCAACTGGAAAGATGAAGCCGTTATTGACTTCACCTCTGCGGGGGCGCTGCATCCCTGGCGCGCGGTGCGGCAGGGGCGCTACAAGTATGTCAGCGTGCATACTGCTAGCCCGCTGCTCTTTGATCTGGAGCGTGACCCCAACGAGTGGCACAACTTGGCGGGAAAGCTCCAGGTGGCGGAGGTGGAAGAGAAGCTGCGTGGGCGCGTTGAGCAGGATTGGGACCCGGCGGCCATCGAGGCGGAAGAACTGGTGGCCCAGCAGGAGCGGTTATTGATCCGCGCCGCGCACCTGCAGGGGACGCCGGTGTCGTGGGATTGCCAGCCTTTCTTTGATGCCGCGGACCAGCACACGCGCTAGGCTTTCACTTGAGCCTTCCATTGCCAACCGCCCGCTTCCAACCCATGCAACGCCAATCGCACAAACCCCTAGATCGCACAATCCGTAGATGGAGATCGCGATGAATGTCATCTTTATCATGAACGACAGCTTCCGGCAGGATCATCTCGGCTGCTATGGCAATGAGTGGATCCACACGCCGAATCTGGATAAGTTTGCCCAGCACGCCGCGATATTCGACCATTACTATATTGGCTCCTATCCAACCGTTCCCCACCGTTATGATCTGCATACGGGGCGCTTTGGTTTCCCGTTTCGGGGTTGGCAGCCGCTGGAGCGCAACGATGTGACCTGGGCGCAGATCATGCGGCGTCATGGTATACACACGCAGATGATCTGGGATACGCCGATGCTGGGGCTGCACGATTATAACTATACGCGCGGCTTTGATGGCGTCTTGTTCGTGCATGGGCAAAAGGGCGACCCGTGGATCACTGACCCGTCGCTGCCGATTCGCCTGCCCGCGCAGCCACACAAGATCAAGAACATTGCCAGCATGGAATCGTATCTACGCAACCACTATGGGCGGCAGCATGAGGTCGAATATTGTTCGCCGCGCACCATGCACGAAGCCATGCGCTGGCTGGAGACCAACACCTCGCATAAGTCGTTCTTCCTCTACATCGACATGTGGGACCCGCATGAGCCGTTCGACTGCCCACCCTATGACTATGCGCGCTACGCGGACCCTAACTATGATGGCGATTTTATGCTCTATCCAGAGTATGGGCGGCCCACCTATATGAGCGAGGGCGAACTGCACAACGCGCGTGCGCTCTATGCCGGAAATGTGACGCTGGTCGACCGCTGGGTGGGGCAGTTCTTTGACTTGGTGGAGCGGCTGGGGCTGATGGAGAATACGCTGATCCTGTGGGCGTCGGACCACGGACATCTTTTTGGCGAGCATGATTTGCAGGGCAAGCCGGGCGCGGAGTTGGGCAAGCTGTACGAGATCACCACACGCATTCCGCTGCTGGTGCATCATCCGCAAGGGCTGGGCGCGGGCCAACATATCCGCGGGGTGGTGCAGCCGCCCGATATCCTGCCGTCGATCCTGGAATTCTTGGAGATCGACGTGCCGGACAGCGTGCAGGGGAAGTCTTTCTGGCCGTTGGTGCGCGGGGAGACGCAGAGCCTGCGCGAGTATGCCTTTTCCAGCCGCTATCCGCCCACAGCGGGCGACGCGTCCTATGCGCCGGTGGAAGGCGCGACCTTTGACGGCTGGGCCGGGTCGGATCGGTCCGTGGAGCCGAGCACGGTCACCAGCACAGAATGGGCTTATCTGGCCGCGCCTGCCGGTCGCCCTTCGGAGCTATACCACTTGACCGACGATCCCAAGCAGGAACGCAATGTCATCGACGAGTATCCCGACGTGGCGAAACAGATGCGCCAGGCGTGGATCGAGTTCTTGCAGGAGCATGGCGCGCCGGAGTCGCGCGTCCGTCCCTTCCTCGACGCCAATGTGGGCGTTCACACGCCCCACAGCGGCGAACTGTACGCGTTCCGCGATGATCACGGCACATGGATCGCGTTCGCGACGGAACGCGAGGCGCGCAGCTTGGCCTATCGGGAGAATGGACCCGGCCCCAAGCGAACGGTGGAGAAGATCACCTTTGGCAAGCTGTTGGAGGACAACCCGAAGAACTTGGTGCGGCTTTATAACCAATATTATTGGGCGGAAGACTTGGCATAGTTGCGCTTCGCGGTAAGATCAGGGCGGCATCGCGCACGCTTTGTGCTGATGTCGCCCTTGTCATTGGGGACGAAACGTGATGTGCGAAGGGCCGGTTTGAGCAGTGATTGTCGAACGATTGGAGCAGCCGATAGCCTATGTGTAGAAATATCAGACCTTTGTTCAACTTTGATCCGCCCGCTACGGATGAGGAGATCCACGCGGCCGCGGTGCAGTTTGTGCGCAAGATCAGCGGATCGACGCGGCCTTCAAAAGCCAACCAAGCCGCGTTCGATCAGGCTGTGGATGAGATCAGCGCGAGCGTGCGCACGCTGCTGGACTCGCTGACGACGACCGCGCCCCCGCGCGACCGGGCAGTTGAAGCGGCCAAGGCCAAAGCGCGCTCGGCGCAGCGATTCAGCCGCGCCTCTTGAACAACGCCCATCTGCTCGCGAGATGGGCATTAGCGGCAGTTGATCTTCCCGGAAGCTCTGAGCTTCCGGGAAGGTGAAACCCTGTATGAATGGGATTATCCGATGAATTTGTTGATGCCCATACTGCTTCCGGGAAGGTGAGGCCTGGGCTAGACGTCAGGCGGATTCAGTCTCCCGACGGCGAAAAATCTTGGCGGTTGCAATGGCAGCGTGCTATAGTCAATCGCAGTCCTCTGTTGACCCACATAGATGACGCCATCCATTTGATCACGCTTGAGTGAAGTAGGAAAACGATCTATGAATCTGCGGCGAGCGTTCCAGGCGTTCCAGCGACGGTCTGGCCCGACTCCACCACCTTCCGGCGCTGCTGTCGCGCCGTGGAACTTGCGTGCCGTGCTCATTGGGCTGATGGTTCCGATGGGCATGACGGTGCTCAACCTATCGATGTTCGGCGTGGCGCTGCCTTTCATCCGCGATAGTTTTCAGGCGGAGGCAGATACGATTGCCTGGCTGGTGACCGCGTATACGCTGCCCTTTGTCATGTTCATGCCTTTGTATGGACGGCTCAGTGACGGGTTGGGCAAGCGCCGCCTGTTTACCATCGGCATCATCATCTTCTTCATTGGCACGGTCATCTGCCTCTTGGCGCAGACGATTCCACAGTTGCTTGTGGGGCGCGTGATCCAGGGGGTGGGGACCGCGGGCGTCAATCCGCTCTGCATTGCCATCATTTCGGAGCTGTTCCCCGACAGCCAGCGCGGCAAGGCGTTGGGGACATGGAGTTCGACGGGGCCGGCGACGAGCATGGTCGCGCCGTTCGTCGGCGGCTTCCTGGTGGATCAGTGGGGCTGGCAGACGATGTTCGTGCCGGGGGTGCTGGCCGCGGCAGCCGCGATGTACGTGGTGCGCGGCTATGTGCCCAAGCTTGCGCCCAAATCACAGCCTGGCTTTCTGCGCCATTTCGACTGGCTGGGCTTGACGCTGCTCAGTGCGTCGATCATGGCGCTTGTCGCCTACCTGTCGAGCCGCTTGCTGACCGGCGTTGAACCGCTGCGCGATGGGCGGCTGGCGCTGGCAACGGTGATCTTTCTCGCTGCCTTTGTTTGGTGGGAGAAGCGCTACAGCCAGCCATTGGTCCCGCTGGCGATTCTGCGTTCGGGCGGCTTTGTGCGCGCCTCGATAGCAGGCAGCATCCGCATGATCCTGATGAGTAGCGAGGCATTCTTGATCCCCCTGTACTTGAGCGATTTGTATCATCTATCCGGCGCGCAAGTGGGGCTGATGTTGACGATGCATTCGGGCGCGCTGCTGACGACGGTGCGTCTGGGCGGGCGTTTGGGCGACCATTGGAGCCGCCGCTGGCCGATTGCGCTCGGTTTTTGCACCCAGGCGTCGATGATGCTCTTCTTTGGGCTGCTGCCCGGTGAAGCGCCGCTGTGGAGCGTGGCCGCGGGGCTGGTTGCGCATGGCGCGGGCGCGGGCATGTCGTTGGCTGTGCTTCACCGTGTGGCGCTGGACGATGTGCCTGCCCAGTACGCGGGCGCGGCTGCGGGGCTGTACAGCATGGCGCGCTTTTTCGGCAGTATCATCGGCACGACCCTGGGCGGCGTCATCCTGGCCTGGTCGCTGGCGAACAATGCCGACGTGGTCGCGGGGTACAATCTGGTGTTCTTCTTTGTGGCGTCTGTGGGCGCGCTGGGCGTGCTCATTGTTTTGCAGGTGAAAGAGAGCATGGCGTTGCGCGCCACAGCCGGTGATTGAGCCGGAGTGCACTCGCATCGAGCGGAAAACGAAGAGGGGAAAAACGACGCGTTCTCGCCAAGTCCGCTGTGGCGCAGGTGGCGAGAACGCGTATGCATATCCTAGTGGGCCGGTTGCGCTCGCGTTAGCGCGGCTGGGTCAGGCTGAACCAGTTGCCCTGGTTGTCTTTTAGAATTGCTTCCACCCCGTACATCTGCTCCTGGGGTGGGGAGATAAACTCCACGCCTTTGGCCTTTAATTCTTCATAGGCCGCGCGGCAATCCTCTGTCTGCAAGACGCCAGTGCCCATCGCGCCCCGATTCAGCAGATCGGCCATGATCGTGCCGGTCTCCTCATCCAGCGCGCCGCCTTGCACCGGCATGAGGATCATCTCCAGGTCGGGCTGGTCGGGCAGGCCAACGGTCAGCCAGCGAAAGCCTTCAAATGAGACATCGGTTCGCACGACGCACCCAAGTTTTTCGGTGTAAAACGCCAGCGCGCTCTCTTGATCCTTAACGAAGATGGTGATGTGGGACATACGGCATTTCATCTGATCGCTCCTTACATTTGCGCTGCATTCCCCAAGTGGGACGCAGTGGGCCTGAATGAGTAGGTTTGGCTGGGCTGTCTGTGTTCAACGCCAGCCAGTGTCCTTACTCTACCCAATCTGCGTCTGTTTTGCTTCTCCAAAATTGCCCTCTTTGGCGCGAGTTTGCGTTCGCCGCGTGTTTATTGGCCCAGGCCGCGCATGAAGATGAAGCAGTAGGGGATGTAACGCTCCGCGGCGCGGGCAATCGCCACGCTTTGATAGGCGCGGGCGCGGTAGTTGTAGGGAGAATGGCCCACATAGCGCCGGAATGAGCTGCTAAATGACCCCAAACTCTCATAGCCGACTGTCATGCAGACATCGGTGACGGACAACTCCGTTTCGATCAGGAGTTCCCGCGCCCGCGCCATGCGCAGCCGGGTTATGTAGGCATGGGGCGTCTCGTCATAGGTGCGGCGAAAGGTGCGTAAGAAGTGATAACGGGATAGGTTGGCTTGTCGGGCGATTGCTTCTAAGTCAATCGGGCGATCAAAGTTGGCCTCGATAAAGTCCTTGGCAGATTCGACTGGATCGATTGGTTGGCTCATCTTCTTGTCCCCGCTCTCTGTTGTACGCTGGCTTGGGCTAGGCTCGCCCTGTGATTTTCCTAGCTTATCATGGAACGGATGTTCTGTGAAGCGGGTATACTGTAGATCAGAGCCGGGCTGTCGATGGTTGCGGGGGTTGCGCTGGGCGCGTGGAGCGTGCCAGTGTGCAGGTCGAGCAGTCGCTGTTGGGCTGGATCGACATCATCCAAGAGACACGCCAAGCTCTCGCCCGCTGCCGCGCCATTGGGCAAGAAGGCGATCTGCTGATCGCCGCGGCGCAGTCGATAGACGGGCGATCCGTTGTGTGCTGCCAGGTCAAGCGGCTGCCATGCGCCGTCATCGGCAAAGAGCAGGGTGTTGAGGTGGCGCAGCGTGTGGAAGATGGGCCGCGGGTTGCAGAGCCGGTCGAGCAGTCCGTGGTTGACATCCATAGTGCGGTCGAGGTCGCGCAGCGGTTCGACAAAGAGGCGAACGCCGGGGCATTGCGCGGCTGCAAGCAGCGCCAAGCAAGCCAGCCGCTCACTTTGCGCGTCGTCGCTGGAAAGTTCCAGCGTCCAGTCGATCTGGCGGATGTGGCTGTGGCGCTGCCGGGTGACCTGGGGCAAGAGCGTCCAGGCGTCGTCCTGCGCGTTCATACGGCAGACAACCCGATCCAACTCGACCCCTTGCGCGGCGAGTTGGCGATTCAATTCTTCCAGTTGGTCGGGCAGGTATTCGCGCTGGTGGCGCGCGTGCTGCTTGCCGGGCATGTAGCGACCGGAGAGGATGGTGGAAAGGGCCACGCTGTAAGGTTTGTCGCGGCGCAGCGATTGCAGCAGGTCGAGTGTCTTGGCCGAAGGCGTTGTCGTGCCGAGCAGCTGCAGTTCGAGCGTGTCGAACATGGCCGCGGGCAGCGGCGCGGTGAGCGCGGCCCCGTCTTGGCTGTCATGCCAGGGCAGGGTCGCGGTGAGGGTCGCGCCTTTGATGCGTAGCTGTGCCAATCGGTCGCTTTGCTCTGGGTCCAGCAGGTCATGCCACGGCACGCGCAGGTGGCGCACGCCCAGTTCGATGCAGGAGAGGTAGGGGTAGGCGTTGTGTACCGGCTGGCGGATCTGGGAAGGCCAGGCAATGGGCACTTGGGTCGTGTGGCTGATCGGGTGGCGCAGGCTGACGCCCAGGGGCGAGGCGGGCAGGTCGGGCGTTGTGCGCGTTAACAGGGTGGGGGCGGCGGCTGCGATGGCCGCGGCTGTGTCGGCAGGGGCGTCGGGCGCGAGTTCCGTGCCGCCGGTGCGAATAAAGTAGTGGCGCAGGTCGCCGTCTTGCAGACGGAAGAGGAAAAAGCCCAGCTTGCCTGTGTCGTCGCGTCCTTGTTCCGGCGGCGCTGCGCTGGCGAAGAGATCGGAGAAGCCGGGGCGCGTGAAGGCTGTCGACGGGACGGTGTAGTATTCGGCGCTGCCGATGCGGCTGTGAAAGGCAAAATGGACGTGCGCGGCCAGCACAAGCTCGACGTTGGCTTGTGCCAGTTGACCCAGCAGCCAACTGCGCGCCGGTTCGCCGATGTTGTCATAGTGGCCCAGGTGCGGCTCCTGGGGATCGTGCAGGAAAGGCGGGAGATGGAGCATGACCACATGCCGCTTGTCGCGGTGGGTGGCAAGTTCGGCCTCCAGCCAGGCTTGCTGTTGGGCTGCTTCGGGCAGGCTGCTGTTGAGGATCTGCGAGTTGAGCACGATGAAGTGCAGCCCGCCTTGATCCCAGCTATACCAGGAGGGGCCGAAGCGTTGGTGATAGGCGGCTAGGTATTCGGGCAGAACCGGGTCGGCGGGCATGGTGGGGTCGGGCTTGTCGCCCACGTCGTGATTGCCCGCCACCAGGCGGAAACTGACGCCGCAGCGTTCAAATTGGGCGAGCGCTTCATCAACTGCTTGGCGAAAAACGGGGCGTTCGGGAAATTCCTGCACCAGATCGCCCAGGTGGATCACCAGCGGCGCGTCCATCGCGGCGATGCGGCGCAGCGCGAATTCGGCGCGGGCTGTCTGCCGCCGTCGCGAATTGAACTCCACTGCTTGGCCGCCGGGGTCGATCATGTAGTGGGTATCGGTCACAACCACGAATTCGAAGGCGGCCGGTGGCAGAAATGAACGGTCGAACATGGTGGATTGGGTTGTCCTTCCGATGTGGCGGGTGGATGGGTATGTGGACGGGTATGCGGCCTAGACGGGGCTAGACGGTCTGTTGGGCCGGGTCGAGCGGCAGGTCGATGGGCGCGCCGCCGTTCTGGCTCGATTGGCGAATTGCCAGGATTAGCTCTTGGTCGAGCCGTCCTTGATGGGGGCCGTAGCTCGGCTCGGTGTCGTTTCGCACCGCGTTGACCAGACTGAGCAAGCAGCCGGCCACGCCGATCTCGTCGTCGTGCCACTGGGGGCCATGCCCTTGGCGTTTGGGCTGGAAGGGGTTTTCCCAGCGTACAATCGGCTGGTCCGGCACGCCGGTATGGGCAATCATGGCGTTGAGCGCGCCGCCGTCGACCCGTTCCCAGCGCCGTTCCAGGTGGATGAACTGGGGTGCTTCGCCGCCGGGCGCTAATAGACTGAGCTGCTCTTGGACATCCAGCCCTACGCCTACGGTGATGCCCATGCCTTTTTCGGCCAGAAAGCGGCTGCTGCGCCACCAACGCAGCGGCGAGCCATAGGCGACGTTGGTCCAATGAAAGATGCCGATGCGCCCGTCGTCGAACTCGATCAGCCCGTGTTCTTGCGTTTCGGTGCGGGGCGCGACTTGGCGATCTCCCCACGCCCAGTGCGCTTGCAGGTCGAATTGGCGCACCAGCCCGCTGACGCGCCGCGGCTTGGCGTCGAAGCCAAGATAGCTGCGCATGACGCTGATGCCGTGGTAGCCGTGACCGGCGAAGTCGTTGAATGAGGTATAGACGCGGCCAAAGAGGCCTGTCTCCAGTAGTTTGAGCTTGATCTGTTCGAGTGGGCGACGGTGGAACTGTTCCGCCACTTCGATCTTGAGTCCGCGTGTTTGCGCGGCGGCAATGATGGCGTCGGCCTCGCTCAGCTTGTGCGCGATGGGCGTTTCGACCAGGACATGCAGCCCGTGTTCGACGGCCATGCGCCCGACTTCGCCGTTGGCCGCGTAGTTGACCGAGACGACGCCGATGGCTGGCGCAGTCTCGCGGATCAACTGGTCCAGGTCGGTGTACCAGGGCACGCCCAAGCTCTCGCCCAGCCTGCGCGCCGAGTCGATGCTGCGCCCCCAGACGGAGACAAGTTCTACCTCGTCGGGCAGCGCTTTGATGATGGGGCCATAGAGATAGTCGGAGCGCCGCGCGGTGCCGATGATGGCGACGCGCAGCGGTTGATGTGTGGACATTGCCTCTCCTTGTGGATTGAAAACGCTATTTTGGATGATCTTACCTGCATTGCGTAACTTCTGGGCCGGTGCGCCCGTATTACCAGGCATAGGCTTCGGGCGCTGCGCCGCCAGGATCGAGCCGGATCGATCAGCGTGATCGGCTCGCGGCGGCTGCCTTTGGGCTAGCGCCCACTGTTTTCTTCTGTGAATCCCAGGTGAATGTACCGGCCAGCGCGGCTGGCTCTATAGCGGTTGGCTGTGCCGTAGAAATGAACGCCGGTCTCCAGCCCGCGATCCATGATGGCGTGGCTGCTAGCTTCGCCGGTTTGAAGGCCAAGGGTCATCGCACCGGAGCGGGTTGTCTTTTCCATTGTGCGTGAAAGGACGTGACGACGCAAGCCGGGGATGTCGGTTGGCTGTGTGGGCATTGGCGCGCTATCGCGAGGCAGAGGCGAGAGGCTGGAAGTTCCGAATCTGGACGCAGGGGATCGTCCAGATTCATAAGAACAGAATGAAAGAGGACCGTGTCGAGGGTCTATGAAGGATCGACGCGGGGGCATGGGCGGGCCATGCTAGTTCCAGTATACTCCGACAATCGAATCACTGCTGTTTAATTTTGATATTAATTTCTATGCCACTCATCAATCAGTTGGTTCCATTAGGTTGGGAAGCGCAATTGCACCGCGAGACCTACATCGCCGTGCTACGTGGACAGTTGCGGCAGCGCGGCGCCAAGCAGGAATTCGCAGCGAAGGTCGGCATTACGCCTCAATACCTTTCTTATTTGCTCGATCCATATAATCATCGCACGCCCGCGCCTGCCACCGCGGAACGCATCGCGAGCATGTTAGCGATGAGCGAGCACGAGCGCGCGCATGTGCTCGAACATATGGTGGCGGCTGCCGAGCGGGAGGCAACCGCGCAGCGCTCTTTGAAGCAGGAACTGTCACACCACATGGGGATCGACGATGCGCTGTGCCAGATCAGGCAGTTGAATCAAACGGCGCAGTGGGGCAAGGATCTGCAACGGGTGCGGGCGGAGCGCAAGCTGACTGCTCAGGTCTGCAAGGCGTTCTTGAGCCAGGTTGACCCGTGGCAATTTCCACTGGACTATGCTGAAGTTGCGCTGGTTCTGAACGAACTGAATACGGTACAGGGGCATCACAGCCAGGCGCTTTATCATGCCAAGCGGGCGCGCTTTGTCCTGTCAATAGCCAGTACGGCACGGGCAGAATATGAACAGGTGCGCTTGGAGAATCTCCTAACCAATGCGACTCGGTTGGAGGCTGTCGCCTACATAGGGCTGGGGCTGCCCCGCTCGGCCTATCGTCTGTTGAGCGAAGGCGAGCGCACGCAGGCTGCGCAGCAGAATCCCAGCCTGTGGCTGCCCCATCTTTTTCGCGACAAGTTGAACGCTTTGTCACACCTGCCCAATCCATCCCTGGGCGAAGCGGAATCATTGGCGCTGCGCGGCGCGCGCGCATTAGAGGGGGCCGAAGGCGCTCAGGCTGCCTTGAACGCGCTAATGCTGGAGCGCAGCCTGAGCCACTTTTATTTGCACCTAAACCGGGTGAGCGAGGCGGCGGCGCTGCTGGCTCGGCTGATTACCGACATGGGAATGGTGACGGAGATCGGCACGCTGCACCGCATGTTGGTCTTAAAGGACCATGCTATTGCGCTGTGGCGCAGCGGGGATCGCGCTGGATGGGCGGAGGTTTTGGGCGATGCCGTTGAGCTTGCGTTCGAAGCTGGGTTGAGCCATCAACTTGGTCTGCTGCGCGAGCAGTATCGCAACCTGCCTGCGGATGCGCTCGCCATGCTTGCGCCCCATGTTCAGGCGCAGATTGCACCGCGTGAGCAGGCCATGCTGGTTGCTTGATGTGCGTGATCTGCCCAACCTGGGCAGATGCAAACGGGGTGTCGCCTGGTTGGACGACACCCCGTTTTTTGTTGAAGCGGTTGGCTCGCGCCGGTTAGTCCGCGCCAGCCGCGAAGCTAGACTTAGCTCCAGAGCCGGTCATTGGAGCGTTCCAGCTCCCACATTTCGCTGCTGTCGAAGAAGATCGGGTTGTGCGGGTCGACATGCTCGCGCATCAGATCTTCGTTGATGTCAGTGAAGCCCAGGCCAGGGGTTTCGGGAACCTGGATGTAGCCGTCTTGGACCAGCGGCTTGGGCAGCCCTTCGACCAGATCGCTCCACCAGGGCAGATCGACCGAGTGGTTTTCCAGGACGAGGAAGTTTTCGGTCGCCGCGGCGCAGTGGACATTCGCCAGCGCGCAGATGGGCGAGGCCGCCATGTGCATCGCCATGGCAACACCGTAGTCTTGCGCCATGTCGCCGATCTTCTTGGTCTCCAGGATGCCGCCGGAGGTCGCCAGGTCGGGATGGATGATGCTCACCGCGCGGTTTTCCAACAGGGGGATGAACCCTTCCTTGAGGTAGATATCCTCGCCGGTGCAGGTGGGGGTGGTCACCGAGTTGGAAAGCATCTTCCACTGCTCGGTGAACTGCCACGGGATCATGTCTTCGTACCAGGCCAGCGTGTATTGGTCTAGCTCGCGGCCCAGGCGGATGCACGATTCGACGCCGATGTGGCCGAAGTGATCGACTGCCAGCGGGATTTCATAGCCGATCACGTCGCGCACAGCCTTGACGTACTCGGAGAGGATGGCGATGCCCTTATCGGTGATCTGGATGCCGGTGAAGGGGTGCATGACGTCGCGCGTCTCGGTCATGCCGGGCGGCTCGATGATGGTGCCGGGGATGCCCTTGAGCAGGCCAATGCCCACGTCCATCTTGAGGTACTTCCAGCCCGCGTCCATGCGCTCCTTCAGGCGGCGGCCCATCTCGGTGCCGTCGGGCGTGGAGGGGGTGTCGCAGTAGCAGAGAATCTTGTCGCGGAACTTGCCGCCGGCCAACTGGTAGGCGGGCACGCCGTAGGCCTTCCCGGCCAGGTCCATCAGCGCCATTTCCACGGCACAGACGCCGCCACCTTGGCGACCGTGATAGCCGAACTGCTTGATCTTGCGGAAGATCTTGTCGACGTTGCAGGGGTTTTCACCCAGCAGGCGGTTCTTGAGGATGAGCGCATAGGTGGCGCTGGCCCCATCGCGCACTTCGCCATAGCCGACAAGCCCCTGGTTGGTGTCGATGCGCAGGATGGAGACGCGCATGGGCAGACCGGTCAGGTTGGCGATGCGTACGTCGGTGATTTTGAGGTCCGAAGGCCGCGAAGCCTGATTGACGTGGTCTTCCGGACGGGGTTGGGTCTGACTAGACATGTGTCCTACTCCTAAATCGTTCGTTTAACAGTTAAGTAATACAGTTAAGTTGCTATGTACCGCTAGGGATGCGGCGGATCGCCAACTAGGGCGTGGGGTGGCAAACGGTAAAGGGAGCGGGTTGGCAGCCCGGCGTGCATAGCGTAGAATGATGTGGGACGCCTGTTCCATCTGCCTAACTATCCTCCATTTCCAATCCACACAGTCTAGATGACGCTAGATGTACGGAGAAATCGCTCCAATGAAGATTACCAATGTTGAGACGTTCCCTGTCTGGGGTGGTCATCGAAACTTTTTGTTTGTCGTCGTCGACACGGACGAGGGGATTTCCGGTGTCGGCGAGGCTGGTATTACAGGCCGCGAATTAGCCGTGGCCGGTGCGATTGAGCATTTCAAGCCACTTTTGATCGGGCAGGACCCCAGCCGCATCGAACATATTTGGCAGATGCTCTTCCGCGGCGGCTTCTTTCCTGCACAGCGCATTTTGACTTCGGCAATGGCTGCCATCGACATTGCCCTGTGGGACATCAAGGGCAAGGCGTTGGGCGTGCCCATCTACGAACTGTTGGGCGGGCTTGTGCGGGACAAGGTTGTCTGCTATCCGCACAACCACGGCCACGCCACCGAGATTGAACCGCTGGTTGAATCGTGCTTGCAGACGAAAGAAGAAGGCTGGAAATTCGTCCGCTGGGGCCTACCCCAAGCCGGCAACATCCTGGAGCCGCGACAGGCGGTTCAGACCGCAATCAAGCAGTTCCATGCGGTGCGCGAAGCCGTGGGCGATGATATCGAGATCACCTTCGACGTCCATACACGGCTCGATCTGCCGGATGTGATTTGGCTTTGTCGCGAGATTGAATCGACACGCCCTTTCTTTATTGAAGACCCGCTTCGCTGCGAGAATCCAGATTCCTTCAAGACCCTCCGTCCACGCACGCACGTTCCGTTGGCTGCGGGTGAGCAATTTAGCTCTAAGTGGGAGTTCCGGCAGTTGATCGAAGAAGAGTGGATCGACTATGCTCGCATCGATCTCTGCATCGCCGGTGGGATCACCGAAGCCCGTAAGATTGCTGGTTGGTGCGAGACGCACTACATCAAGCTGGCGGTACACAACCCACTGGGGCCGGTTTCGTCCGCGGCCTGTCTGCAACTCAATCTGGCGACACCCAATTTCGGCGTGCAGGAACAGCCACGCAAGCCGGGCACGACATTGACTGACGTTGTGCCGGTGCAGCCGGAATGGCGTGACGGCTATCTGCTGCCGCCCACCGCTCCCGGCTTGGGCATCGAGTTCGACCGCGAAGCCGCCAAGAAGAATCCCTTCCGCATGACGGAATTGCCCCAACTACGCCGGTTGGACGGTTCCGTAACCAACTGGTAATCCGCGTCTGATAATCGTCGTGTCTAAGAATCGTATTGGTAATCGGTAACAAGGCTGGATGCGCGCAATCTGACTAGGTCGAGCGACGCGCTACCGTTATGTTACACGGTGTATTGCCAATCCGCAAAGCAGAGGGCCTGTCTTGGCAGCAATGTCGTGGATGCTGCCAAAGCAGGCCCTTCTCTTTCAGGTATCGGCAAGGGGATGCGTTAGGCGCGGGGCGGGTTTTCGTTTGGTTGCTCGGCCAGCGCGGAGGCCGGTTCCGCCAGCCAATGGGATAGATCGCGGTCGATCAACTCACTCAATGCCAGGATGTCGTCACGGTAGGCGGCGCGCAGTTGCTGTACAAGTTCCGCGGGCGGCGCGGCCTTTTTGCGCGGCAGGCGGCTGACCAATTTGCGCATCAGATCGCGCGGGCGCACGCGGATGTAGGGGCTGAGAATCGTGCCCAAGGGGATGGGCAGCCGTTGACGCAGGATTTTCATGGCGAGGGGGTTGGTGATCGGCGATTGATTGTGCTGGCTGTTGGTGTCGATGGGCACGTCCGCATCGATCTCCAGAAAGGCAAAGAGTTGGCGCAGCACCTTGGCCGCGTCCTGCTGCAGGTCCTCTTGCAGCAGGATGAAAAACTGTTGGCGCGGAAAGGCGCTGAACCAGGCGCGCAGTTGATGGGCATAGCGCCCGTCGTTGAAGTACTGATCCCATTCGGTGGCGGTTTGGCGGCGTGCGTCCTCGGCGGCGAGCGCCTCTGCAAAGGAGAGGGGTTCCGCGCCCAGGGCCACGCGGTGCAGGTAGTGGGACCAAGCGCGGCTGGCGGGTTCACGCAGCGAGACGATGAACTTGAGCGGCGCGCTGCCATAGGTGGCCTGCAGCCGTGGGATGACTCGATGCGGCAAGTGAAAATAGCCCGGCGTTCCATCCATGCGCCAGGTGTAGCCCGCGGCGTCGGGGTAGAAGGTCTGCGCGTAGTAGGCGAGGCCGCGCTGATAGGCCCAGTTGTCATCGAAAAAGTGCGGCTCTTTTGCGGTTCCGCCATAAATGGCTGGGTGTTGGGCCAGGTAGGCGTGCAGTGAGGTCGTGCCTGCCTTGGCCGCGCCGAGGATGAATAGATTGGGAAGCTGATCCAGTGAAACTGATGGCATGTTGTCCCTTTCGCAAAATCTTGCCGGGGGACTTTGCCAGTGAGCGGTGGTAGGCCGTCGATGTGATCCGGTGGTTGAGGCGCTTATTCTGTCCCGTGTGCGGGCGGTTGGGTGGGCTGTGCGGTTGAATTGCCGAGCCGTACTGCTGCTTCCGCGGCCAGTTCAACCAGGATTTCTCGCACGCCCCAGTGCTCCTGCCATGCGCGGCTGTCCCACTCCTCACCGTCCAAATTGTCGCCGCAATAGAGAATCTGGCCCAGTTTTACGCCGCGGAAGCGGGCCACTGCAAAGAGGGCCGCGGCTTCCATCTCCACGGTGATACAGCCTTCAGCGCGACGCGCGGCCATGCGCTGCCGCGTCTCGCGGTAGATGGCATCGGTTGTCCAGGTCTTGCCGACTACATAGTCCACGTTGCGCGCGGAGAGTACCTGTTCGATGGCCGCCACCGCGTCCGGGTCGGGGTGGGCGTCGCGGCTGGGCGGCAGGTAATGATAGGAGGTTCCTTCGTCGCGCACGGCTGCACTGGGAATGACCAGATGGCCCAGGGCGAGTTCGCGATCGAGCACCCCCGCACCGCCACAGGCGATGAAGTTGCGACAGCCAAGCGCAATGGCTTCTTCCAGTATCGCAGCAGCCAGCGGCGCGCCCACGCCGGGATGAAAGAGAACAAGCTGCGTACCCTGGTATTCGTGTAGATAGAGCGGATGGCGGCCCATTTCGCTGCGCAGCGCGAACATCTCATGCGCCAGCCCGCGCTCGACGAAATGATCGATCACATCTTGGAAAAAGGTAATCACGCCGCAGCGCGGCATGGTCGCCAGCGGCGTGATTTGTTTGCTCGGCTCGATGATGGCTTGCGGCTCGCCGTCGAACTCTAGGATGGGGGCATCTAGGTTTGTGACTGGATTGTCCATTTCCCCGGCCTAGCGGATTAATGGGTGACTGCTGCCAGCGATTCGCCCAGGATTTGCAGCACCAGATCGATCTCGTCGGCGCTGATGATCAGCGGCGGCGCAAAGGCAATGATGTCTGTGCCGATTAAGCGGGTGAAGAGCTTGCGCTCCATGCACGCCTGGCGCACCTTTTCGCCCATCTGCAGCGGTTCTTTGGTCTCTGGGTCGGCGAATTCGATGGCGGCCATTAGCCCCAGCCCGCGCACATCGCCGATCACGTCGAACTCTTCGGCCAGTGCGTTCAGCCCGTCGAGCAGGCGTTGGCCCATGGCCGCGGCATTGCTTGCCACATCCTTTTCGATGAGCAGATCGAGATTCGCCAGCGCAACCGCGCAGCAGGTGGGATGGCCGGAGTAGGTATAGGCGTGCATCCAGCGTTCGCCGCCGGGCGCATTCATGATGACTTCGCGGATCTTGTCCGAGACTTGGATGCCGCCCAGGGGCAGATAGCCGCTGGTGATGCCTTTGGCAAAAGACATGATATCGGGTTCGATGCCCCAACGGCGCAGGGCAAACCAGTCGCCTGTGCGGCCAAAGCCGGTGATCACCTCGTCGGCGATGAGCAGCACGTCATAGCGGTCACAGATGGCGCGCACCGCGGGGAAGTAGTCGTCGGGCGGGACGATGACGCCGCCTGCGCCTTGCACCGGCTCGGCGATGAAGCCGCCGACGGTGTCCGGACCTTCACGCAGGATCGCCTCTTCCAGCGCGCGCGCGGCGGCCTGGCCGACGCTCTCGCCAGGCTGGATCTGGTCGGCGGGATAGCGGAAGGGATAGGGGGCTGGGATATGGGAAAAGCCGGGCACGCGCGGCTCGAACATGGGCCAATAGGCGCTCATGCCGGTGGCGCTCATGGCGGCTAGGGTGATGCCGTGGTAGCCGTGCTGGCGGGCAATGATTTTGTACTTGTCAGGTTTGCCCTGTCGCCGCCAGTAATAGCGGACGGTCTTGAAGGCGCTCTCGTTGGATTCTGCGCCGCCGGAGGCAAAAAAGGTAGTGTTGAGGCTTGGGTAGGCCCAACCGGCAAGCCGGTCGGCCAGTTCCAGCGCAGGCAGGTTGCTGGAGCCGACATAGCTAGAGCAATAGGCTAGTTGGGCCATCTGGTCGCGGGCGGCGTCGGCCAATGCGGTGACGCCATGACCCAAGAGCACATTCCACAGCCCCGCAAGCCCGTCGATGAACTCCCTGCCATCTACAGTACGCAGCCAAATACCGTGCCCCGACTCAAAGATCAGGGGGGATTGGTGGGCGCTGGGATGATGTAAGGGGTGCAGCCAATGCGCTTGGTCGCGCGCCACCAACGATTCATTTGTAGCCATGCTTTTCCTCCGGGTGGATTGCATAATCAGGGCATGCACAGACCGGCTGTCGCACCGTGTTGGGGCGCGACTCGATAAGAATTCTAGCCTGTCAGTCTACCTGAAGGAATTGGGCTGCGCAAACTGTGGTAAAAAGAGGGATATGCATGCCGCTGGCGATCTTCCGGAAGATCGCCAGCGGTTGCGTTATGAAGATTTGGCTACCAGCGGGTCGCCTGGAATTTCCAGCCCGGCTGGACCTTTTGCATTTCGATCTCGTCGTTGCGCTCGGTCAATCCGGCATCTAGGTACTGTTGGTGCAGCTTGGCGAGCGCTTCGCGGTCAAGCTCGATGCCCAGCCCCGGCTCGTTGCTGATGACGATTGCGCCGTCGTCGAACTTCATGCGTCCGCCGACGATGACTTCCTCCGACTGCCAGGGGTAGTGGGTATCGCATGCGTAGGTGAGGTTGGGCACGGCTGCGGCTAGATGGGCCATGGCTGCCAGCGAGATCCCTACATGGCTGTTGGAGTGCATGGAGAGGCCGCGGCCAAAGGTGCGGCAGATGCGCGCCAGTTCGATTGAGGCGCGCAGCCCGCCCCAGAAGTGATGATCGCTCAAGATAATCGCTTCGGACTGGTGCTCGATGCTGCCGGGAATGTCGTTGAAGGAGGTGGTGCACATGTTGGTCGCCAGGGGGATGTTGACTGCCTTGGCGACTTTGCCCATGTTTTCCTGGCCGCGGGTGGGGTCTTCGTAATATTCAAGCACGCCTTCGAGCCGCTTGCCGATGCGGATCGACGTGTCGACGGACCAGATGGCATTGGGATCAAGGCGCAGCGGTGTGCCGGGGAAGGCTTTTTGCAGCGCGATCATGGCCTCGGCTTCTTCATCGGGCGGGAATACGCCGCCTTTGAGCTTGATGGATTTGAAGCCGAATTCATCGCACATGGCTTTGGCCTGGGCGACGACGCCATCGGGATCGAGCGCGGCTTCTTGGCGTGCCGCGGCCCATCCGGTGGCGTTGGGGTCGGTGTCAAAGCCGAGTTCGCCGCCTGCTCCCTTGTGCTTATAGAAGAGGTAGGCCGAAAAGTCCACCCGATCGCGCGCGCGGCCGCCGAGTAGATCGCACACAGGGCGGCCAACGGCTTTGCCCATTAGGTCAAAACAGGCCACTTCGACAGCACTGAAGACATGAACCAGGCGGCGCTGATCCCACGGGGTTTCCCCGCGCGAGCCAGCTCCGTCTTGGCCGAAGCGCTGTTCCAGCCCCGCGGCGATAGCGTTCAGTTGGAATGGGTCTTGGCCGATGAGGACTTCGGCCGCGGCTTCGAGCGCTTTGGTGGTCGCCTCGCTGCCCGGCACTTCGCCCAGGCCATACAGCCCATCATCGGTGACGAGTTCGATGATGGTACGCAGGGCATAGGGCGCGTGCAGCCCAGCCGCGTTGAGCAGCGGCGGATCGGTGATGGCAATTGGCGTGACCCGCATGTCGGTGATTTTCATGGCATGCATCCGTTTCTAGTCTGTGTTTTCGTCTGTGGTTTTTATTAGGTTGGTTTGCTGTTGTGCGATGGGGGATGGCAAAAAGAAAGGGGAGACCTGGCGGTTTGCCGCTTGGGTCTCCCGTACGTGGTTGCCCACTTCCTGTTGGTTCCCGGGCGTGCCGGGCCAAGGGTTTAGCCCTTGACGCTGCCCGCTGTGAGACCGGCAACCATGAAGCGCTGGCCGTACATGTAGAAGATGACGACCGGAATCGAGATCAAGAGCGAGGCGGCCATGAGCAGACCCCACGGATAGATGTCGCCGAAGATGGTCTGGGCTAGACCGACCGGCAGCGTCATCAAGCGCTCGCTGGTAATGAATACGAAGGCAAAGAGATATTCCTTCCACGCAGCGGTGAAGGAGAACAGCGTTACGGCCAGCAACGCGGGCGTTGTAAGCGGGAGCGTGACACGCAGGAAGGCCTGGAGGCGATTAGCGCCATCGACCATGGCCGCGTGTTCCAACTCTTCCGGGATGGCGCGATAGTAGCCCATCAACAGCCACGTTGCAAAGGGAATCATCGATGTAGGATAGGTCAAGATCAGCGCCAAGCGCGTGTTGATGACGCCCAGATCGGCCAAGATGCCGTAGAGCGGAATGAACATGAGCGCGCCGGGCAGCAGATAGGTGATCAGCAGGATCGTCTGCATGGTCTGTGCGCCGAGGAAGCGCAGCCGGGCCAGGGCATAGGCCCCCAGCGCGGCGATGACAACAGCCAGCGCGGTTGTGCTGATCGCGACGATGGCCGAATTCTGGAACCAGATGAAGAACGGCTCTCGATAGAAGAGACGGTCAAACTGCGAAAGGCTCCACGGCTCCGGCCAGAAGATACCCGTGCGCTGGCTGATCTGTAAGTCGGTCTTGAATGCGGTGATCAGGATCCAGTAGAACGGGAAGAGCACAAAGATGAGCATGATGAACAGGCCCAAGCCGCGGAAGAATGCGCCGATCATGCGGTTGCGTCGGCGGCTGGCTTTGTTCTGGGGCAGCACTTTGCCCAATGCTTCGGCGATCAGGATGATGGGGAAGGCGATGATCGAGCCGATGAAGGCCACGATCCAACCGATGCCGTCGATGACTTGATCCTGCCAGGTGACGACATCCATGTCCTCGCGCGAGACGTCGCGGCGCATGTAGCGCGAGAGCAGAAGGATGAAGGCAGCGAGAACAGGCGTCAAGCTAAAGGCGACGGCTGTGCCAGGACCAAATTGCAGCGACCGTAGGGCCTTTTCATAGGCCATGATCGAGTAGACTTTGGTCAGGTTGCCGGGGCCGCCATTGGTCAGCAGGAAGATGGTTTCAAAGTTGTTGAATGTCCAAATCGTGGACAGCAGCGTGGCAACGGCGATAACGAAGCGCAGGCTGGGCAGGGTAATGTTGACAAAGCTTTGCCAGGCGTTGGCGCCGTCGATCTCGGCAGCTTCGTACATTTCTTTGTCGATGGCCGAAAGACCGGCAAGGATGTTAACCGTGAAGAAGGGGATACCGGCCCAAACGTTGACGGCAACGACCGAGGCCATGGCATAGCGAGGATCGGAGAGCCAGGAAATCGGATGGTCGATCAGCCCCAAGCTCTGCAAGATGGGGTTAAGCCCGCCGAAGAGCGGGTCATAGATGGACTTAAAGGTGAGCGCCTGGACCACCGAAGGGATAATCCAGGGCAGCAGAATCAAGCCCGTCAGCAGGTTGCGGAAGCGCTTTTGCCCGTGAAGGAGCAGCGCCGCGATCATGCCGAAAATTAGCTTAAAAACAATCGATCCGGCGGTGAAGTTCACCGTCGCC
Source organism: uncultured Litorilinea sp. (assembly GCA_964655505.1). Taxonomy (GTDB): domain Bacteria; phylum Chloroflexota; class Anaerolineae; order Caldilineales; family Caldilineaceae; genus QEUY01. The sequence continues at coordinate 15,801 of CAZZNG010000008.1, read as the reverse complement.
TTGACCGCCTGCCGATAGAAGGGGTCTTGGTAGAGCCGGACGTAGTTGCGGAAGCCCACGAACTCATCCGTACGTGTTGCGAGATTTCGGATCGTCATGCTGGTGTAGAGCGCGTCAATAAAGGGCCAGGCGATGAACACCGCCATGAGGATGACGATGGGGGCGATGAAAATAAAAGCGATTTGCCAGTCTCGCCCAAAGACGCGCCGCATGAACGGACGCCGCGGTGTGGCGCTATAGGTCGGTGATATTGGCGCGGCTTGTTGTGCCATATCTACTCCTGTTTAAGAACAAACAATACCGGTTACAGACGGTGGACAGTGCTGCGGCCAGTCCTATGGGCAGGGCTGTCCATCGGCTGCAACAATTCGATCAAGATGCAATCCGCGCTTGGCGTCTATAAGATCTAACAAGATTCTAACCACACCAACGCTATCTTTACGGAATCTGTGTGACAATCTATGCGACCTATGTGACGCAGCGGATGCAAAAAACTAGCCTCGATTCGCAAGCCAAGACTGATAGTCGGCTTCAATCTCTTCGGACCACGCCCGGTCAATTTCGCCGGGGGTGTATTTGCCCTCGCGCAAGCGCAGCTTGCCAAACTCATCGCGCACGCGGACGTCTTCCGAACGCTCGACCACGGCTTGCGCCAGGTGGGCCGGGATAAAGACGACGCCGGTTGGCGTGCCCAGCACCACATCACCGGGCAAGACGGTTGCGGCACCGATGCGAACCGGGATGTTGATCCCGGCCAAGGTGACGTCGGCGATGGCCGACGGGTGCAGTCCGCGGCAGAAAATCGCCAGATCGTCCAGTTGGCTCACGCCTGCATGGTCGCGGATGCCGCCGTCGATGACAGCCCCGGCACGCGTGCGGGTGCGCAAGGATGTCGCCAGATTATCGCCAACAAAGGTCCCATTTTCAACTTTTCCAAATAGGTCGACGACCATCACATCATTGGGTTCGAGCGTGTCGATCACCCAAGAGTTTTGTCCGCCGATGCGCCCTTCCTTTTTGCCCAGTTCTTCGACCGCTTCATGCAAATCGGGGCGGCGAGGGACCATCATGGCGGTAACCGCACGACCGACAAGGATGCGATCCGGGTGGGTGCGCACCCAATCTCCTTCAAACTGGAGATTATAGCCGTTGCGGCGCAGTACGCCCCAGGCTTCTTCGGTGGTAACGAGCTTCATGCGTTCAAGAATGTCGTCGGAAACGCGCGGTCGGCCATCTGCGAAGCGCTCTCCGGTATATTGGCTAGTCAGGTGCAGCAGCGCTTCGCGCGGGTTGGCAATAAACATGTGACGAAATCGTTCCTAGCCGGTGGATGCTGTGGATGAGTTCGGATAGAGAATTGTTTGTGACAAACTAAAGCCACAAGAAACTAAAAATGCGCCAGGCTTTCAAAAAGGAGGCCCCAAACAGGGCAGTTGGGGCCTCCAAGTCGGTGCAACTTAGCTGAAGAAACCCATTTCTTGGCCGATGCCGATGATGCGATCATGGGCTTGGGCCACGGCGTCTTCTGGGCTGACGCCCTGGGCGATGATCTGGGCCATCATGTCGGTGAGGACACTCTGGGCCGCGATCGCGTCGAAGAGGGGGCTGGGCTGGGCCGGCCAAGAAGCGCCGACATGCTCGCCAAGCGAGGCCCGACCCATGGTCGCCAGGTTCGGATCGGCTTCGAAGGCCGACACGACCTCTTCCATCTCGTAGTAGTCGGCGTAGGCAGGCAGGAACAGACCGGCGGAGATCAACGAGATCGGCAGGAAGACCTCCGGTGTGATCATGTGCATCGCCAGTTCCTTGCTCAGGTCCTGGTGGGTCGCGCCGAAGGGGATGATGAACTGACCACCACCGCCCGATTCGAGCTTGGTGTTGGTGGGGCCCATCGCGGTTTCGAGCGCAACGATATCCTCAAAGATCGGGTTGCCGTCGGCCTTGGCATTGGCATAGACGCTTGCCGCGTTATGCGTGTAGGCGATGGTTCCGGCCAAGAAGGATTCGTTGTTGCTGGAGTCGTTCCAACTCATGATGCCGGGCGGCAGCATGGGTTGATACTTTTCATCGGTGTAGGTCTCGGCGAGCCATTGGACGGCCTCCAAGGTCTCGGGCGAGTTGAAGGTCACTTCGGTGATGTCTTCGTTGGTGTAGTGACCGCCCCAGTTTTGCATGACCGACTCGATGAAGCCGGTGGCGTCACCGCCGGTGTTGACGGTCAAGCCCCAGCCGTACATGTCGGCGGAGGGGTCGCTGACTTCCAGACAGGCCTCGCGGCGGTCCATGTAGGTGGCAAGCGTGGTGGGGTCGATGCCCGCATTCTCAAAGACGCTGCGGCGCGCAAACTGGCCGCCACCGTGCATCATGTAGGGGATGCCGTACCATTCGTCTTCGATGATGTTCACACTGCGCTGGCCGTAGGCAGGCTGGCCGTACAATTCGATGGCTTGCTCGGTGGTGTCCGTCACGGGTTCCAGCGCACCCTGTGACCAGAGCTGTTGGACCAAGCGGATGTGATAGACCAAGTTTGGCGGGTCGCCGGCACTGACCTGGGCCAGCAGTTTGGGAACAAAGTCCTGGTTCGCTTCGGCTGCGACGGTGGTTGTTTCGATGTCGACGCCATTTTCTTCACCCCAAGCCGTGACGGCCTCGGCGAAGAGGGTTTCCATCTCCGCGAAGTACTCACGGCGATGGGCAACGATCAGACTCGCACGTTCGCCGGACGGTGCAGCAGCTTCGCCAGTATCGGCGGATTCACCGGCAGGCGCGCCGCTGGGCGCAACCGGGGCGGCACACGCGGCGAGGGCTGACATACCGGCAAGACCACCCAACAACTTGAGCGCTTGACGGCGAGACAGCGGTGAGTTGAGCGGATTGCGCTCCTGGGTCATATAGCCTCCTTTGGATTATGCGTCAATGCGCGAAACCGAGGATTGATAGCCGGCAACAATGCAACAACTATGCAACGGTGTATGCACCGGCGAACAGTCGTACGTTGCCAACTTATGTTCCGGAGAGCCGAAAGACGGCCCAGCCGATGAACAAGCATGGGTAGGAAAGGGCCATGAGCAGGCCAACACGGTCTTTTAGGACGGCCTAGACAGTGATTGCTGGGTGATTACTGTCTGCAGCCTCGCTTATCACGATACAACTGATCACGATACAAATAGCAGTAAAGACGTTTTACATCAGACAGTTTGGCGCAAGATGCGTTAGGCGCGGCCTATCGCAGCCTGCTGCATTACTGATCTGATTGGGGAGTGGACGGACCGTGTAGGTTGGACAGATTGCTGTAGAGCAGAGTCCGCCAACTTGCCTTCAGGCCTATGCAGGGGACATTATAGGGAATCAACCGCTACTTGTCAAAGTTACAAAGGGGGCGTTCTTTATGTTGACCATTCGCACCGATACGCATCACTCGATGCTCATGGCCCGGTATGCTCGTCTATGCCGCACGGTGGCATGAAGGTGGGCATTAAACAGGGAGATCATCCTGTCTATCTGGATGATCTCCCTGGCGGTGTATTGGAAAGAAAGGATGATCGGGGCGTGAGGATGGATTTAGGCGCGGCGCAAGAGGTTGCGCCGCTTGTAGACATCCGCGGCTTCGCGCACAAAGGCCGCGGTCACTGTGGCCGCGTAGTTGCTCTCTAGCTCGTCGGCCAGGGCGCTTAACTCCTCAAAGCTGCTGCGGCCAGGGCGTAGCTGCTCGTACATGCGCAGCAGTTCGCTGTTGGGCACGGCGGTTAGCTCGGCGGCGCGGCGCAGGTTTTGCGCCAGTTCTTCATAGCCTGCTTGTTCGGCGATATCGGCCTGGGCGCGCAAGGTGTCTGCGCTGATTTGCAGGTCGTCGGGGCTGAGCGTGCCCGCGGCCGCTTGGTCGAGGGTCACCTGGTCGAGTGTGCGCCCACTGGCTGCCTGGAGTTGATCCTGTTGGTCGATCAACGGATAGCGGCTGGTGTGTTGGTCTCTGACGCGGTTGGCGCCGTTTTGTCGGCTCATACTTCCGGCTCCCAATCAAAGAGCAATTCGACCGGCGGCTCATCGCTGATTTGCTCCGTCTCGCGCCGGTGGAGCAGGGTCGTCTTGACGATTAACTTGAGGCGTGCCCAGTTGTCGATCTTGACGCCGACAGGCCGCACGCGCTCTTGCTTGGCATAGCGGGCCGCGTTGCGGCCAATCGCCTCGTAGGTTTCCAGGGTGAGGCTGGGCGATTGGGGAAACAGTTCCAGGTTGTTGAGCCGGGCCAGCCCTTTTTTGTGGATCACGGTGGTGCCGCGCGATTGCAGGCCGATGCCGATGCCTGTTCCGCTGAGTTCCGCCGCGATCTGACCAATGGCTGCACAGTCGGAACTGTGCTTGACCTTGACGATGCGCGCGATCAGCCCCTCTTTGGCAACGCCGGTGAGGATGGCCGCTAGGACGGCTTCATGGTCGAGGCCGCCGATGGTTTTGGTCAGTTCCTTGCCGAAGGCAGGCCCCACCGCGACAACGACCTCTTCACGCGTGCCCGGTTTGGCAGGCCCAATTTCGACCAGTTTGGGCGAGGGTTCGCCGATCTGGTCGGCGATGAACTCGCGCGGCGATTTGGCTTGGGGAATGTCTTGGATCTCTTCCCACCGCTCTTGTTCGACGCGGTAGCCTGTGCCCGGCCCCATATAGTCGTTGACGTCGTTGATGGCGCTCTGCACGCGGAAGTTGCGGTCGAAGATGGCCGAAGGCTGCAAGTAGTCACCGGCGACGCGCTGGCGGCCCATTTCCAAGATGTTGGCCGCGGTCTGGGTAAAGCCGCGGTTTTGGAGCGCACGCACGATGGTGAGCATGTCCTGGTCGCCGTCGAGGAAGCTGTCGGCCGCGGCCAAGTCTGCAACCAAGTCGCGCTCTGGCATATCGTCGCTGCTGTGGGCAACGATCGCGGCCTCGATCTCGCCGTCGCTGATGGCGGGAAAGCCCAGTTCCGCATAGACGGCTTGGATCGCTTGGGCGGCCTCACGCCGGATTGCCAGCACCTCTTCTTCGCTCACGGGGCGCACGCCGCCATCCACCTGCATGTCGCGCTGGAGCACGTTGTAGTCGTCAAAGTCTTCGGCGTCGAAGTTGCCGCCGCCAAAGAGGTTGTCGCGCTTGGGGATGGCGCTGTAGCCGGAGAAGATGAAATCTGTGCCGGGAATGAACTGGAGCATGAGTTTGGCTGTCTTGCGGATGGCCGAGTGGGAGGCCAGGGCGTCGTTGCCTGACGCGACCTCCAGCCCCAGCATGGAAGCCAGCAAGTTTTCGGCCAGGACCGCGCGCACGCCGCCGGGCAGCGATTCGGGCAGCGCAATGCAGGAGATCGAGCCGTTCTGCACGCCTTGGCTGCCCGCGCCGCGCACGACATGAACACAGCGCGCTTCAAGATAAAGCATGGAGCAGCCTTCGGCATTGCCCATGAGCGCCTCGGAGCCTGTGCCGGAGGTGAAGCGAATCTTGATGCCGCGCGACGCGTAGGCCGAGGCCAGGAAGGCTTTGGACCAGGGCGTATCGTCGCCGTCGACAAAGGTGCGCTCTGTGCCATAGACCGAGAGCGTTTCGGCGTAGGTGGTGAGTCCCTTCATCGCCAGGCGCAGCCCCAACGCCTCTTCGACCGCGCATTGGGTGAGCACGCCGCCGCGGCCTGTCTGCGTGCCGATCAGCACAGCCAGCGCGTTGAAGGGCGCGTTGCGCGCCACGCGCACGGTGGTTTCGACTTCGGCAAAGCCGCGCAGGGCGGCTTCGGCTGCGTCCGCGGCCAACAGCGCGGGGTGCTCGCGCCAGTTGGTGACGTGGGCTTGATTGGCCGGGGTGCGGCGGATACGCATCTTTGCCAGCCCCATCATCATCTCCAACACGTTCATGTTGCGGATGATGTCGGTGAGCTTGGCAGGCGTGCAGCCGCCCGCCAGCCGCCGGATCTGCGCCGCGGGCACGTTGATGTCGACCAGCATACGCGCCAGCTCGCGCGAGGGGGTCGCCATGGCTTCGGGCGCGGCCGCGAGATCGAGGCTGTGGTCGGCGATGAAGAGGTCGAGCGCGTCGAAATCATCGCGCACCTTGCCGTCCATCTCGACGACAACGCCGTTTTCAATGCGCAGGCTCGGTTGTGGGTCAAATGGACTGTCGACGACCATTAGCCCGGCTTCGGGCCATTCGTCGACAAAGGTTTCTTGGTTAATATCGCGTTCAGCCAAGATGGCAAAGCGGCGCGAAGTAGTCATAATCTATCCTGTGAATCGGGTCGCCGGAATCTTGATGCCCCTAGCATGGATCATCAGTCGATCTGAACGCTGTAGGGTTGCACCTGATCCCGGCGCACAGTCAACAGTGCACAGTCAACAGTGCACAGTCAACAGTGCAGGGTCAACAGTGTAGAGTCAACAATACACAGTCAACGGTACACGGTCAACGGTTGGGTTGGGCGCGAGCGTGGGCGGCTGCGGCAACCAGGTTTTAGCAAACCAGGCTTTAGCGAACCAAGGTCGTTGTGCTGGTCGTGCGCAGCGATTCCACTTCCTCGCGCGTGGTGATGACCATATCGCCGTGCTGGCTGAGCGCCAGGGCTGCCAACACCACGCCCGTTTGCAGCCCGGCAGCCAGATCACCGTCGAGCCAGCCGTCGATCACGCCCGCGGCCAGGCCATCGCCCGCGCCGGGCCGGTCTAGAATGGTGACGGGCTTGGCCGGTTCGTGGTAGAGGGTCGTGCCGTCAAAGGCCATGACGCCCTTTTCGGCCAGGGACATGACGACGATCTTGGCGTTGGTCATCTCAGAGAGCTTGCGTACAACCTTCTCCGGTTCGCCTTGAACGCCCATGACAACCGCCGCGTCATTGCGCCCGCAGAAGAAGAGGTCAATGCCTTGCACCAGCGGCACGATGAAGTCAGCAGCATCGGAGCCAGACCAGAGCTTGGAACGATAGTTCACGTCGAAGCTGACAGGGATATTGGCGCTTTTGGCGCGCTGGACTGCCTGCTCAACGATGGCGCGGCAGCCGTCGGAGAGCGGCGGCGTAATGCCGGTTAGATGGAGCAAGCGGGTATCCAGCAGCGCGTCCCAATCAACTTGGTCGGGCGTCATCTTGGCCTGGGCCGAGTCGGCGCGGTCATAGAGAACCTGGGTGGCGCGTGGGGGATGGGCGAATTCGACATAATACGTGCCCATGCGGTCCGTGGGCGACCAGTAGACGCCCTCTAGGTCTACCCCGGCGACGCGCAGGTGGTTGGCAATGAAGCGGCCCAGGGCTGAATCGGGCAGCGCGCCCATCCAGGCGGCTTTGCGGCCAATGCGGGCCAGGGCGACGGTGAGGTTTGCCTCTGCGCCGCCTGGGCGCACGTCGAGCGAGTCGGTGACTTCCAGGCGCGTTCCAGCCGGAACGCTAAGGCGAATCATGGCTTCGCCGATGGTGGTGACGTCAAAGCGGGGACTCATGCGGCTTTGGCTTCTTTCCAGGCGCTGCGGATGGCGCGTGCGCGGCGGATGAGATCGTCGGGCGTCTGGTCGGGGCCGGTGACAAGGGCGCTGCCCAGGCCAACTGCGGCTGCACCGGCGCGGATGTATTCGCCCACATTTTCAGGCGTGATGCCGCCGGTGGGGCAGAAGAGAATGTCGTCCAGCGGAGCACGGATGGCCTTGAGGTAGCGCGGCCCCACCACGTCGGACGGGAAAAGTTTTACGATCTTGCAGCCCGCGACATAGGCTTGCTGCGCTTCGGTTGGCGTGAAGACGCCGGGCAGGTGCAGGATATCCCGCGCCTGGGCACGTTCGACCGTGGGCAGGTCCAGATTGGGCGCTACGGTGAACTGTGCCCCGGCTGCGATGGCTTCGTCGAACTGCTCCACGGTGCGAACGGTGCCCGCGCCGACGAGCATTTTGTCGCCGAAGCGGTCGCGCAGCAGGCCGATGGCGTCGAGCGCGCCGGTGGTGTTCAGCGTGACTTCCATGATGAGGACAGGCGAGGCGACCAGCGCGTCGCCGATTTCAATCAGCTTTTGGGCCGGGAAGTTGCCGCGCACAATCGCGACAAGCCCTTCATCGACAAGAAATTGGGTGCTTTTGGCAATATTGCTTTGGGTGTTGGTAGCGAGACTCATTTGTTTGCTCCTCCCAATCAAAGTTGGGCGCAATCAAGTTTGGCGGCCAGGCAGACGGGGGTGGGCTGCTTGGCCGCGCTCGTTCAGACATGCACGCCAGGCAGGGGACTAGGCCGTATGGGCCGCGGCGTTGCGCTTGGCGATCTCAAAGGCGTCGTCCTGTGGGTTGTAGCCCAGGAGCTTGCGCGCATTGTCGATGTCGAGGCGCTTCCAACGGTTGTTGGAGACGCCCTGGAAGATGCCATAATCCAAGTCGTCGGGTGCGTCGATGGCCCCGGCGACCAGCAAGGTCAGATCCTCGTAGGTCAGCGCGATGTCGATGTACTGGTGTTCCATGCGAATTTGGTCGCTGTCGCGGTCCACCACCCAGCCAAAGCGCAGACAGATGCACGAAAGCCCGCGCGCGGCGCTGTAGTAGGAGGCAACCCCCTCGCCCCAGACTTTGGTCGCACCGTAGAGGTTGATGGGGCGAATGGGCATATCGACATGGACTTGTACGTCAAGCGGGTAGCCCAGCACAGCGTTGACGCTGCTGGCGAAGATGACGCGGCGGCAGCCGTTTTGAGCAGCCGATTCAAAGACATTGTAGGTCGCGATCAGATTGTTTGGCAACAGGCTTTCCCACGGCGCTTCCATGCTTGGGTCTGCGCCCAGGTGGACAACCGTATCCACGCCCGCGACAACCTGCTTGACTGCATCGAAGTCGGAGAGGTTGAGTTGGTGAAAAGGAAAGCCGTAGGTTTCGGCGGGTTGGCGCACATCGGAGAGAACCAGGTCGTAACGGTCAACCCACTGCTTGGTGATGAAGCTGCCGATGCGTCCGGCTGCGCCTGTGATCAAGACCTTTCGCTTCATGGCTGTTTCTCCTCAGATAAGTCAGATACGTAAGTCGAACTTCCGGGAAGTTCTGAAGCTTCCCGGAAGTTGCTGTTGCGAAGATTGGACGCGAGCAGGTGTCTAGGCAAACCACTAGCCTAGACGTACACGGTCTAGGCAAACCACCGGCCTAGGCGTACACGCTCTAGGCAAACCAAGTCGTGCCCGGCCACTGGTACTGGCGGCCTACTTCCTCGTCCAACTCGACGCCGATGCCGGGCCGGTCGCTGAGGTGGATATAGCCGTCTTTGATAATGTCCTCTTTTTCCTGGATGATGGTGCTCCAATAGTCGCGGTGCAGCCAGTGGAATTCCAACACCATGAAGTTGGGGACAGTGGCGCAGACATGGGCCGAGGCCAATGTGCCGATGGGCGACGAGACGTTGTGCGGCGCAAAGGGCATGTAGTAGATCTCGGCCATGTTGGCGATCTTGCGACATTCGGACAGGCCGCCGCACTTGGGGATGTCGGGCATGATGATGTCGACCGCTTGGCTTTCGATCAGGTCGCGGAAGCCGTGGCGCAGGTAGAGATTTTCGCCGCTGCAGATGGGCGTGGAGGTGTTGCGCTTGACTTCGCGCATGGCTTCCACGTTTTCCGCCGGGACGGGCTCTTCGAGCCACATGAGGTGGAATTCCTCTAGGTCGCGCGCCAGGCGAATGGCGCTGGGCACGTCGAGGCGCGTGTGCACATCGCACGCTACGGCCACATTGCGACCGGCCGCGGTGGTCACCATCTCGGCCAACTTGACCATGCGCTCATGTTCCCACTGGAACGCGGTGTAGTTGAATTTGTCCTTCTCGAAGTCGCCCAGTTCCGTGCCCCTGTGGCCGTAGGCGTGGATGTCCAGGTCGATCTTGAGCGCGGTAAAGCCACGCTCCAACACCTCGTCGACGACCTTTTTGATCTCGTCGAAGTTCATGCCTGGCTCGACCTGGCAGTCGGCATAGACGCGGATCTTATCGCGGAATTTGCCGCCGAGTAGCTCGTAGACCGGGGTTTGCAGTGCCTTGCCCTTGAGATCCCACAGCGCGATCTCCAGGCCGGTCAGCGCGGTGATCAGCGCGCCGGCGAAGCCGCCATCAAAGACGTGCGAGCGGCGCAGGTCTTCGAAGATGGCATCAACGGCAAAGGGATCCCTGCCGACGATCTTGGGTTCAAGTGCATTGAGGATGGCAATGGCCTGTGGGCCGCCGTGGACGCATTCACCTGTGCCGGTGATGCCCGCGTCGGTCTCGACGCGCACCCACAAGTGCATGCCGTGCCCTTTGGTGGCTGCTGTCTTGACGGAAGTTATCTTCATAGTGATAGTGGCTCCCAGTTTGACTGTCTTGGTGGATTGTTTCGATAGCCCAGCACAGGTGAAAACGAGCCGCGGTTACCAGTCGATAGCCGCGCCGTCGTCGGGATGGTAGGTTTCGCGGTTGCGCCAGTCGTGGCCGATCTTGTCCTTCATGGCTTCTTCGTCCAACTCGATGCCCAAGCCGGGGCCTGTGGGCAGTTCCAGGTAGCCATCTTTGAAGGTGAAGGGCTGCTTGAGGTAGCCTTCGCCAAAGGTGGTGTGCTCTTGGGCGAGGAAGTTGGGGATCGACGCGTCGACATGCAGCCCCGCGGCCAGCGAGATGGGGCCGAGCGGGCAGTGGGGCGCGATCGCGGCGTAGTAGGATTCAGCCATGCCCGCGATCAGGCGCGCCTCGGTGATGCCGCCACAGTGGGAGATGTCGGGCTGGAGAATCATGGCGGCGCGCTTCTCCAAGATCTCGCGGAAGCCCCACTTGGTGAAAATGCGTTCGCCGGTGGCGATGGGCAGATGGGTCTTGCGCGCGATGTCGGCCAGCACATCGACATTCTGGCACTGCACCGGCTCTTCGATGAAGAGCGGCTGATAGGGTTCCAGCGCCTTGATCAAGATCATGGCAGTCTGCGGGCTGACCGCGCCGTGGAAGTCGATGGCAATGTCGATCTCTTTGCCCACTGCTTCGCGGATGGCGGCGAAGCGATCGACCACATGATCGATCCAGGCGGGCGTCTCGATGATGCGCGCCGGGCGCGGGCCTGCCGGGCCGGTCTTGAGGGCGATGAAGCCCTGGGCAACGGCATCTTTGGCCGCTTGCACAGCTTGCTCCGTTGTACCGCCGCCAATGCCCTTGTAGACCTTGATGCGGTCGCGCGTCGGCCCGCCGAGCATCTTGTAGACAGGCAGCCCGACTGCCTTGCCCGCCAGATCCCAGAGGGCATGATCCACGCCGGAGAGCGCGCTGGTCAAGATGGGGCCGCCGCGGTAGAAGGCGTGTTTGTAGATAGCTTGCCAGTGGTGAACGACGCGTGTGGGGTCTTTACCGATCAGGTAGGGTTCGATCTCTTCGATGGCTGTGATGATGGTCTTGGCGCGACCTTCCAGGATCGGTTCGCCGAGGCCAACCAAGCCTTCGTCGGTGTGAATCTTGAGAAAAACCCAGCGGGGCTTTACCAGGAAGGCTTCCAACTTTGTGATCTTCACAGGGGTCCTGCTTTCTAGAGCCGGTGTTGAGGAGTCAAAAGTTGACTGTCTTTTGTTTGACTATCGCTTGACTATCAATCGCTTGACTATCAATGTGCGCCTACAAGGTACGCTTATGGTTGTGGGCGGATCCACCCGGCGCGCAGCAGGTTATGGGAAAAGCGGACATGCTGACGCGCATCCATGCGTTTGTTGGACAACTTGGCATGAATGCAACCGGTTTGAGTAGGCGCACCAATAGTGTACCCCCAGGCGAACGTATCATCAAACCATTCAGTCCATTTGTTGCCACAACCGGCGCGCCACTCGAGGCGTGCGAGCGCAAGGCACGCCGCAGGTCGGGTCAATTGACGCTTGGGGCACGGCGTGTGATAATTTGACGAGTAGCCGCGCTTGGGTCCAGGGGGATCCAACGCAGGGCAAAGCATCCAGGTACAGCATTCAGGTACTGTCCCGCATAAATTTCCAGGATACCCATCTACGATACCTGTCAAGAGAAAACATCTGTCAAGAGAAAAAGGAGAGCCTCGTCATGCAATTGGCAGAGATACAGAAGGCGTTGGCGACGGTGGTCGCTATCCCCGTTACCCCGTTCAGCGCCGACGGCGCAGCCGATTTTGATGGCTATGTGCGGCTGACGGCGCGCATGGTGGACAACGGCATTCGCGCGGTCACGCCCAATGGCAACACCAGTGAGTTCTATTCGCTCACCCCGGACGAGCAGCGGCGCGAGGTCGATGCCACTGTGGAAGCCGTGGGCGACCGCGCGTTGATCGTGGCAGGCGTCGGCTATGATGGGCAGACGGCTGCGGAGATGGCGCGCTATGCGGCCGCGCGCGGGGCACGGGCAGTGATGGTGCATGAGCCGGTTCATCCGTACAAGTCGGACGATGGCTGGATTGCCTATCACAAGATGGTCGCGGATGCCGTGCCGGACGTGGCGGTTCTGCCCTATCTGCGCGATGCCACCATCCGGCCGCAGACGCTGTCGCGGCTGGCGGATGCGTGCCCCAATTTTGTGGGGATCAAGTATGCCGTGACCAACCCGCTGCACTTTGGCAATACGGTGCAAGAGGTGGGGGTCGATCGGCTGGCGTGGGTCTGTGGTGTGGCTGAGTCGTGGGCGCCCTTCTTCTGGCCCGCGGGCGCAACTGGCTTTACATCGGGCCTGGTCAACCTGACAGCGGGGCTTTCGCTGGATATGCTGGCCGCCTTGAAAGCGGGTGACTATGGCCGCGCCATGGCGATCTGGGCCAAGGTGCGCCCGTTCGAGGAACTGCGCGCCCGCCATCACAACGGCAACAATGTGTCGGTGGTGAAAGAGGCGATGGCGCAGCTTGGCCTGTGCAACGCGACGGTGCGCCCGCCCATCTCCGAGGTGACTCCGGAGGAGAAGAACGAGGTGGCGGCTGCGCTGGACGCGCTGGGCTTGGCCGTCGCGGCTTAGTCCATGGCGAACGCTGCTTTCATATCGGCGGAGATATCGGTATATCGGTAGAGATACCGGTGGGGCAGCAGACTATCATAGAAAGCAATGAGTCATACGGCTGGACAGGCCAGGGTGCGTGTCCAGCCGTATTTTTATTGGTTGGATGCATGGTTGATGCGTGGCGCTGATGACGCGGCGGATGGGCAGTGACGGAAGATTTATGTGAACCGCGCAACTTTTCATAAGCGTCAGACGTATTGTTAGCAACAATGCACGATTTTTTGCGCCCGATCTTACGAAAAGTATAATTTGCGCGAATAGAGTGGAACCTTCGAGCATGTTGTATCGTCTAAGCGGGAAATGGTCTCCCTGCCGGGTCGGCGGTATGTGATTTACGGGGGAGCGCGCTGGCGGGTGGCACAGCGATCAACAGCGGTAGATGCGGGAATGTAAGGACGCTTTGATCCGTTTGTATTATACGTTGCTGTGCTGCGCCCACGTATCATATCTAATTGTATTTCGTCTAACTTATTGGGATCGACTATTCGGATCAACTGGCAACTGGCGATGTGGCTCCGGAAACCCTCAACAGCCCGCGCGGTGGTGTTTACTTAGCGCGGCCATACGGACGGCAGCGTGCAGCGCTGGTTTGTTTTGTTGGTCGATCTGTTGTATCTCAATCATGTAGGTTTACGTTCTATGGCATTTTGCTTAGGAAGGAGCAAACAACCAATGGATCGCACAACCTCAATGCTTGCAACTCCCCTTGGAAAACGCTTGCGCCGTGGGATGGTGCTTGCCGTTTTGGTCGTCACGCTCGTAGCGGCGTTGATGCCGACCGCAGCCTTTGCCTCTAGCAGGTATGGCCGCTCGTCCTACTCCCACAACCATTCCTATCATCAGCAGCACCACAATTGGAACCAGCGTGGTTCCAAGAAGCACTACCGCTGTGCGACAACGTACCGGGTGCGCCGCGGCGATACGCTGACAAAGATCGCTCGCAAATATCGCACCAGCATCCATTCGCTGGCGAAGGCCAACGGCATCCGCAACGTCAACCGGATCATCGCCGGTCAGACGCTCTGCATCCGCTAATCATTGGGTCAGTAACATCGTTGGGTCGGTAACATCGTTGACGGGGCAGCCCATGCGCATGGGCTGCCCCGTTTTTTGTTTCTATGGTTGTTGCTGTGTCTGTCTCTGTGGACGCTGTATGCCGTTGCGGTCATGCAGGCTGCGCGGCTAGAGTCCCCAGGGGAAAAGGTCGGGGCGCTCGGATTCAACCTGCTCTATGCGCAGCGGGTTGAGCGCGTGGGTTTCGTCGAGAAAGAGAAACGCGTCGTAACGGTCCGGCAAGCGCGTCGGAACGTAGTTCCCCGCTTCATGATCCGGGTCATAGACGACACCGATGGCACGGTGGCCGCGCCATGCGCGGGCCGCGTCGATGGGGCGCAGGTCGTCCATAAGGTAAAGCTTGTCCTGTGGCTCGATGCGATGCAGCAGATCTTCCCAACTGTGCGGTTGGGCTGGCGGCACGGTCATAACACGCATGGGCGCGCTCCATTCGTCACCGGCAATCACTGTGCCATGATACGAGCCAAAGCCGACCAAGACCACGCCATCGTTGCTATGCCGCTCGCGCACAAGCTGCCCGACGTTGGTCATATTGGCGCGCGCCATGTCGGTGGCTCTGGCATCGCCGATATGGGTGTTGTGCGCCCAAATGATGGCTTTGGGGCGGCTGCCTGGGGCGCGCCTGGCGTGGAAGTCCATGAGACGGTCCAGCGTGTCGGCCATGTGTACATCGCGGATGTTCCAAGAGGCGGCGCTGCCGCGCAGGATGGTGCGGTAGTAGCGCTCTGCGCCCACGGCGACCCAAGCGTTTTGCTCGGCGTTGAAACTGCCTTCGGGGTCGCCGGGGTAGTGTGCTGCTTCCTGACGCACGCGCAGCAGCAGATCGACGACTTCATCTTCGCAGTTGTTGGGGACAAAGGCTGTGCGAAAGGCGTAGGAATGGCCGTTCTCGCCGTAGGGTTCAAAGCAGCGATAGGCTTCTTTGGCCGGGCCGAGCGCTTCGGGCATGTTGGTTTCGAGGTAGCTGACCACGGCGGAGAGCGATTCACGCAAGCTGTAGACATCCAGCCCATAGAAACCGACCTGTTGCGCGGGCGGGCGTGAATCGTTGTAGGTGCGGAGCCAAGCGATCAGCGCGACAATTTCCCAATTAGCCCACATCCATGTGGGCCAGCGGGTAAAGGTGGCAAGCACGTCGCGTGCGCTTTGGGCCGCGTGTTCGTAGTGTTTGATGAAGCGGTTGATTGCATAACAGTCCGGCCAATCGCCTTCAACCGCGATAAAGGAGAAGCCCTTTTCCTGCAGCAGCCGTTTACTTAGGCGTGCGCGCCAGGTGTAGTATTCGGATGTGCCGTGGGAGGCTTCGCCCAAGAGCACATAATCGGCATCACCGATAAGATCGAGCAGTGGATCGAGGTCTGCTGCTGTTTGCAGCGGGCGGGCTAGGTTCGACAGCGCATCCGCCAACGCGCTGTCGTCCTGCTGTGTGCCGCGGCTCTGGGGTTGTTTGATCATGGTCGTTGGTCCTCCTGTTATGCGTGCCTCTGCGCGCAAGCCTTTCTGATTGAAGCGAGGCTTGGCCCCTGGGTCAATGCACACTGATACAGAGCCGCGTTAGAAAGTGGGTTGGATTTGGCGAGTGAGGGCGAGCAGGATGCGTTGACTCATGAAGGGTGAGAGATTAATCAGGCAACCCGCATCGCTGGCAAGATCGATCTAAAAGGCGTATCTTCCCGGAAGATCCGAGCTTCATGCCCATCTTGCGAGCAGATGGGCGCTAAATGACATTCCATCTCGCGAGCAGATGGGCGCTAAAT
>CAZZNG010000007.1:38607-44704 GCA_964655505.1 uncultured Litorilinea sp. | reverse complement strand
CCGGTACGACATGGAGATCGTGCGGCTCGAGCCCGACCGCCGGCTCGACATCCGCATCGACGGGCCATCGCTGCGCTGGCTCTCGAACATCACGCTCGAGCCCGCGGGCGACGGGACGCGGATGACCTACGCCGGCGACATCTCGCTGCTCGGCTGGCGTCGGCTCCTGGAGCCATTGATGGCCCGCGAGGCGCAGGCCGGCGAAGCCAAGGAGGCCGAGCGGTTCAAGGAGCTGTTGGAGGCGCCCGCGGAGGCTGCCGCGCTGCTGGCGAGTCAGAACCGGCTCTTCTACGTCCACACCAATGACAATACCGGAGACGGCGGCGATTGGGACATGATCTCCGGCACGGTTCACTTCTGGCATTGGCTGGAACTGCTCTTTACCCTAGATCGGTTGGGCTATGACGGTTGGTTGGGCGGAGACATTGTGCCCAAGCATATGCATCCGCTCGCTGCCTACAGCACCAATACGCGCATGATCCAGCGTATGGCCGCGCTGCTGGCGCAAATTGGCCCTGAGAAGATTGCTGCCTTGCAGGCTCAAAGCGGTGATCCGGCTGAAATGTTTGACCTGCTTAGCTCGTTCATGCCCAAGCTGGAGGCGGAGACCCCATAACATTGCTGGCGGCAATGACAGTGACAGCGGCAGTAGCAGTGACCGCGAACGTGAACGCCATCGCCCGTCACGAACAGGAGCCATCTCGAATTTTGCCCAAATCCAGAAGGCCTCCTTGGTGAATGGGTGCTTGTCACACCCTCCTTCAACCAAAGAGGCCCTCTTTTGCCATCCCATCATCTCAAGTGCTGGGATGGCTCATGTTTCTAGGGAGTGGATGAGCCTATTCCGGCTCGTTCTCGATAGGCGGCAGGCTCATGAGGTAGGCGGCAATGGCGGCTGCGTCATCTTCGGTCAAGTTGCTGAAGTAGCGCTCGATGTTCATTGCCATCGTACCCACGATTTCGCTGCCGTCGGCCAACTGGCCGGTGCGCAGGAAGTTCGCCAACTCTTCCTCACTCCAACTGCCGATCCCCGTCTCTTCATCGGGCGTAATGTTCCAGGCGACCTCATCCTCATTGATGCGGCTGCCCGCCAAGAACAGATCCATGTTGGGGGTGCCGTCCTCGTTGAGCGGCGTGTGGCATTGACCACAGCGGGCCAGCGCCACCAACATTTCACCCCGTTCAACCGGATCGGTGGGCGAGGTGGCCGGTGGCGCGCTTTCAGGCGTGAAAGGTTCCGGCTCGGTCTCTAGTTCACGCGGCGGCACTTCGTTGGCAACCGGCTCCAGCGAGAAGAGGTAAGCGGCCAAGTTCAGCGCATCCTCGTCCGAAAGCTTGGAATAGTTGCGGTAAGGCATGACCGGGTGCAGGTGGTAGTCGCCCAGGCTGCCGGTGTGGATAAGCTGCGCGACCTCGGCCTCGCTCAGGCTGCCGATGCCCGTATCCGGGTCAGGCGTGATATTGCGCGAGTAGACCTCGCCACCGGGAACCCGAAACTCATTGCCACCGGCAAGGGCTTCAAGATCGCGGTTGAAGTGACAGCCACAGCCGCGCGCGATGGTGAACAGATAGCCCCCTGCTTCTGCGTCGCCGGTCGTTGCAGCTTCCTCCTCCGCAGCAGGGGTTGCCTCAGGCGCAGCGCCCTCCTCTTCAGCAGCAGGGGTGGCTTCCGCCTCAGCGCCTTCCTCCTCCGCGGCAGGCGTTGCCTCTGCCTCAGCGTCCTCCTCCTCGGCAGCAGGGGTGGCTTCTGGTGCAGCGTCCTCTGTGTCGGTGACGGTCTCGCTGTCGTCCACGTCAGCGCCTTCTGTGTCGGTAAGCGCCTCGGTATCAGTGACGGCCTCAGAGTCGGTGACAGCCTCCTCTTCTGCCGGCTCCTCAGTCGGCTCTGCAGTCGGCTCTGCAGTCGGCTCTTCCGCTGGCTCTTCGGTCGGCTCCTCTGCCGGTTCTTCGGCATCTGCGGCAGGGGCTTCTACCGCGGCAGTCGGCTCTGCGGCAGGGGCCTCCCCGCCGCTGCAGGCTGCCAGCGCCAAAGCCATCACCACCATGAGCGCGACGAACCAGGTTAAGCCGACGCCTGGGCGACGGCGAACTAGACCGTCTGGCTTGTGTGTCATGCACATCCTCCTGTGTGAATTGGGGTAGAACTACACGGTTGATGAAACATAGATGTTGTACTCTAAAGCCGGACGTCATTGTCCCCCGCAATTGGACGCGCGACCGTGCAGCGCCAATCGCACATGATGTCAAAGGCACAAGCGTAGGCACAAAGCCCCGGTTGATCGAGCAGCCGGCATTCCTATTTAGCGTCAACCTTTTACGATCAGATAGTGATCAGGAGATGGTATAAGGTTTCAGTGGTCCGGTTCCGGGTGAACCAAGACCTGCCCATAAGATGCTGTTGTGTCGCAGGCGCGACAGCAGCAAATGTAACGCAGGCTACGCGCAGTATCGGCGGCGCTCTACAAAAAGTTGGTAGCAACGCTTACGATCTGTGCAGTTGCGTGAGGATTGCGCTGTACAAGAATCGATAAAATAAGGATCACTAAAGGATCCGTTAAGGCTCCATTAAGGTTCAATCGGTTAAGATGCAACAAGGGTTTTGCAAAGTGAGCGGCCTCCCCGCGCCGCGGCGAACCGCTACAGTCGCCATCTCACTTTAAGATTCGACCCGATTCAGGGTATATAACAGTTCAACGAATAAAAGTTCAGCACGTCAAAACAGAAAGAGAAGAAATTTTTTATGCCTCAACGCGGCCTCCGCAATATCCTGTTTGGTGTGGTGTTGCTCGTAGTTGCCATCATCGTGGTTGGGCTTTGGGGACCAGGTCCCAACAGCCGCCTCACATCTAGCGAAATCGAGCTTACTGAAGCACAAAGTGCCCCGTCAGAAGCGTCTACAGAGAGTGAGCCTGCGGATGATGCGCCTGCGGCTGCCACAGCCGATGATGCAGCCGAAGATGATGCAGCCGAAACTGATCCGGCGGATGATGGCGAGGGGAATAACGCAGAAGGGAATGACGCCGAGGCAGAGAGCACAACGCCTGAGCAGGATGAGCCAGAGCAGGACGAGTCAGAACAAGATACAGCCGCGCAAGACCCGCCCCAAGCGGCAAGCGCCGCGGCTGGGGTACGGCGCTTTGTACTCGACCCGGCGCAAAGCGAGGCACGCTTCATCATCGACGAAATCCTCTTTGGCGAACCCAATACGGTCGTGGGCAGCACCAATGCAGTCTCCGGCACGCTCACCGTCAACCTGGACGACCTGGCTCAAACCAGCATTGACCCTGTGGTGATCGACGCGAGCGAACTTGCCACCGACAACCGCTTCCGCAACCGCTCGCTGCGGCGCTTGATCTTGCAGAGCAACCGCGACGAGTACCAGTACATCACCTTTACCCCCAACGAGATTGAAGGGCTGCCGGAGCGACCCGCCACAGGCGAAGCAGCCAACCTGACGGTTACAGGCGACCTACAGATCCGCGACATCGTCGCGCCCGCGACCTTTGCCGTAACCGTGACCGCCACCAGCGACACAGTCATCGAAGGGTTGGCAGTGGGCATGGTGCAGCGCGCCGATTTTGACTTGCAGATCCCCGATGTGGACGGCGTGGCCGAAGTCTCGGAGGATGTACGCTTGGAACTGGAATTTGTCGCCCTGGCTGAAGAATAGACGAGAAAAATCACCCTAAAACATCACCCCGAATAGAAGGGAAAGAGCTATGCCTTCGCGCCAGCCCGACCCGCAGCCCGATCCGGCGGCGATCCGCCGTGCAGCGCAGATCGTGCAGCAGGCGCGCCATGTGGCTGTCCTCACCGGCGCAGGCGTCAGTGCGGAATCGGGCATCGCCACCTTTCGCGATGCCCAGACCGGCCAGTGGAGCAAATTTGATCCACAACAGCTTGCCTCGCCCACGGGCTTCATGCGTGATCCGGGTCTTGTCTGGCGCTGGTACATGGATCGGCTGGATGCGCTCCAGCGTGTATCCCCCAACCCAGGGCACTATGCTTTGGCGCAACTAGCCGACCATGTGCCGCGGCTCACCCTGATCACACAGAATGTGGACGACCTGCACGAACGGGCAGGCAGCCAAGGGGTCATCCACCTGCATGGCAACCTGGCTGCCTTTCGCTGCCATACCTGCGCCGCGCCCTACACGCTGCGCGCAGAAGACCGCCGCGCGCCCATGCCGCCCACCTGCCCCCGCTGCGGCGGGCGAATCCGTCCCGCTGTCGTCTGGTTCGAGGAACTGCTGCCCGAAGACGCATTGGCCCAGGCCGAAGCCGCGGCGCAAACATGTGATGTGCTGCTGATTGTGGGCACAAGCGGCATCGTTTTCCCCGCGGCCCAACTCCCCTGGACGGCCCAAGCAGCCGGGGCGCAGCTCATCGACATCAACCCCGACGAGACGCCCTATACCCAATCGGCTGCCGTCAGCCTGCGCGGCCCCAGCGGCGTTGTACTGCCTGCCCTGCTGCGGGCGCTGGAAGCAGGCTAGCCCCCGCAGCCACAAACCGCATTCAAAGCGCATCGCCCGGCATGACCCACTTGCTTTGCCCGCGTTCGCTCCCAATGTTACAATCACGCGGGGTATCCTGCTGGTTCCGGAGAGAACCTTATTGATAGATCGCCAAGCAAATAACCGGACGAACAGCCTTGCTCCGGCACATGACGCAAGTCCTAGCCAGCGCGCGAAGGAAGAGGGTCGTGTCTTCATCGTCATTCCGTTTGATCTCGGCGGCCATTTCCACCCTCCTGTTGGCCGCCCTTGTCATTGTCATCATCGTCGCGGTACGCGACAACCCATCCACCGCGCTGCCGCGTCTGGCGGCTACCCAAACCCAACCTGCACGCGTGGCCCAAACCAGCCCCACACCCCCTGCTTCGACAGCCGAAGCCGCGGGTACGCCCACCGTCTCGCCTAGCGCCCAGGCAGCCGGTGAACCAATGGGCGGCGAACCAACGGACGGTGAGGCCAGCGAACCAGCAAGCGGCGCGGCAGTCGCAACGCCCGCAACAGCAACGCCCCAAGCCACTGTCGCCGCAGAGAGTACGGCCACGTTGGCGGCGATGCCAACCGCGTCGCCCAGCGCGCCAGGCGCAACCCCGGCGGCTGTGCCTGCTGCGGATTCCACAAGAGGCCCCACGGCAGAAGCCACAGAGATAGATACAGAAATAGATGATGTAGCAGATGATGCCATAGGCGATTTAGAAGGCGAGATTGAAGCCGAAAGCACACCTGCCGCGGCTGCACGCGTGACGTCGCCCTTTGCCCGCGCCACGGAACCGGCTGTCCGCATCTACTCCAATGGCAACTTTGTCAATGCCGTCGCGGTCATGCGCAGCACTATTTGGGCCGCAACCAGCGGCGGCGTTGTGGCCTGGAACAAGAACAGCGGCGGGTATGTGAAGTTCACTGTCAGCGACGGCCTTTCGACCAATCGCGCCGTGGCAACCGCGGTCTGTCTGCTGCCGGATCTGGGCGTGCTCTTTGGCAGCCCCCAGGGCATCCAGGTGTTCGACACGCAGAACGGCGGCTGGAAAACGCTCGACAGCAACAACAGCCCCATGCAGCATGACGACGTTTCGGTGCTTTGGTGCGATGCAGACGACGGCTTGCTTGTGGTCGGCTACACAGGGAATGGGCTGGACATCTTTGACAGCGAAGCCGGAGAATGGACCTACATCGGCGTGGATGAGGGACTCGATATTAGCGGCGTGCGCGATCTGGCGGTGAGCAGCGACCGCTCGACCGTCTGGCTGGCGACAGTCGATGGCCTCTTTGCCTTTGCCAACGGCGAGGTCACGCGCTATACCACCGAAAACAGCCCGCTGATCGCCAACCGCATTGACGCGCTGGCGTTGGATGGGTCGGGCGCGGTCTGGCTCACCAGCGGGGACACGCTCTATCGCACACGCAATGATGAGTGGGAACTCTACAGCGCGGCCGATGCCACCGGCTCGTTTCCCAATGGTCGCTTGATCGGGTTGGATGTCAGCCCAAACGGGACGATCTGGCTTGGCTCGGACCAGTCGCAGATCTGCCGCTTTGATCCGGGCGTCAAAGGCTGCGTCAGCTTATTTGCGGCGGAAGAAGGC
>CAZZNG010000007.1:0-38597 GCA_964655505.1 uncultured Litorilinea sp. | reverse complement strand
ACCATTGGCAGCGATGACGCCGTCTATTACACAACCGCAGGCGGCGGCATCAGCATCTACGAAGGGGATAGCTGGCGACAACTCCGCATCGAAAATGAAGCGGTGCCCGGCAATGCTGTGCGCCACTTGGCGCTGGATGCCAACGGCGGCGTGTGGGTTGCCTCACTGGGCGGCGTGGGGCGCATCGATCCCGCGGGTGAAGCCGAGCCGCAGCAGTACACCCCCTCCAACAGCACCCTGCCCTCTGTCGATGTGCGCGTCGTGCTGCCCAGCGATGACGGGGTCTGGGTGGGCGCCGAGGGGGTCAGCTATTTCGACGGAGCCAGTTGGATCACCTACGGCCCCGAAGATGGGCTGGCTGGAACCCATGTACAAGCCATTGCCGCGGAC
Organism: uncultured Litorilinea sp.; assembly: GCA_964655505.1. Lineage (GTDB taxonomy): Bacteria > Chloroflexota > Anaerolineae > Caldilineales > Caldilineaceae > QEUY01. The sequence continues at coordinate 38,207 of CAZZNG010000007.1, read as the reverse complement.
AGCCAAGAGCGCTTTTGGATCGGCACAGCAGGCGGCTTGAGCATTTGGACAGGCAGCGACTTTTTCAACTTGACCACCGACAACGGACTGCCCAGCGACGACATCACCGCGCTGCAAGCCGATGGCGAGATCATGTGGATCGGCACGCGCGGGGGCGGGCTGCTGCGCTTTGAGGACAACCAGCTTCAGCTTTTCAACGTCAACAACAGCAATCTGCCCGCGAACACCATCACCGCGCTGGCGCGCGGGAGCGACGGCGCGATCTGGATTGGGACCGCAGCAGGGGTGGCGCGCTTTGCAGGCAATGAACTGACCGGCAATGCAGCCCAGGGCAGCGGCCTCGCGGGCCAGGCCATTCGTGCACTCGCCGCAGGCCCGGAGGGCACGCTTTGGGCCGCCACCGACAGCAATGCCCTGTTCCGCTATGACGGCACAGCCTGGGCCGCGTTCGATGCGGCCAAACGCCCCAGCCCCCAGATCACAGCCTTGCTGGTTGACCAATCGGGCGAACTCTGGCTCGGTACGGCAGACGGCGGCCTGGCGCGCTACACACCCTGACCGCACCGAACCGCACGGTTCAAGCCTCATTCAAGATAAGACTGATTCAGGGCAGAGAGGCACAGGGCGAGACTTCCAACGAGAACGTCCAGCGAAAAAAGGAACCTGATGGAACATCCAATTCCGCTAGTGGTGCACGCGACCCATGAGGCAGGGGTCAAGGTGGGCGGCATCGGCGCGGTGCTAGACGGCCTCTTGAGCGCCGAAGCCTATGTGCAGTCGGTCCAGCGCACCATCTTGGCCGGGCCAATGATGGCCGATGATCCAACCCATTGGGAACGGCTCAATCAAACCCTCACCGGCCCCATGATCCGCTACAGCAGCCTGCACGGGATCACCGACGGCGTCGACGAACCAACGCGGGCCGCGCTCCAACAGGTTGAACAGACCTTTGGCGTGGCGCTGTTCTATGGCGTGCGGCGCTTTGGCGCGCAGGAGCACGAAGTGCTGCTGGTCGATGTCACCAACCCCGACCCGCAGCCGATCAACGAATTTAAATATTACCTGTGGGAACACTACAAGCTCGACTCGGCCCGCTACAGCTGGAACCCTGAATATATTCTCTATATTGCCATTGCGCCGCCGCTCTTTGCTGCGCTGCAAGCGATTGGCGCGGGACGGGGACTCTTGCCCGACGAGCGCTTTATCATCGCGCATGAATGGCTGGGCATGCCGCTGGTGCTGGCCGCGCAGTTGACCGAGCCGGGGCGCTGGCGCACCATCTTCTATGCCCACGAAACCGCCACCGCGCGGCGCATCATCGAAGAGCACGACGGGCACGATACGCGCTTTTACAATGTACTCTACAAGGCGCGCGAATGGGACTTGAGCCTGGAAGCTACCTTTGGCAGCCAGGATGATCTCTTCAAACACCCGATCATCAAGCTGGCGACCTACTGCGACAACATCTTCGCCGTGGGCGATCTGGTGGTGGACGAACTGCGCTTTCTGGGGGGAGCCTTTACCCTCGCCAACATCGACCTGGTTTACAACGGTGTACCCGCCATGGAAACGACCGCGCTGGCCCGGCTCGAATCCAAACGGCGCTTGCAGGTCTACTGCGACCGGCTGTTGGGCTATGTGCCCGACTACGTGTTCACCCATGTGACGCGCATGGTCCCCTCCAAGGCGCTTTGGCGCGACATGCGCGTGTTGGAGCATCTGGAAAGCCGCTTGGCCGACCGCGGCAAGCGCGCCGTCCTCTTCGTCCTCAGCACAGCCGTGCCCGCAGGACGTCGCCCGGAATGGGTGCGTGCCTGGGAGAGCCAGTACGGTTGGCCTGTCGGCCATCGCAGCGACAACGGCGATCTCATCGACCAAGAGCAGCCCTACTTCTTCGACGTGGTCGAGCCGTTCAACCGTTGGGCCACCCAGACGCAGGTGGTCTTGGTCAACCAATTCGGCTGGAGCCGCGAGCGCTGCGGCGAGCGGATGCCCGCGGAAATGGAATTCATGGACATTCGCCGCGGCACCGATCTCGAATTCGGCCAGAGCATCTATGAACCCTTTGGCATTGCCCAAGTCGAGCCGTTGAATTTTGGCGCGCTCTGCTGTGTCTCCAATGTATGTGGCTGCGTCGGCTTTGCCGAGCGGGCCGCGGGCGGGCTGGCGCATCTGCCCAATCTGATTGTCAGCGACTATGTGACCTTGCCTGAAGGCTACTGGTTGGGCAGCCCCTACGATGCGTTAGCCATTGACCGCAGCGTGCGCGATTGGATCGAGCATAACAACAGCCAGGCCGCGGCCCAGCTTATTGCCGAACGGCTGCCCGACACCCGCGAGGAGATGGAGCGGCTGCTGGCGCGCGGCAGCGAAGTCGCCCACGCCATGAGTTGGGACGTGGTGACGCGCGACTACTTCATCCCCGGCCTGCGCCGCGCCCAGGCCAACAGCCGCCCTGCCCAGCCGCTGACCCCGTCCGCATAAACGGGCCAAGTTGTTCTCGGAGTTTATGACGTAAAATCCATCCGAATTCCCTATGTAGGGAATACAATCGTGACCTACATCCCCAGCGCGCGCCGCGGTTCGTGATACAATGAACCTATGAGCGACACACCTATGCCGAGTCCGGCCACACACGATCTGCGCGAAACCGACCTCAGCCGATACCAACGGCAGATCATCTTTCCACCTTTGGGGGAAAGCGGCCAGCGCCGCCTGCTCGATGCTACCGTCGTCATCATCGGCTGTGGGGCAACGGGCAGCGCCCTTAGCAACCTGTTGGTACGCAGCGGCATTGGACGCACGCGTATCATCGACCGTGATTTTATTGAACTCAACAACCTCCAGCGTCAAGTCCTCTTTAACCAAGAGGACATTGACGCCAACTTGCCCAAAGCCGAAGCCGCCGCGGCCAAACTGCGCGCGATCAACCGCGATGTCGAGGTTGAAGCCGTGGTGGGCGATGTCAACCCAGGCAACATCCTTTCTCTGATCCAGGATGCAGACCTGGTGCTTGACGGGACTGACAATTTCAGCACCCGCTTTCTGATCAACGACGCCTGTCTGCACCTGGCAAAGCCGTGGATCTATACGGGCGTGATCGCCGCCTATGGCATGACCGCGACCTTTATCCCCGACGGCGCAGCGGACAAACTGCCCGGCGAGCGGCAGACCACCGGCTGTCTGCGCTGCCTCTTGCCCGCGGTGCCCGCGCCGGGCACAACGCCCACTTGTGACACGGCAGGGGTGATCGCGCCCGCTGTGGGGCTGATCACGTCTGTGGCCGCGGGGGAAGCGATCAAGCTGTTGACCGGCGGCGGCAAGCTCAACCCCGGCATGATCCACATGGACGTGTGGAATCACAGCTATGAGCAGTTCAAATCGCCGCGGCGCGACGATTGCCCGGCCTGTGGCGCGCGTGATTTTGAATTTCTGCACGCGCAAGTCGGCACCACCAGCGCGGTGCTCTGTGGCCGCAATGCCGTGCAAGTGAATGTGACCGGCGGCGCGCGGCTGGACTTGGCCGCGCTGGCTACCCAGTTGGAGCCGGTCGCCCGTGACATCCTGCGCAATGATTACCTGCTGCGCGCCCAGATCGACGGCTACGAGTTCACTGTCTTCCCGGACAACCGCGCCATCATCAAAGGGACCGAAGACGAAGAGGCCGCCAAGACATTGTATGCCCGCTACATTGGCGGATAATAGGTTTTGACAACTGTCACGCACACGCAATTACGACCTTTTGTCGCCGATGACCTGCCCGCGCTGGTCGCCTTTTGGAACAAAGCCTTTGCCGACCGGCGCAACTTTGCGCCCATCAGCGCGGCTTCCTTCCGCGCCCGCGTGTTGGAAAACCCCTGCTTCGACCCGCGCGGGTTGGTCTTGGCCTGGCATCAGCCGCCGGACAGCGATCCGATGCTGGTGGGCTTGGCCCATGCCTTCCGCCCCCCTCCTCAAACCGGCGTCTATGCCAAATGGGGCGCGCACCACTATCTTGCCCTGCTCTACGTCGCACCGGCCTTTCGACACCAGGGCATCGGCAGCCGCCTGCTGGCCGCGGTCGAAAGCTGGCTCTACTACTGCCCTGTCTACGCGGGCAGCCGGATCGCACCGGCCTATGGGGTGATCGAAGGCCCCAAACCCCCATTTTTTGGCAGCACCCAACGCATGGGCATCAATGCCCACGACAGCGAACTGATCCGCTTTTTGGCCCAACGCGGCTATCGCGCGGTCGATCCAGGCGACGTGTCAATGGTTGCCGACCTCGCGCCGCAGGTTGAGCGAGAGCCACCCACAGCGCCCGATTTGGCCGCGCTCGGCCTGGAACTGGCGCGCTTTGACCACGTCCGCCCCTTCAGCGGCCAAGAGCCGCCCGGACGCGAAGAATACACCTATTGGGGCCACAACGACGGCGCGCCCTATGCAGGGCTTGCACTGGTGGACGGCGAGAAGCGGCTGCACGCTCACATAAGCTGGTATCCCATGCACCAACCGGGCAGCGTGGCGCTGGTCGCGCTGTGGCTTGCCCCCGATTTGCGCGGCCAGGGGCTTGGCCGCTATCTGCTTGATCAAGGACTGTATGAGATGGTACACAGCCCGGCCCCCCGCGGCGGCTATCATCGAGTCGAATTGGAAACCCATCTCGTTCGTCATGCCGCCGCGACAGCCATGTACCAGCGCCGCGGCTTTCAGATCGATGCCGCCTGGGTCAACTTGGTTAAGACCTGAGCGGTCCGTGGCACGCAGCCGGTCGGACTGCAAGCATATTGACAGACAAAAGCGGGGACATCCCGGTTAGCATGAGAGACGCTTATGTGTGCACAAGAGAACCTCAATGTTCTAACCCACGCAACGCCGCCCCCCACGATTGACGCCGCCTCGATCCATGCCATTGTGCACGGGTATCATGGCGCACCCTTTGACGTACTCGGCCCCCACCCCGTCACGCACAATGGCAAGCAGTTCTTAGCCATTCGCGCGTTCCGCCCGCTGGACGCGGCTGTGTGGGTGGAAACAGAGGGAGGCGGGCGCACATCCATGACGCGTGTGGACCCCGCGGGCTTCTTCGAGGCGCTGCTGCCGGATGCGCCGCCATCCACCCCCTATCGCCTGGTTGTGGTCAGCCCGGATGGACAGGAATACACCCTGCACGATCCGTACCGCTTTCCCCCACTGCTGACGGATTTTGATCTGTATCTCTACGGCGAAGGCAACTTCCTGTACAGCTATGAAAAGCTGGGCGCGCATCTGCGCGAAATCGACGGCGTGGCCGGTGTGAACTTTGCAGTCTGGGCGCCCAATGCGCAGCGCGTGAGCGTTGTGGGGGAATTCAACGGCTGGGACAACCGCGCCCACCCCATGCGTATGCATCAACCTTCCGGCGTGTGGGAGTTGTTCATTCCAGGGCTGCCCGAAGGCACCCATTACAAATACGCGGTCAAGTCGCGCTTCATGGGCTATGAGGTCGACAAATCCGACCCCTATGGCTTCTATGCAGAGATGCGGCCCGTCACCGATTCGCGCGTATGGGACATCCACAAATACCAATGGAATGATGACGAATGGTTCGCCGCGCGCGCGGAACGCCAGCAGATCGACCGGCCCATCAACATCTACGAGGTTCACCTCGGCTCCTGGCGGCGCGTGCCCGAAACCAACGGGTTTCTCAACTATGTCGACCTGGCCCATCAACTGGTCGATTATGCGCTAGAGATGGGCTATACGCATATCGAACTGCTGCCCATCACCGAGCACCCCTTTGACGGCTCATGGGGCTATCAGACGACAGGCTACTTTGCGCCGACCAGCCGCTTTGGTACGCCCGACGACTTCAAGTATTTTGTCGATCACTGCCACCAACACGGCATCGGCGTGATTCTGGATTGGGTTCCGGCCCATTTCCCGCGCGACGCCCACGGTCTGGCCTATTTCGACGGAACCCATCTCTATGAGCATGCAGACCCGCGCCTGGGCGAGCATGTGGATTGGGGAACCAAAATTTTCAACTTTGGGCGCAACGAGGTGCGCAACTTCCTCTTGAGCAGCGCGCTCTTCTGGCTCAAGGAATATCACTTGGACGGGCTGCGCGTGGACGCGGTGGCCTCCATGCTCTATCTCGACTATTCGCGCGAGGGCGGCGACTGGATTCCCAACCGCTATGGCGGTCGCGAGAACCTAGAGGCGATTGACTTTATCCGGCGCTTCAACGAGATCACCCACCAGGAGACGCCGGGGATTTTAACCATCGCCGAGGAAAGTACGGCCTGGCCCATGGTCACGCGGCCCACCTACATGGGTGGTCTAGGCTTCGACCTAAAGTGGAACATGGGCTGGATGCACGACACGCTTCAATACATGCAGTTGGACCCAATCTATCGGCGCTATAGCCAGAATCAGATCACCTTTAGCCTGGTTTACGCCTTCAGTGAAAACTATGTCTTGCCCTTTAGCCATGATGAAGTGGTGCATCTCAAGCGATCCATGCTCGACAAGATGCCGGGCGACCGCTGGCGCAAATTTGCCAACTTGCGCGCGCTCTATGGCTACATGACCGCGCACCCGGGCAAAAAGCTGCTTTTCATGGGCGGCGAGTTCGGCCAATGGCGCGAGTGGAGCGAAGACCGCAGCCTCGATTGGCACTTGCTTGAGACCGCGGAACATCGCCAGTTGCAGCAATATGTCGCGCAGCTCAACCGGCTCTATCAAAGCGAACCCGCGCTGCACCAGCTTGACGCCGGGTGGGAAGGCTTTGAGTGGATCGATTTCAACGACGCCGAAGCCTCGATCATCAGCTTCGCGCGGCGCAGCCGCGACCCGCGCGATCTCATCGTCGTGGTGTGCAATTTCACGCCGGTGCCGCGGCTCGGCTATCGGGTGGGGCTGCCGCTGCCAGGGCTTTATCAAGAGTGGATCAACAGCGATGCCATCGAATTTGGCGGCAGCGGCGTACGCAACCCAGAGCCGGTCGAAGCGCAAGCTATGCCCTGGCAGCGTTGCAACTTCTCGGCGCAATTTGATCTCCCGCCGCTGGGCACGATCTTCTTAAAACTGGTTGCATGAGCCAATCTGCCTGGACTGTATCATCCTGTCCTGTGCCATCCTGTATTGTGTGTCATGTCGTATCACTCGCGAGACACTATGCTTAATTTCGGTGCTGCGGCGCTGCCCGCCAACGGCCATACACATTCCATCCTTGTCGTGGAAGACAACGCGACATTGAACCGGGTGCTCTGCACGCTGCTGGCGGAACAAGGCTATGCTGTCGAGTCCGCCCATGATGGCGCTGACGCGCTCGACAAGTTGCACCACTATGCGCCGGACCTGATCGTCACCGATGTGGTGATGCCTGAAATGGATGGGCACACGCTGTTGCAACAGATCCGCAGCGATCCAAATACTTACCACCTGCCCGTCATCTTTCTAACAGGGTATGCCTCAGCAGACGACCGGCAGCGAGCAAAGGAACTCGGCGTGGAAGAATATCTCACCAAACCGCTGGACAGCAGCGACCTCATCCATTCTGTGCGCAACGCGCTACTGCGCCGGCAGGCCACCGAACGCCATATTGACTATCGTGTGGAGACCATCCGCACGCAGATCTTGAACTTGGTCCAGCATGAATTTCGCACACCGCTGACCTTGATCATGGGGTATGGCGAATACCTGCAAGAGATTATCGAAGACCAGGGCATACAAGCCGTCGACGAAAAAGAGTTGCGCCAATCCCTCGACGCCATTCTCGAAGGCAGCCGCCGCCTTCATCACCTGGTCGAAAGCTTTCTCACCCTCGCCAACCTGGGGCGTGATACGCTGCCGGAGGAGGATATCTACCCGCTCGACCCGCTGGCCCTCTGGCGCGAGAGCGTCACCATGCTGCGCGAGGAGATCAACGCATCGCCGCTCCAGGTCATCCTCAACGAGCCGCCTGATCCAGTCATCATCTACGGTGTGATGGAACTGCTGCGCGAAGCACTGGTGCGGCTGTTGGACAACGCGCTGCGCTACCGGCGCTCCGCTTCTCAATTTGTCTGGTTGACCGTGGTCACCAAACCGGGGTTTGTCGGCTGGGAGATCCGCGACGAGGGGATTGGCATTGCGCCGCAGCGCATTGCTACACTGGCCGCGCCGTTTGCGCGGCTGCACAAGCCCGGCGTCGCCACCCACGGCGCGGGCTTGAGCCTGACCCTGGCCCGTCGCGTCGCCGAACTGCACGGCGGAACCCTGACCATCGACAGCGAAGAGGGCCGCGGCAGCGTCTTTACGCTCTGGGTGGTCGACCGCGATCAGTAGCCGCTCCCATGCCCACGCCAACCGCCAACCGTCGCCCGCTCCTGGTGCGCGGGGGCCGCACAACGCCCGACACCCTGCTCTGTGTCGATGGACGCATCGCCGAGGCTGCACCGGCGCTGTCAGACGTGCCGGCCCGCGAGGCGGCCACGCTTGACGCCGCGGGCTGTCTCATTCTGCCCGGCTTGATCGATGTGCATGTACACGGCGCAATGGGCGGCGATGTCATGGATGCGGACCCGGCTGTGCTGGGCCATATGGCGCGCTTCTTTGCCCATCACGGCGTGACGGCCTTTTTGCCCACGACCATGACCGCGGACCACGCCGCGACCCTGGCCGCGGTCCAAGCCGTCGCCGCGGCCTATGACGCACCCGGCGGGCAGCCCCATCCCAACGGCGCGGCCATTTTAGGCGTGCATCTGGAAGGTCCCTACATCAGCCCCCAATTTCCCGGCGCGCAACCCGCAGCAGCGATCCGCCCGCCCGACTTGGAAGAGTTCGCCGCCTACTGTGCAGCCGGGCCGGTGCGCATGATCACCTTGGCCCCGGAAGTTCCGGGTGCGCATGAATTGATCCGGGCCGCGGCGGCGCGCAATATTATCGCGGTCGCCGGGCACACTGCCGCCACCTATGACGAGTGCGAAGCGGGTATTGCCGCGGGCATCCGCCAGGCGACCCACACCTACAACGCCATGACCGGGCTGCACCACCGCAACCCCGGCACGTTGGGCAGCGTCCTCACCAATGATGCGGTCTATGCCCAGTTGATCGCGGATACCATCCATGTACATCCCGCGGCCATGCAAATTTTGGCGCGCTGCAAGGGCGTCGAGCGCACCCTTTTGATCACTGATGCCATACGCGCGGCCGGGCTGTCGCCGGGCGAATACGAACTAGGCGGCCAGTCGGTCAGCGTCCGCAACAACGAGTGTCGTCTGGCAGACGGCACGCTGGCGGGCAGCGTCCTGACGCTGGAGCGCGGGGTCGCGCACTTTGCCGCGGCCGCGCAGTTGCCCCTAGCGCGCGCTTGGCAAGCGGGCGCGGCCACACCCGCCGCGGCCTTGGGCCTTAGCGCAGAGCGGGGTGATCTGCTGCCCGGCAAACGCGCGGATCTGGTTTTGGTGGAGGAAAGAGCGGTGGAGGAAACCGGCGCGGAGGGGTGCGCCGAGGTGGTCGCAACGGTGATCGGCGGGCGCGTGGTCTATCTGCGCGACGCAGAACGGCTACGCGGCAACCGTGGTGAGCATGACCCGGACGGCCCCGGCAGCCTCTAGACCGGCCTGCACTGCCGCGGCGCGCGCCGGTTCCACTAAGGCAATCACGTTGCCGCCGCCGCCGCCACCGCTGAGTTTTGCGCCCAGCGCGCCCGCGCCGCGTGCAGCTTGAACCAGCGCGTCGAGCAGCGGGGTGCTGACGCCTAGCTCTCTCAACAGCGAGTGGTTGCGGTCAAACAGCGCGCCCAAAGCCGCGCTATCCCCCTGCTCGATGGCGCGCCGCGCCGCGTGGACCACCTTGCCGATCGCATCAAAGAGGGCTTCATAGCGCGCCGGGTCCGCGGCATGTCGCGCCCGCACACCGGCCACCGTCTCACGCGTGGGGCTGGGGATGCCGCTGTCGGCAACCACCAGGTGCAGCGGCTGCGCGGGGGCAAACGCCTGGGGCGCGTCCCCTTTGACAAACCAGATAGGCATCCCATAGCTCACCACGGAATTGTCAATGCCGCTTGGCGTGCCGTGGTAGCGCTGCTCGCCCAAATAGACCAATTCGCTCACCACAGCAGGATCCGGCGTGATCCCCGCATGGGTCAAGATGGCGCGTACCAGCGCGGCCAAGAGCGCCGCGCCGCTGCCCAACCCGCTGGCAACCGGAATGGTGCTGGTCAATTCGATCTGCCAGTCGGGGTTGGTAGGCAGGCCAAAGCGCGCCAGCGTCGCCCGCGCCACCACAACCGGCGCATCGTCGCTAGGGTTGTCGCTGCTAGGGTTATCGCCTGTGGCGTCTTCATCCTCGGCCAATGTCCAACGCTGCTGCGTATCCGGCGCGAGGATGACACAGCCCGCGCCGCGCGGCCGCGGGGTCAATGTGGCGCGCGCCAACCGCTCCCACACCGGCACAGCAATGGCCGGGCGGCCATAGACCACCGCATGTTCACCAGCCAAGATGACCTTGCCCGGTGCAGTGGCCGTTGTTTGGGTTGGAGTGTGTTCAGTCATGCGCGCGCCGCCGGAGAGGATGCCGTCTAGTCCAGCGCAGCGATCAGCGCGTCGGGCGCGTCGGAGATGATCGCATCCACGCCCAGCCCGACCAATCGCCGCGCCTCGTCTACGTCGTTAACCGTCCAGGTGTTGACCGCTAGGGACATACCCTTGGCCCAGGCCATGTACTCGGCATCCACCAGGGAGTGATGCGGGTGGAAGGCTTGCGGGTGCATGATGGGGCTGAGCCACGCCTCGCGCAGAAACTGGGGCAGTTGCGCGCCATGATAGAGCAGCCCCAGGGGAATCCGCGCGTCGTACCAGTGCATCTTGATCAAGGTAATTGGGTTGAACGACGAAACGATGACGGTGTCGTACAGGTCGCCCGCGCGGATCATCTGGGCGATCAACTCGACTTCGCTGCCGCCCAACGGGTCTGCGCTCTTAATTTCAATGTTGAGGCGGCAGCGTGTCCCCACCAGCGCAAGCACATCCTCTAATGTGGGCACATGCGTGCCTAAAAAATCGCCGCTAAAGTGGCGGCCCGCGTCCAAGCGGCGCAGTTCTGCGCTGGTCAGATCCGCGACGCGGCCTGTGCCATCGGTGGTCTCATCTACAGTGAAATTGTGCATGACGACCGGCACGCCGTCCTTGCTGCACTGCACATCCAACTCTATGCCGTCTACGCCCATTGCCAAGGCGCGCTCGAACGCGGGCAGGGTATTCTCCGGGGCGACTAGTTTTGCGCCCCGATGGGCAAAGATCTGCGTGGTCCGGGCCATGTTTGCCACCTTGTTTATCACCTTGTTTGCCAACTTTGCGGCAGAATTAGCTGAAAGAGAAAGGGTTTATTTTTTAAAGGGATTACGTAGTCGAGCCAGCGCGCAGGGCAGGCTCGGCGCGGCTCAGTTCCTCCAAGCGGCTGCCGTCGATCAAGCCAATCGGCTTGCCCTGTGCCCAACGGCGCGCCGCGTCGCTGATGTTGCCGGTGGTGACCAAATAGGCCATGGCCGCTTCAAAATGCATCATCGCGCCGTAGAGATCGCGAATGGTCGCTTCGCCCACCGTCCCGCGATAGCGCTTACACTGCACCACAGCCTGGCGACCGTGTACATCGGTGACAATAATATCGACCCCGCCGTCTTGCACATCCGGCGTGTTGATTACCGCGTATCCTTGCCGGGCAAAGATGCGTTGGGCCACATATTCTTCAAATTCGGAAGGGGTGAGTTCGAGGAGTTGGGGGACAGTCATTGCAGGCCACACAGCCGGACGCAGGCGCATTCGCCAACGGCGCACCACGCCCCACCAGCCCAACGCCAGCGGAATCCCCAGGACAATACAGGCAGCGGTCAGCATCAGTTCCAGCCGCCCAGCAGCCAGCACGCCCCCATGCCAGAGTTGTGCGCCCAGCCAGGCATAAAGCAGCAGCCAGCCGCCGCTCAACAGCACCAACACCAACGTTTGACTGTTCAAACGCTGCCGCGGCAACCAGCGCGGCGGCCGGAAATCATAGGTACGCCAGACGACCGAATGGTGGGCCATAACAAAACTCAAACGCGACGATGAGAGGAAGGACGCTGCCCTAAAGATGATTGTATAGCTCGATCTGCCAGCGCCATTCTGAATGGTCCGGTGCGTGCCACCACTGCTTGAGCGTGCCCACCTCGCCCCCTGGCAGGATCACCAGATGGTCGAGATCGTCTGCGCCGGGCCAAATATCCGCGCGCTCGATGCGATCCCCCTGGCGCGTCAGGCGAGCAATCGGCGAATCGAGCGTCATCTTCAAGTCTTGCCCGTGGGCCAACGTGCGCCCATCCTCGCCTTGCACCGTCACTGTCAGATATTCAGGCGCAGCATGCACCAGCATGATCGTCACCCCTGCTGCCACGCGGCCGCGGGCAAACGAGATGCCGGTTGCGCCTGCTTTGGGATACCACAGATCCCACAGTTCCGTTGCATCACTCGCCATCTGCATCTGTCCTTGGGTTTGCGCGTCCCTGGATTTGTGTGGAGGGTTGTGGCGCGGTCCCTTGTGCGCCTAGCCGAACAAGCGCCCTAGCAGCCCCTTCTTCTTGGGCGGAGGCGGCGGCGCGTCGATCTCCAAGGGCGGTTCTTCCTCTTCTTCCGCGTCCAAAATGCCCAACTCGCGCTTCAACTCCTCGGTCATGGCATCGGGTGTCCACATCGGTTCCCACACGATGTTCACGTTCACCGCGCTCGCGCCGTGATCGAGCAGCACCTTCTCCACATTCTCGATGATCTGTGGCCCCATTGGGCAATGGGGCGTTGTCAACGTCATGGTGACATCGACGATGCGGTCATCGCGCACATCCACCCCATAGACCAGCCCTAGATCGACAATATTCTGATAGATCTCCGGATCGATTACCACGCGCAAAGCCTCGCGGCAACCCTCCGACGTCAACATATCCGTACTCGGCGTGTCACTCATCTTATCCCTCCCCCAACCCTACCCAAAGCCGTTCAGCCGTCGTCGCGCTGGAGCAGTTCCAACATGACGCCGTGGGTGGCCTTTGGATGCACAAAGGCAACTAGGCCATGCACCCCCTTACGCGGGGTTTCGTCCACCAAGCGCAGCCCTTGGGCGCGCAAAGCATCCAGCGCGGCCACAATGTCGTCTACTTCAAAACAGATGTGATGGGTTCCTTCGCCCCGATTTTGCAAATAGCGTGCCGTGCCACTCTCGGTGTCGGTCGGCGCGATCAATTCGATCGTGCCGTTGCCCGCGTCGAGAAACGCGGCCTCGACCAATTGCTCTGGAATCATGATGCGCTCTAGCAAACGAAAGCCCAGCGCATCGCGGTAGGTCACCAGCGCGTCATCCAAGCTGTTGACAACAATGCCAACATGGTCGATGCGTCCAAACATCTTACAGCCAACTTTCCGGTGTATATTCGCCAAAGACCCGGCGCATGGCGTCGCAAATCTCGCCGAGCGTGGCATGGGCTTCCACCGCTTCCACCAACAAAGGCATCAGCGGCGCGTCTGTCGTGCGCGCAGCGTCCTCGATCCGGCTCAACAGCGCGGAGACGCGCTCATTGTCGCGCGTGGCGCGCAGCTCGGCCAGAGCCGCTGCTTGCGCCGTGCGCACGCTCTCATCAACGCGCAACAGGTCCGGCGTGGTCACCGCATCCGTCTGGAAGCGATTCACGCCCACCACGACCTGATCGCCCTGCTCAATGGCGCGCTGCGTGCGATAGGCCGCCTCTTGGATCTCGCGCTGAATATAGCCTGCTTCCACGGCGCGCAGCGCGCCGCCCAACTCGTCGATGCGCCGAATATAGGCCATCGCATCTTGCTCGATGCGGTCGGTCAGCCACTCGATCAGGTAAGCGCCGCCCAGCGGGTCCACTGTATCGGCTACGCCGCTCTCATGCGCGATGATCTGCTGGGTGCGCAGGGCAATCTCGACCGACTTTTCGGTCGGCAGCGCCAACGCCTCGTCCATGGCATTGGTATGCAGGCTCTGTGTGCCGCCCAGCACCGCGGCCAACGCTTGCAGCGTGACGCGCACGATGTTGTTTTCCGGCTGCTGCGCGGTCAAGGTGCTGCCGCCTGTCTGCGTGTGAAAGCGCAGGCGCATACTCTCGGCCTGCTGCGCGCCAAAGCGGTCGGCCATAATACGCGCCCAGAGGCGGCGCGCGGCACGGAACTTGGCGACCTCTTCCAAGAAATTGTTGTGCGCGTTGAAGAAAAAGCTCAACTGGCGGGCAAAGTCATCGACATTCAGGCCCGCGTTGATCGCCTGCTGCACATATTCGATGCCGTTCGCCAGGGTAAAAGCCACCTCTTGCACCGCGGTGCTGCCTGCCTCGCGAATGTGATAGCCGCTGATCGAAATCGTGTTCCACTTGGGCGCGTGCGCCGCGCAGTAGCGGAAGATGTCGGTGATCAGGCGCATGGAAGGCGCGGGCGGATAGATGTAGGTGCCGCGCGCGATGTACTCTTTGAGAATGTCGTTTTGCACCGTGCCGCGCAGATCGCGGCTGTCCACGCCCTGCTGCTTGCCCACAGCCACAACCATCGCCAGCAGCACCGCGGCGGGCGCGTTGATGGTCATGCTGATGCTGACCTTGTCCAGCGGAATCCCCTGCAGCAGCGTCTCCATATCGCGCAGGCTGCTGATGGAGACGCCGACCTTGCCCACCTCGCCCTCGGCAAATTCATGGTCCGCGTCATAGCCGATCTGGGTGGGCAGGTCAAACGCGACCGACAGGCCCGTCTGCCCCTGGTCAATCAGATAGCGATAGCGCTGATTGCTCTCTGCCGCGGTGCCAAAGCCCGCGTACTGGCGCATGGTCCAAAAGCGACCGCGGTACATGGTGGGCTGGACCCCGCGCGTAAAGGGGTATGCACCGGGAAAGCCCAACTGCTCGACGTAGCGCGCCACGTCCTCGTCTGTGAGCGTCGCGCCCAGGTCGAGCGGCGTATAGAGCGTGTCCAGTTCGATCTGGTCGCTGCTGGTGGTGAAACGCTCGCAGCGCTCACCAAAGCGTTTGGTCTGCGGAGCCAGCACTTCCTCTTGCCACGCGCGCTTGAGCGTCTCTAATTTCGACGCAGCAGCCTAACGGCTTGTCGAGCCGGCTGCTGTCTGCGCCGATTGCGCGGTCACGTCAGTCGCTGTCGGTTCAGTCATCATGCAAATCAATCATCGTGCAAATTATCTCTTGGCCGGTTGGCGCACACTGTTAGCGCACACTGTCGGCGTGTACAGTTGGCGCGTGCCGACCGGCCAATGATCGTTATCGGATATGGTTATCGTGATGGAAGTTATAAGTCTATATTTCGCTGCGTCCTGCCAAAGCACGGCCCAGCGTAATGTCGTCGGCATATTCCAGATCGCCGCCGACGGGCAGCCCGTGCGCCAAGCGCGTGACGCGCACGCCCAACGGCTTGATCAGACGGGCAATATACATCGCCGTAGCGTCTCCCTCCAAGTTTGGATTGGTCGCCAGCAAGATCTCCTTGACCGGCACAGCGTGTTCTGTATTGTCCGGCGAAGGGTTGCCCTGCTCAATACGCTTGAGCAACTGCGCGATCTTGAGATCGTCAGGCCCGCGGCCCTCGATGGGCGAGATCGCGCCATGCAGCACATGATAGACGCCCTGAAAGGCGCGCGTGCGCTCAATCGCCTGCACATCCAGCGGCTCTTCCACAACACAGATCACGCTGTGGTCACGCTGCCCATTAGCGCAGATCGCGCAGGGGTCGGAGTCGGCAATGTTGTGGCAAATGGTGCAAAAGAGCGTCTTGGCCTTCAACTCCTGCAAGGCCGCGGCCAGGTCCAGTGCGATGGCCTCGTCGCTGCGCAGCAGAAAGTAGGCCAGACGGCTGGCGGTTTTGGGGCCAATGCCGGGTAGTTTGGCAAAGGCATCAATTAGTTTTGTTACCGGCTCGGCAAGTGACTGCATAGTGTTAACTCAGACGCCCCCAGACGTCCAGAATCCTATCTAGAATCCAAGACCAGGCGGCAGATCCAGCCCGCCGGTCAACCCGCCCATACGCTCTTCTTGCAGCGCGCGTGCCTGGTTGAGCGCATCGTTGACCCCGGCCAAGATCAGATCCTGGAGCATCTCCACATCGTCGGGATCGACCACGTCGCGCTCGATGGCAATGCTCTTGATCCGCTGGTCGCCTGTCACCACGACGGTAACCATCCCGCCCCCCGCGGTGACCGTGATCTCCTCGTTGACCAGTTCGGCCTGGGCTTTTTCCATCTCCTCCTGCATCTTCTGCACCTGCGAGAGCAGATTGCCCATGCCGCCCGCGCCCGGCAGATTCCTTCCGCCACCGCGTGCGAATCCGCCGCGCGGCTTCTTGCCTTTCGCCATTGGTCTTCTCCCTTTCCAAACTCTGTGTAATCTACCTGATAGTAATCGGCCTGATACAGTCACCATTGCAACGGCGCGCCAAACAGCCCTGCGCCGCTATCCTGCGCATGGGCCTGGAACGCTGCACAGCGGTGCTGGGTTCCTTTCATCAATCGCTTTCTACCACCTGCGCGCCCAAGGTCTTGACCGCGTAATCGACCAGGGGATCGTCGTCGCCGTCGCCTGCCGACGAAGCGACCACGACCTTGCGCGTCAACTGCGCTTGGTCGCCCAACTGGCATTCCAGTTGCACCGGGCGGCCCAAGAAATCGGCCAAAATCGTGGACAGGCGCGAATGGTTCTCCGGCTGGGCCAACATCTGCTGGGCAAATTCATTGTTGCCAAAGGCAAACGCCACCCCATTTTCGGAGACGGCAATATCGCGCACCGAATTGAGCGCGGCCCAAACCTTCATGCCCAAGTTTGATTTGACCTGGGCTTGCAGCGCCTTCCACTGGGTACGCAGCCGCTTGACCGCAGCCTCGTCCAGCGGCGGCAGGTCGTCCATCTCCTGTTCAGCAGGCGCGGGCTTGTCGTCCTGCGGCGCAGCGCCTGCGCTTGGCTGTCCCCCCTGCCCGCTCGGCTGTGCCGCCATCGCGCCCGGCGCAGCCGGGCCATTGGTGGCCGCGGGCTGCGGCTGCACAGCGCCTGCCTGTTGAATGGGCACGGCTTGCGCAACAGGCACAGCCGGTCCCCCTTGGATCACTTCGATCAGCGCCAGTTCCAACGGCAGTTGCGGCTGATAGCTGCCCTTTAACTCCGGCGCGGCCTCGCTCAAGCGCTTGATGGCAAAGAGCGTATCGTTCAGCGCCATCTGCTTGGCCTGGGCCTGCATCTGTCGCACCACTTCGGCGGGCAGTTCTTGCAAGAGCGCCGGGTCGCCGGCCATTTGCAAGACCATGACCCCGCGCAGATGCTCGATCACCTGATGGCAAAACTCGGTGAGGCTTGCCCCCTCCAGCACCAACTGCTGAACCAGACGCAGCACCACCGCAACCTGCTTGGCCGCCAGCCCATCGACCAGATCATTCACTGCCTGGCTGCTCACCGCGCCCAATGCCTGCTGCACCTGCGCCAGCGAGATGGTCTCGTTGCCAAAGCTCAACATCTGGTCGAGCAGGCTCACCGCGTCGCGCATACAGCCCTGCGCGCTGCGCGCAATCGCCATGAGCGCCTCATCCTCCGCGGCAAAGCCTTCTTCCTGCACAATATGGCGCAGATGGCTCGCAATCTCCGACGCAGGGATGCGCCGGAAGTCGAAGCGCTGGCAGCGGCTCAGGACAGTCGCCGGGATCTTGTGCGGTTCAGTCGTCGCCAGGATGAAGCGCGCATGGGGCGGCGGCTCTTCCAACGTCTTGAGCAGCGCGTTGAAAGCCGCCACACTCAGCATATGCACTTCGTCGATGATATAGATCTTGTAACGCCCCTCGCTGGGGCGAAAGCCGACCTTCTCGCGCAGTTCGCGAATGTCGTCCACGCCATTGTTGCTGGCCGCGTCGATCTCGATCAGGTCGATCATGCGTCCTTCGTTGATGGCGGTACAGGTGGCGCATTGATTGCAGGGGCGTTCTGCCACCGGCGCGGCACAGTTGAGCGCTTTTGCCAAAATGCGCGCCGTGCTGGTCTTGCCGGTGCCGCGCGGCCCAGAAAAGAGATAGGCATGGGCCACGCGCTCATCGCGCAAGGCGTTGCGCAGCGTCTGGGTCACATGTGTCTGACCCACCACTTCGTCAAAGGTCTGGCTGCGCCAACGGCGATAAAGTGCCTGGGACTGGGACATAGGCGTTCAAATACTTTCTCGTCACACCGCTTCCACAACACACTTCCATCCCCGCATGACGCAGATAATGGAAACGGCTCACCAGAGGGATCACCGGGTGAAACGGTACATCACAGTTTAACATGCTCCCCCCTCTACCGCAAGTATTTCCGGCAAAATCAGACCATATGTGCTAATTATTGTGAACAATCCACGGCTGCTGCACACTGGATCGATGCTGTCGATCAGCACGCTGGATCGGTCCGTTGGCTCGGCACGCTAGATTCGGTGCAGCGGGGCAAAGAGCAGGCCATATAGGATAGGCTGTGCTATAATCTCCCCCATGTCGGACAAGATCATCCACTCATTTCAACAACGCCGCCAACTGGCACAGGCCATTGACGACTTGGCGCAGACGCGCAGCGAAGCCGAACTGCTGGCCCAAGTCCGCAACATGGTACACAACTTCCCGCCCGACCTGCTCATGGGCCAACTGATCAAACTGCTGGACACGCCCAACAGCCAACTGCGTGGCGGGTTGGGCCATCTGGCCGCGCTGCTGCCGCCGGAAGAGGTCGTGCCTGCCTTGCGCAGCGCCGCGGCCAACCGCGGCAACCCACCCCAAACGCGCATCACAGCCGCGCTGATCCTCGAACGATTCTTGGGCGAATCGCTGCCGCCTGCACTCCTGGGCGATCTCAACCAGAGCAACGAAGTGGCCTTTCAGAGCCTCTTGGAAGCCGTCGAGGAAGGCGCGCACAACCGGCATGTGCTGCTGGAATATGTCACGCAGATGCGTGATACCAACGAAGCCACTGCCATGATGGTGATGCAGTTGATGGAGCGTCTCGCGCCCGGCCAACAGTTGGCGCTCTACCGGCTCATTGCCCAGGATGATCGGCCCAACGTGGCGCGCACCGCGCTGGCCCGGCTGGAACAGTTGGTCAGCCAGACACCGGCGCGCAGCGGCCTAGCCTGCCTGCACGCGCTGCAAGCCATGCTGCCGCCCGAAGGGGCCGCGCAGGTCGAGCGCACGCTGCGCAAGCTGGCCTTTGCCGGACATCGCTATGTGCCCCCAGCGCCCGAACATTGGCGCGCGCTGTGCAGCCCCGCGGACATCGGGGGCAATTACACCATCTGGTTTGTCTATACTCCCCCGCTGGAAAGCGACACGGGCGAAATGGCCCCGGATGCGCCCCACAACGACGATCAAGGGGTGTTGCTGGGGCTGGTGCTCAATGCAGAGCGGGGCGTCTTGCAGGCCTATGGCAGCGAGATCATCCCGCGCGATCAACTGCCGCCCCAGCGCGCTGTCGGTGAGTTGGTCCCGGTGCGCACCGACGGCGGCGGCCAAGCAACTTTGCTGGAGATCCCCTTTGACTTTGGCCGCCTGCGCCTGGCGCAAGCGCAAGCCGCCCACTTCCAGCAGCCCGATCCGCAGCCCTTGCCCGGCGAATACCGGCTCTATGGCGACCGCATTTGGGCCTTTACCCCGCCCCAGGCCGATCCGGCGCTGGAACGCTACTTTGACGATGAAGTTGGCAATGAAAAGTTAGACAGTGAAAAGTTAGACAGTGAAGCGGTGGCCGCAGACATTGATCTAGAGCAGGCGACACAACATCTGCTGTCGCATCCGGCGCTGGCCGCGTGGCGCAGCCAGAATCGCATCTTTATCCAGGGGCTTGGCGCGCGCAACGCCGCGCTGCGTGACCTGCCCGCGCACGAACTAGCGGCCATCGTCCTGCGCGAGTTGGACCAACGCCCAGAGCGCACCCAACTGACGAACGCGTTGAGCCACGCGCTGCGCCTGCAAGCCGCTTGGCTGCACATCGCCGGGGATCAAGAGAGCGCCCGCCGTGCCCATGCCCTAGCCACGGTCACCCCCCGCTTGCCCATCCCCCAGAATCCGCTCCTGGCGCGCCTGGTCGAAGCCGCGCTGACCATCTAGGCCCAAGCGGCTGGCTCGCTGGATCTTTTGCAAGTTTGAGATCGGCCAGGTGGTTGCCTGCCGTGGCGCGGATGGGTATAATACGCGCCACGGTCTATGCCCGTTTTTGCTAGCCCGTTTCTGCAAACATGCCGGTATGTTGATCCATCCGGCATTTTGATCCATTTAACCATTTTCTCCGCAAAGGGTTTGCCTGCGCATGGAATCTCCTACCCTAGTTCTCTATATTGTGGTCCTGGTCCTGCTCTTGATGCTCATTCGCGCCGCCATCCAGATCGTGCCTGAGTACGAGCGCGGGGTTGTCTTTCGCCTGGGGCGCGTACAAGCCGCCAAGGGGCCGGGTCTTTTCTTCATCATCCCCATCATCGACCAGATGCAGCGGGTTGATATGCGTGTGGTGACGATGGATGTCGACGCACAAGAAGCCATCACACGCGACAACGTGACCATCAAGGTCAATGCAGTCTGCTATTTCCGCGTCATAGACCCGATTGCCGCGGTGGTGAATGTGAGCAATTACCTGTTGGCGACTGGACAGATCGCGCAGACGACCCTGCGCTCGGTCATGGGCCAGAGCGAACTGGATGACCTGCTCTCCCAACGGGATGAGATCAATCGCCGCTTGCAACAGATCATCGACGAGCAGACCGAGCCGTGGGGCATCAAGGTCAGCATTGTCGAGGTCAAGGACTTGGAACTGCCCGCCAGTATGCAGCGCGCCATGGCCCGCCAAGCCGAGGCAGAACGCGAAAAGCGCGCCAAGATCATCCATGCCGAGGGCGAATTGCAAGCCTCTGAACAACTGGCGGAAGCGGCGCGCATCATGTCGGCCGAGCCAGGCGCGCTGCAACTGCGCTATCTCGCCACGCTCAACGATATTGCCGCCGAGCATAACAGCACGATCATCTTCCCGCTGCCCATCGAATTTCTCAGCGGTTTCATGCACAACCTCAGCGGCGACAAGGGCTTGGGCGGCACGACCAACGGCAGCCGCCCAACGACCAACGGCCAATAGTCGAGCCAAAGATGAGCACCGATCCAGCGACCCACCCCAGGGATTTGACCGTTGACCGCGCAGCAGGCGTGCTGCGCGTCGAATGGCAAGACGGACACCACAGTTCTTATCCGCTGCGCTGGCTGCGCGCCAATTGCCCCTGCGCGACCTGTCGTGAAGAGCGCCGCGCCGCGGCCCTGGAAACCGACGAGCTGCGCCTCGCCTCCGGCCCGCTGCCCAGCGCCGAGATCGTCGATGCTGCGCTCGTCGGCAACTATGCCGTGCGTTTCACCTGGGCCGACGGCCACGGCTCGGGCATCTATGTCTTCTCCGCGCTGCGCGCCTGCTGTCCATGCCTGGCCTGCAACCCAAGTGGCGTTCCCCCGCTGCTGCCCGACGACTAAAGCGCGTTGAAGGAGAGATCACACGCCGCAGCCCAATTCCAACTATCCTCACAGAAACACAGGCGTATCTGTGGCATGCTAGATGGACGAACACCATCCAGCACAACGCCATGTTAAGCATCAAGCATGCCGGTGCTGTCAACTCTGAATAAGGAGTCCACATGGGTACATCTTTGACGCTCTTCCGCGTATTCGGCATCGACGTCCGCGTCCATTGGTCGTTTGTCTTGATCCTGGCCTATGGCGCGTTCATCTACAGCGCGGGGCCGGCAGGCCCATTGGTGGGTGCGCTCTACGGCATCCTGGTTATCCTCCTGCTCTTTGGCAGCGTCACCCTGCATGAGTTGGGCCATGCGGTCGTGGCAAAATACTACAAGGTCAATGTCGCTCACATCACGCTCTTGCCCATCGGCGGCGTCGCCAGCCTGGAACGTATGCCTGACAAGCCTCTGCATGAGTTCCTGATAACGTTGGCCGGGCCGCTGGTCAACTTTATCCTGGCGATCATCCTTGTGCCGCTGACGCTGCTGGCCGCCATGCTGGAGCTAGGGCGCGGGAACTTTCCCACGACAGTCGTGGAATTCCTGCGCATGATGCAGACGCCCGGCGTGACGAACATCTTGGTCTATCTGCTCGGCGCCAACATTATGCTGGGGCTTTTTAACCTGCTGCCTGCCTTCCCAATGGACGGTGGGCGCATCCTGCGCTCGCTGTTGGCAATGACCATGTCCTATGTGCAGGCCACGCGCACGGCTGTGCTGGTGGGCCGCTTGATGGCCGGTCTGTTTGCCATTTGGGGACTCTTCACCGGCAACATTGTGATGCTGCTCATTGCCTTCTTCGTCTATGTCGGCGGCGGCGCGGAGCGCGAAGCCGTCGAAAGCCGCGCATTGCTGCGCAACGTCAAGGCGGGCACAGCCCTCACCCCGGAGGCTGCCAGCCTCTATGCCAGCGAGCGGCTCAGCCGCGCGGTCGATCTGCTCATGAACACCTACCAGACCGACTACCCGGTTCGCGATCTATCGGGCAAGTTCATCGGCGTACTTACGCGCCCGCGGCTGATTGCAGGGCTGCGCGAGTTTGGCCCCGAAGCGCGCGTGGTCGACGTGATGATCCCCGAAGAGCAGGTTGTCAAGGTAGCGCCCACCGCTGACCTGTCCGAAGTGTGGGAAAAGATGGCTTCCGGTGGGGGCCGCGTGGTAGCGGTCAATCAAGGGCCGGAATTCTTGGGGCTGATCACCATGGACGATGTCGGCGAAATCATGCAAGTGGTGGCTGCGAGCATGGCGAACGAGCGCCGCCCGCCTCGCTTCGACAGCCGGGTCACACCCGCCGACCGTGCCGGTGGACAGCCCACCGAACGCACGCCGGTTTAATCCACCGTAGCTGATGCCAACCTTCGCAACCCGGCACGGGGAGTTATTCTACGAGGATCTAAACGCAGAAGCCCCAGGCACACCCGTCGTGCTGCTGCACAACTTCATGAGCACAGGCCGCGTCGCCTGGGGCAAGGTTGCGTTGGAACTGGCGACCAGCTACCGCGTCATTCTGCCCGATCTCCCCGGCCACGGGCGATCCCGCGGCTTCCCGCCTGGCTTTGACCATCGGGCCATGGCCGCTGATGTGGCTGCGCTGTTGGCCGGTCTGGACATCCCTCGTGCGCACATCGGCGGAGCCAGCGCGGGGGCGACACTGGCGCAATGGATGGTGCAAGACGGCCCGCAGTATGAGCGCCCGCTGACGCCGGTCACGTTGACCCTGGTCAGCAGCACCTACAGCATCAACCCGGCCACCACCGGCACCGCGATCGATCTGCGCGTCGAGTCGTTTAACCTCGGTCCCAACTGGTTGGAGGTAACCGCCCGCTTGCAGGACGCGCAGCAGGGCGAGGGCTACTTCTTTGAAACCATGCTTCCGGCCTTTCGTGCCCTCACCCCCGACCAAGTGATCGACCTCCCCCGTACGGCCCTGGCCGCGTGGACGCTGCCCGTCTGCATTATCCACGGCGAAGACGACGAAATCTTTTCCGCGGAGATCGCCGAGCAGATGCACGCCACGCTGCCCAACAGCGAACTGCACCTGATCCCACAGCAGGGACACGCCTTGATCTTGCGCGACTCGCGCCGGGTGCTTGGCATCATGCAAGACTTTTTAGCGCGCCATGACGCGCCGGACAGAACAAACCAACCATGAAAATCACACGTAAACCAACCAAAATCGCCCCTTCCATCCTGACAGCCGATTTCGGCCACCTGGCCCATGCCGTGCAGGCCGCGGCCGCGGGCGGCGCGGACTACATCCATCTCGATGTGATGGATGGCCGCTTTGTGCCCAACATCTCCTTTGGTGCGGCCATTGTGCGTGCCGTGCGCGCGGCGACGGATCTGCCCCTCGATGTCCACCTGATGATCGAGGACCCGGATCGCTACCTGGCCGATTTTGCCGAGGCGGGAGCGAATATTATGACCGTCCACGCCGAGGCCACCGTCCACCTTCATCGCACCGTGCAGCGCATTACCGAGCTTGGCTGTCGCGCCGGTGTCGCCATCAACCCGGCTACGCCCGTCGAGGCTGTGCAGGAGATCCTGCCCTTTGTCGACATGATCTTGGTCATGAGCGTCAACCCAGGCTTTGGCTCACAGCGCTTCATCGAAACCAGCACGGGCAAGCTGCGCCGCGTGCGCCGCCTGCAAGACGAACTCAACCCCCTGTGTGATCTCCAGGTAGATGGGGGCATCGACAGCCGCAACATCGCCGACGTCATCCGCGCCGGGGCCAATGTCATCGTAACCGGCAGCGCGGTCTTCAACGATCACGGTACGCCGGGCGAAAATCTGGACAAGCTGCGCCAGGCCGCGCAAGGAGCGCAGTGGCAGCACGCCTAGCGCGGGCGCATATGCACAGCAAGCCAATGCAAAAAGGGGCCGCACGCCGCGGTCCCTTTTTAGTTCAACCAGTTGCTTGTCTCAGTTGCTTATCTCGGTGGGGCGTCTAGGCGAGCAGCGTCACCATCTGATAGACAAAGGGCAGCACAAACAGCAGGCTGTCCATCCGGTCCAACACGCCGCCGTGCCCCGGCAGGAAATTGCCGCTGTCCTTGGCCCCTACCTGCCGCTTGAGCGCGCTAATCGACAGATCGCCCAGCAGCGCCAAAACGCCGCACAGTGCGCCCACAACCACCCCAAACCAGATGCCCAAGCTCGGGCTAACCGGCGTTAGCTCGACCAGCAGCCCGCCCACAACCGCCGCGGCAATCCACCCCGCGACCGTGCCTTCCCACGTCTTTTTAGGGCTGAGGCGCGGCCACAGCTTGTGACGGCCCAGGGTCACACCGACAAAGTAGGCCGCGCTGTCATTGGTCCAAGTCACGATGAGGCCAAAGATCAACCACCACAGACCGTTGGGCACAAAGCGCAGCGCCAATGCTTGGCCGACGGTCGTGCCCAGATAGAGCGCGCCGATGGCAGTCGCCATCCATGTGTGCATGGGCTGCTGCTTCTCATACATCGCATCGACCAGCGTCACGATCAGCCCGGCGATGAGCACCGTTTCCAGCGGCAGATAGGTGGGCTGCCAGTAGGCGTTCACCAGCAAGACCACCCAGATCAATCCCAGAAACTGGGTGGGGTGATAGCCGCCAACGCGTGTGAGTCGATAAAATTCGACCCCGCCGCCTAGGGCGACGAGGCTAAAAAAGAGGGCAGACCAAACCCCACCTAGCCAAATGGGGAGGAGGGTTAAGGGGATGGCGAGCAGCCCGACAATGATGCGCTGCCGCATGGCATGTGGCTCAAAGATGGTGGGAGTTGGATCTAAGTCTGGAGAACGCGACCAAAGCGACGTTCCCGCGCATGGTATTCTGACAAAGCTTTGTCCAATTCAACTTCATCGAAATCGGGCCAGAAGGTCGGCGTCGTGTAATACTCGGCATAGGCCGCCTGCCAGATCAGGAAATTGCTCAAACGCCACTCGCCCCCGGTGCGGATGATCAGGTCCGGGTCGACCAGATCGCTCGTATAGAGATAGCGGCTGAACAGTTCCTCGGTCAACTCGTCCGGCTTGACGCCATCGGCGACGAGCGCGCGAATCGCGTCGAGGATTTCGGCGCGGCCGCCATAATTGAAGGCAACGTTGAGGATGATGCGGTCGTTGTGCCGGGTCACCTCCAGCGCATGGCGAATCTGCTTTTGCAGTTCGGGATTGATGCCGGCCATGCGCCCGCTGTGGCGGATCTGCACGCCATTGGCATGGAGGTCGTTGAGCTGCCGCTTGATCGTCAGGCTGAGCAGGCGCATCAACCCAGTGACTTCTTCCAGGGGTCGCTGCCAATTCTCTGTCGAAAAGGCATAGATGGTCAGTACCTTGATGCCGCGCAAGACGCTGTGTTCCAAGATGCGGCGGATGTTATCCACCCCGGCTTGATGCCCGGCCAGACGCGGCAGCCCGCGCGCTTGCGCCCAGCGGCCATTGCCGTCCATGATGATCCCAACATGGTGCGGCCCGGCGGATGGTTCGACACTGGCCTCCATGGCCGCCTGCTGCGGTGCGTGGTGGTTGTTAATTTCTGTGCTCATGGTAAATTGTACTTCCTGGCTCCTCGACTAAACCTGCCGCGGTGCGCCCGTCCCGATAAAGAAGAGGGATATCCAGGACGAAAAAGAAGGGGTGAGCGAGCACCCACCCCTGCATCTACAAGCGAACTCGACGCACCGGCTGCGCAACACCCTCGCCCGCCAACACAGCCTCTGGGCCACAGAAAATCTGAAAGAATACAGCGTCCAGATGCAGTATCCCGTGGTCGGCGGTTGCGTTCGTGTATCACTCAGAGCGTCATGATCTCTTCGTCTTTTTCGCGCGCCGTCTCGTCAACCTTCTTGATGTACTCGTCCGTCCTCTCCTGGATGCGCTCTTGGGCGCGATGCAGGTCATCTTCGGAGATCATACTTTCCTTCTGCATCTCACGCAAGTCATGAATCGCATCACGGCGCACGTTGCGCACAGCCACGCGCGCTTCTTCGGCGCGCTTGGCAACCACCTTGGTCAGTTCGCGGCGGCGTTCCTCGGTCAGCGGCGGAATGTTCAAGCGAATCTGCTGCCCGTCGTTGTTGGGGGTCAGCCCCAAGTCCGACTTGGCAATCGCCTTCTCAATTGCGCCCAAATCCGATGGGCTATAGGGACGGATGAGCAGGGTTTGTGCTTCCGGCACAGAGATGGTCGCCAGTTGCTGCAGCGGCGTCGGCATGTTGTAGTAATCGACCGTGATGCGGTCGAGCAGCGCAGGAGACGCGCGCCCTGTGCGGATCGAACGCAAGTCGACACGTAGCGCTTCGATGGCTTTTTCCATGCGTTCAGTGGCATCGGCCATTACGTCGTTGATCATCGCCTCATCTCCTCAAAGAAGTGCGCCCTGCACAAGATTTCTGGTCAGAAGGGCAAATAAGCATCCTGCCCAACTTCTCGTCAAGTCACTGGCTAGTCACTGGCTAGTCACTGCGCGGCGGGCCTCATGCCCCAAGAAGAAGATGTGCCCCGGCTCCATGGCCGGCACAGGCTCGACCGGCAGACGCCAAAGACGAGCACCGAATCACGCTCGGCAACCGCTCCCCGCGACCCTTGACTCTCGAATTGGGCAGACGATATTGCTCTATTGTAGCAAAGATCGACGCAGACAGAAAACCTTTTCGGTTCCCTGCCTGCTCTCTTATGACCCTGCCCACCAGGCGCTAGGCTGTGATCAGCGTGCCGATCTCCTCGCCCAGCACCACCTTTTCCAGCGTGCCTTCCTGCCATAAGTTGATGACATAGATGGGCAAATCGTTGTCCATGCACATCGCCATGGCCGTGCTGTCCATCACGCCGACGCGCATGTTGAGCGCATCAATATAGGTCAGGCGAGAGAAGCGTTTGGCATCGCTGTTCTTCTTGGGGTCGCGATCATAGACCGCGTCGACCTTGGTCGCCTTGATCAGCGCCTCGGCGTCGATCTCCATCGCGCGCAGCGACGCGGCGGTGTCGGTGGTGAAATAGGGGTTGCCGGTCCCCGCGCCAAAGATCACCACCCGGCCCTTTTCCAAGTGGCGCACCGCGCGGCGCTGGATGTACGGCTCGGCCACGGCGCGCACTTCAATGCCGGTCATCACGCGCGTGGGAATGCCCGCGCGCTCCAGCGCATCTTGCAAGGCAAGTGAATTCATAACCGTCGCCAACATGCCCATATGGTCGGCAGTGACCCGCTCCATGCCATGATCCAGCCCATCCTCTTTGCCGCGCCAGAGATTGCCGCCGCCGATCACAATGGCAACCTGCACCCCCAGGTTCAAAACAGAAATGACCTTATGGGCCAACTCCTCCGCGCGACGCGGATTGATGCCAAATCCGCCTTCGCCTGCCAGGGCCTCGCCACCCAACTTTAGCAAAATACGACGATACTTAAGGTCAGACACACTTTCCTCCAATTGGCGTCTATGGTGATTCAGCCGGCCTATCATCCGCCCGCATCTGTCTGCCGGTCAACGGCTTGACCAAAGACCAAGCCGCGCCGCGCACAAGCTTTCCTTTCGCTGTTCTCCCCTGATAGCTGGTGTAATCAGTTGGTGTGATTAGATAGTGTGATCAAATGGTGTGACCGCATGATGGTGCGATCGCGCACATACTAATGTACGAGACGTCGCAGCAAGCCGCCAGGAAACGCGCGAAAGATTTAAGAATCGATAGATATTTGACCAACTCGCCGGCATCCCGCGCCTATGCGGGCCGCGCCGGTCGTTTACACAACAACGCGCTCATCCACCAACTCAATGAGCGCGCCAGACAGAACAATGCCCAGCCAAGTGACTTGGCTGGGCATTGATAATGAGCAATTATTCCTCGCCCACGGCCATCCGCGCAAAGCGGCTGACCTTGATATTCTCGCCCAAGGCGGCGATGCTTTCGACAAGCAAGTCCTGGATGGTTACATCCGGGTTCTTGACAAACGGCTGTTCGAGCAAACAAATCTCGCTCAGCCACTTGTCGAGCTTGCCCTCGACAATCTTTTCGACCACCTGCGGCGGCTTGCCGCTGCTGGCGTTCTGCTCCTGATAGATGGTCCTTTCCGCCTCGATGATCTCGGCAGGCACATCTTCACGGCTCACATAGAGCGGGTGCGCGGCCACAACATGCATCGCCAGGTCACGCGCCAACTGCTGGAAGCGGTCGGTACGCGCCACAAAGTCCGTCTCGCAGTTCAGCTCGACCAGGCTCGCCATCTTGCTCCCGGCATGGACATAGTGACCGATGATGCCTTCGTTGGCTTCGCGGCCCGACTTCTTGGCCGCCGTCGACAAGCCTTTCTTGCGCAGAATCTCGACCGCGGCGTCAAAGTCGCCGCCGGACTCGGTCAAGGCCTTCTTACAGTCCAAAACGCCCGCGTTGGTCGCCTCGCGCAACTCTTTGACCATTTGCGCACTAATTTCAGCCATTCGGTTTCTCCCTGCTTTATAAATTCCTGATTCCCGTCTACCTGGGCAGGCCGGTAGGGATGCAGTCCCACCGGCCTCGATCAACGCAATCCGCCAGGCGATGCACCGGCGAACACAACGGGCGTCGCAACCCGCGTTGCGATTCCCTGGTCGCGATTATCTTAGTCGCGATTGTTGTAGTCCGCTTCCTCTTCCTCGACGAAGTCTTCGTCCTCGTCCTCTTCGATTTCGGCATAGAGGTCTTCGTCTTCATCGACGTCGGCCTCATCGACCTCGGCCTCATCGACGTCGTCCTCATAATCCTCGTACTCGTCTTCATCTTCGTCCGAGGCTTGCAGCTTCGCCAAGGTGCTGGGGCCAAGATATTGCTCCATCTCGGCCAGGTCATCGCGGCTGACTTGGCCCGTATCGGCCATGTCGATCTCCCGGATGCGCATACCTTCTTCCGCGGCCGACGCAATGATGCTGACAATCAGCTTGACCGCACGAATGGCATCGTCGTTGCTGGGAATCACATAATCAATCGGGTCCGGGTCGGCGTTGGTGTCAACCATCCCGATAATCGGAATGTTGAGCTTATTCGCCTCTTTGACAGCCAGATCTTCCAGGTTTGTATCGACCACAAAGAGCATATCCGGCATCTTGCGCATTGTCTTCAAGCCGCCAATACGCCGGTTGAGTTTGTCGATCTCGCGCTGGATTGCCAACTGTTCCTTTTTGGGCAGGTTGCGGAATTCACCGCTGTCCATGCGCCGTTCCAGACGCAGCAGATAATCCAGACGCTGCTTAATGGTGACCCAGTTGGTCAGCGTGCCGCCCAACCAGCGCTGGTTGACATAGGGCATCCCCGCGCGTTCGGCCTCCGCCTGGATCGTCGCTTGCGCTTGGCGCTTGGTTCCCACGAACAAAATCGTGCCGCCCTTGGCGACCAGTTCGCGCACCATTTCGTAATACTCATTCAACCGCACCACCGTCTGCTGCAGATCGATGATGTGGATCTTGCTGCGCTCCGTAAAGATATACGGGCGCATCTTGGGGTTCCAGCGCCGGGTACGGTGGCCGAAGTGGACACCTGCCTCCAGCAGTGCTTTCATGCTGACGACCGACATTTTTTTTCTCCTGTCTTGGGTTCGTCTTCCGCCCTATTCATCCCCCAGACTGACCGTTCTGCTCGATCTGCTGCTATTTACTGCCATTGCAGACTGAACATGAACAGCACCCGGCCTGCGAGTCCCAGGGCGTGTCAACTAGTTTTCGCGTGGCGTGTACGCACGCCAATTGCGAATCATACCACGAGCAGTCCGGCTGCTTCAAATTTTTCAAGCCGGTTTTCACACAGCAAACAAAGAATTCAATCGAGGGTGACGGCTGCAAGGGCTGCAACAGAGACGAGGCGGCGCGCGGCTAGCCCCAGGTGTTCACCTTCACAGGGTGGAGCGTCACGACGACGCGTGTCTCGCCGGGGCGGTCGTTCTCCCGCAGATCGACACCGCCATACTTGGCCCCGACTTTATCGGCAAAGACATAGTCTGGGTCCGGTTCGATCTCGGCGCGAGCGCGGACTTCCAATGTGCGGTATGGGCTGGCAGGGTCGATGATGAAGAAGGTACATGCCGGATTCGCCTGGAGATTTTTCACCTTCTGGCGCGTCGTATTCAGCGACAGCCGCAACATGCCGTCGTCGTCGTATAAGAACCAAAGCGCGGTGACTTGTGGGTATCCATCCCGCCCATTCGTCGCCAGCACAGCCACGTCGGCTTGGAGAAGGTCTTGATGCGATTCGGGAAAAGTGGTCATGGCATCCCCTTTGTTACGCTTGGATTAGAACGCCAGCATTGAACTTCGTTCTGACGCCCTTGTTTTAATTCATGCCGGGTCAAAGCGAGGGCGAATCACTGTTCCGCCTCTGCCTCGCGGCGCTTTTCGCGCTCAAAGTCAATGAAGCGATAGCCCAGGCCGCGCTCGGTGAAGATATAGCGCGGGTTGGCCGGATCCGGCTCGATCTTTTTACGCAGATAGGTGATGTACAGGCGCAAGAGGTGATTATCGTTCACATACTCATGGCCCCACACCTTGGTCAGCAGCGTCTCATGCGGCACGACCCACCCGGCATTTTGAATCAGGTGGTAGAGCAGCCGGTACTCGGTGGGGCGCAATCCTAGCCGCTCGCCGTCTACGATCACATCGCGGCGCTGCAAATCCACCTGCAGCCGGTCGTCAATGGTGACGATCTGCTGGTCTGGGCGGCCCGGCTGTTCAAAGCGGCGCAAGACCGCGCGGATGCGGCTTGACAATTCGCGCGGGCTAAAGGGCTTGGTCACGTAATCATCTGCGCCCAGATCAAGCCCCTTAATGCGGTCTTCTTCGTCCGAGCGCACGGTGAGCATAATCACCGCGGCGTCGCTGATCTCGCGCAGCCGCTTGAGTGTCTCGAACCCATCCATGCCTGGCATCTCGACATCTAACAACACCAAGTCCGGGTTGTAATCGCGCACCTTCTCCAGCGCTTGCATCCCGTTATTCGCCTCGATGGTTAGATAGCCTTCAAGGTCCAGGTTCATCTTGACGAAGCGCACCATGCGCGGCTCATCGTCCACCACCAAAATGGTCTTTTTGGGTTGATCGGCCATAGCATATCCTGTGTTTTCGTCCGCTGTTTTCGTCTGCGCGACTTCTGGGGTTGTCTCCGGTCTGCCGTGTCCGCTATTCAGTGTCCGTTATTCTGTGCCCGCTGTTCTGTGCCCGCTGTTCGTATCACTGTCTGGTGCGGCTCATGTCCGAGTATACCACAATTCCAGGCCGAACTGATGGCGGCCTGCTCATCACGGTCGGCGGCAGAAGGCTAACAGATGAGGGCTTAAAGCCTGTAATGCGGGTTCGGCTTCACACAGCCGCGCGCTTTCCAGGATGATCTCCCGACTTTCCACGCGCTGCCAACGCTCGTTAAAGTCTGGCGCGACCCAGCCCGGCCCTTCCACCCCAAAGAGCGCAAGCACTTCTAGGCCCGCCGCCTCCAGTTCGGCGCGCGCCTCCGCGGGCAGGTGAAAGTAGGCAATTGCGCCAAACCCGCTGCCATGAGCCGGAGAGACGCCGCGGCGCAAATGGTCGCGCACCGCGCGGATCACCCCCGGATTGTCGATCCACCCTTTCACGTAACCGTCCAGAGCCACCGCGCCGCGCGAAATAAAAGCCGCCACCACAAGCCCGCCAGGCCGCACCACCCGGCTCGCCTCGCGCAGCGCGGCCAAGCGATCGTCCACGGTCAGCAGGTGATAGAGCGGCCCCAGCAGCAGCGCCACGTCATAGCAGCCGTCCGGGTAGGGCAGGGCGCACGCGTCGCCGACGACCGCGTTCAACGCGCCCGCGGCCGCTTGCACATGGGCCGGAACAATGTCCACAAGCTGCACAGCGTAGCCGCGCGAGGCCAGCCATGAAGCATAGACGCCTGTGCCGCCCCCGATGTCGATGATCTTGGCCGGTGGCGGCGACAGAAAGCGGCCCAACAGTTCTTGGGTGCGCGCCAGTTCAAGCTGCCCCTCTCTGCGCCCCAGGCGTTCGGCCTCCGTGTAGGACTGCTCGTAAAACTCGACCAACCGCGCATCGCTGCTCATGGACGCTCCCCTACTCCATTGGGCATCTGTATACAGTGGTTGCACTGAATACGGTGGCTAGGGCAAGTGAGGCCGGTGAAGCCAACGACACCCCCGCGGCACCCCTCGCGCTACCCCGCGACATCTCCCTGGCGCGCGGCCGCGATCTCCTCCCGCACGGTTTCGTCCGTCTCGCGTGCCAGCGCCGCGTCGAGCGCTTCAGCCGCGGCGGGCAGGTGATGCTGCTGCATGATGCGGCCCAGCGCCCACGCCGCATGGCCGCGCACCACCGGCGCGGGGTCCATCAACGCCAGCGTCAGCGCGGGCAGCGCCTGGGGATCGCCCCAATTGCCCAGCGCAACGCAGACATTGCGCGCCATGCCGCGGCGTTTGGCGCGCTTGACGGGCGACTTGCGAAAGCGCGCGGCAAAGGCCCCGTCGTCCAACCAGTAGGGCGTTTCGGGCGCAAACCCCTCTAGCAGGGGCGGCGCAACGCGGCCCGCTTGGGCGGCCAACTGGGCCAGCCGGGGACGCCGCTCGCCCAGCCGCTGGTTCCAGGGGCAGACCTCTTGGCAAATATCGCAGCCAAAGATGCGGTTGCCGAAGCGCCCGCGCAGGGGCCGCGGGATGGGCGCTTGGGTTTCAATTGTCCAGTAGCTGATGCAGCGCTGCGGGTCCAGGTGGTACGGCCCCACAAATGCGTTGGTGGGGCAGGCATCGAGACAGCGGGTGCAGCGCCCACAAGTACCCCGCTGTGTCGCCTGTGTCGCCTCGCCCGCGGGCGTCAGCGGCAGCACCCATGTACCGTAATCCTCGGCAGGGGGCAGCCCGGCCAGCACGGCTGCGGGCGGCGGCTCCGGATGCTTGACCACAGGCGGGTCATAGACCAACAGCTCTGGCAGCAGCAGCGTCGCCAAGATGAACCAACTGCCCTGCTGCGGGTGGATCGTGCAGCAGTTCTTGCCCGTGAAGCCGATGCCCGCCACATGCGCCCAATCGCGCTCCAACACCGGCCCCGTGTCCACCAGTCCCTTGCCCAGACTGGTTCGCCCGCTGTGGCGGCGCGCGGTGGCATCCAACTCGTAGAGCAAGGGACGAATCAACTCATGGTAATCATCGCCCCAGGCGTAGCGGGCGATGATGCCGCGGCTGGGGTCGTCGAGCACCTCCGGCGGCAGGTCGAACTGGTGGTAATTGACACCCAAGACTATCAGCGAGCGGAAGCTAATATCCGGTTGGTCATGCTGGCTTGCGGGCGCGCCTTCGGGCGGCAGAGCAAGCAGGCGCGGGTCGCGGCGTCTGTCTTGATAGCGTGCCAAATAGCCCATGTCTCCAGGGCGGCCCGCGGCCACCCACGCCTCGAAAAAGTCAGCATGGGGGGCTTGATCCACCGGCAGCACGCGGCAATGGTCAAAGCCAAGTTGCTGCGCGGTCTGCTTGAGAAGTTGGGTCAATTCTGCAGCGTCCATTACGACCAATTGTGCCCGCGCCGCTGCCCAGCGTCAAACACCCAGGCTCGCACCTTCCGGGACGCTGCGAGCGCCCCGGAAGATCCACTGCCACTATTTCTAAACCAAATGCCAAATGGGAGGCGCAATTTCGCTGGGCCTCCAGCCTGTGTGCTACAATGGTTCGACATGCGAATTAATTGGACGGGTGACGGAACGCACGCAGCGTGTGCGTCGTTGCCCGTATGGCGCGTGCGCAACCTAATACACAAGCACGCAAGCACTTCACGGCTGTTTCAAGGGTTACAGCCGTTCAAGGGTTGGCGCAAACGTTAGTGAAGCAAAGGTGAAGCAACAATGGCGAAAATAGCCATGGATGTAAGACGGCTCTTTTCCGTTTCATTCGGCCACTTTTCCATCGACCTGGTTAACTCGTCGGTTCCGATGATCCTGACCGCGGTTGCGCCAAACTTTAATCTGACGGTGAGCCAGATCGGGCTGGCCGCCATGATCTACACCTTTGCCGCCTCGCTGACACAGCCGCTCTTTGGCATCCTCACCGACCGGCTACGCGGACGCTGGCTGGCGGGCGCGGGCGTCTTGTGGACCATGCTTTTCTACACCCTGGGCATTTTGATGCCCAACTACCCGGCCATGGTCACCTGTCTGACCCTGGGCGCGCTGGGCAGCGGCGCATTCCACCCCGCGGGGATGATCAACGCCACCCTGTCAGGCGGTTCCTACCCAACCATGGCGACATCGATCTTCTTCGTGTTGGGACAGGTTGGGCTGGCGCTTGGGCCGCTGTTAACCGGCTTCATCATCGAAAACTATGGGCTTGCTTCCCTGGGCTATCTGGCGCTGGCGGCAACGCCCGCCATTGTCGCCATGTTCGTCTTTGTGCGCTCGCCCTATCACGACGCGGAAAGCGAAGCGGAGGACGCGGGCCATGCCCATGCCCACGGTCCGCCTAGCCAGTCCGCTGCCCCGGCCAACAGCGCGGCCACGCGCGGCCTCTATGTGGCGATCGCGTTTATCTTGCTCATCACCTTTCGATCCACGACCCAACAGAGCTTTACAACGCTGCTGCCCAAATATTTTTCGGATCAAGGCTTCACCCCCGCAACCTACGGCACGATGGTGAGTATCTTGGCCTTTGCTGGGGCCACGGGCACATTCATCGGCGGCTGGCTGGGCGACCGCTTCAACCGGCGCACGGTGATCTTCGTCTCCATGAGCCTGGGCGCGCTCTTCTCGTTCGGCATGCTTCATACGAACGGTTGGCTCTATGCCGCGGTTGCAATTGGCGCGGGCATCATGATGAACATCCCCCACAGCATCCTGATCATCATGGCCCAGCGGCTGCTGCCCAAGCGCCGAGGCATGATCGGCGGCGCGGTGCTGGGGCTGATGTTTGCCAGCGGCGCGGCCATGGCCGGATTGGGCAGTTGGGTGGCGGAATTTGTCGGCCTCCCCGTCGTCCTGGGCATCTTTGCCCTGCTGCCGCTGGGCGGCGCGGCCTGTGCGCTGCTGCTGCCGTCAACGCGCGGCGCCGAGCCTGTGTCTGCCGCCCCCTCTGAACCTGCTGAATCTGCCGCATCCGCCGCGGACTAACCCCTGTGCGGCCTCAAACATAGTTTTGATAATTAAAACAGTCTTATTTGACAAAACTCACTCCGCTTGGTATACTGGGTTGGTGTGTGAACAGTGTGACGCGCCTGGCGCGAGCACACAGCGAGAGAGAATCTCCTACTCTCGCCAGACCCAGAAGTCGGCTGTTTGGGACAGGAAGGACC
This sequence comes from uncultured Litorilinea sp., assembly GCA_964655505.1. Lineage (GTDB taxonomy): Bacteria > Chloroflexota > Anaerolineae > Caldilineales > Caldilineaceae > QEUY01. The sequence continues at coordinate 2,433 of CAZZNG010000007.1, read as the reverse complement.
AACGGCGTTGAATGTATATAGCGACCGCGAGAGCCCTACCTGGTATATTGTTGAGCATCTGAAGCGCAACGGCTCCGCCACAATCAAAGAGCTTGAAGAAGTGTTGGGTGTGACGACGACAGCCGTGCGGCAGCATCTGCAAGCCTTGCAGGCCGACGGTTATGTCGAGCGCAAAACCGTTCATGCGGGAGTAGGCCGCCCCCATCACGCCTATTCGATCACGCCCAAGGCGCACGAGCTTTTCGCCTGTCACTGTGATGATCTGGCGTTGACCCTGCTCGAAGAGGTCTTTGCGCTCGAAGGCAAAGAACGCGCCGCCGAATTGTTGGATCGGGTGGGCAGTCGTTTGGCCCGCCGCTATGCCAATTCGGTCAAGTCGGACGTGCTGCAAGAGCGCGTCGAGCAGTTGGCTGTGGCGTTGTACGCGCGCGGCGTGTTGACCGATGTCAAAGTGCAAGAGGACAACACGATCGTCTTGCACACGTACAACTGCCCGTATCATGAGTTGGCCCAAGAGCACCGCGACATTTGCGAGATGGACGAAGAGTTGATGCGCAAGGTTCTCGGCTCCGATGTCAACTTGAGTTCGTGCATCATGGACGGGCATCGGGGCTGTTCGTTTGTGGTGAGCAACCAGAATGTGACGCAGGCAGGCCAGAACATGGCGGATATCTCCGATATATCCTAAGCGAGAAAACAGCTACATGCTTTTTATCCAGCCGACTGCTGTTTACATCACCGTCACCAACTTGTTAGGTTTCAAATTTACAGACGTTGTCAGCGTGCTCGGTTACTCTTTACTTGATATTCTGAAAAATATCCGAGCCTTTGAATAAGAGCGATTGCACAAGAGCCAGAAGAGGAGTGCAAGTATCATGAGTGTACTGGAGATCCGCAATCTTCATGCGGAGGTTGAGGGGAACAAGATCCTCAAAGGGGTCAATCTGACCCTGCGCAGCGGCGAGATTCACGCTTTGATGGGGCCGAACGGCTCAGGCAAATCGACGCTCGCCTATGTGATCGCAGGGCATCCCCACTATGAAGTGACCGAGGGCGACATCTTGCTTGACGGCGAGAGCATACTCGACATGGAAGCCGACGAACGCTGCCGGGCGGGCGTCTTCTTGGCCTTCCAATACCCGGTTGCCGTGCCTGGCGTGAGCGTCGCCAACTTCCTGCGCACCGCCGTGTCCAACGTGCGCGGCTACACCGCGGAAGCGAAGAACGGCGAGCAGCGCAGCGGCGTCATCGGCAGCAACCTGATGCCCATGCGTGAGTTCCGCCGCGAGCTGAATGAGAAGATGAAGGAATATAACGTCGATCCGAGCTTTGCCCGCCGCTATCTCAACGAGGGCTTCTCGGGTGGCGAAAAGAAGCGCACCGAAGTGCTGCAGATGGCGATGCTTGAGCCGAAGTTCGCCCTCCTCGACGAATCCGACTCAGGGTTGGACATCGACGCGCTGCGTGTTGTCGCGGACGGGATCAACAAACTGGCAACCCAAGATCGGGGTTTCCTCCTGATCACCCACTACCAGCGGATTCTCAACTACGTGAAGCCCGACTATGTCAGCATTTTCTACGACGGGCGGATCGTCAAGACCGGCGGCCCCGAAGTGGCTGCGATGCTCGAAGAGCGTGGCTATGGCTGGGTCGAAGAGGAGTTTGCCGACAAGCCAGTGGCAGCCTAACCGAGCGGTGAGCGGCCCTGCGCCTAGCGCAGCGGTATCGTCTCAACGCACCGATGCTGAAGAGCAGCAAGGAGAGAGTTTTTTATGGCAACACAAGCAGATCGCGAGCAGCTTTCTGGCGTTAAGGAAGAATACCAATACGGCTTTTACGACGAGATCGAGCCGGTCTTTAAGGCGGAGCGTGGCCTGAGCCATGCCGTCATCGACCAGATCTCGGATCACAAGAACGAGCCGGATTGGATGCGCGAGTTCCGCCACCAGGCGCTGGACATCTTCCTGTCCAAACCAATGCCGACCTGGGGCGCGGATCTGAGCGGCATCAATTTCGATGAAATTTACTACTACCTGCGCCCGACCGAGCAGACGGGCAAGAGTTGGGACGAAGTGCCCGAGGACATCAAGAACACCTTCGAGCGGCTGGGCATTCCCGAAGCCGAGCGCAAGTTCTTGGCCGGTGTCGGCGCGCAGTATGACTCGGAAGTGGTCTATCACAGCCTGCGCCAGGAATGGGAGAAGCTAGGCGTTATCTTCCTGGACATGGACAGCGGGCTGCGCGAGCACGAAGACATTGTGCGCGAGTATTTCGCGACCATCATCCCTGCTTCGGATAACAAGTTTGCGGCGCTCAACAGCGCCGTGTGGAGCGGCGGCAGCTTCGTCTACGTGCCCAAGGGCGTCCACGTCGACATTCCGCTGCAGGCCTATTTCCGCATCAACGCCGAGAACATGGGCCAGTTCGAGCGCA
>CAZZNG010000006.1:0-45091 GCA_964655505.1 uncultured Litorilinea sp. | reverse complement strand
CTCCGGCAGTCGATATGGAGCAGTATGCAGCCATCACCGATGGCGCGGGCTATCAACTGCGCGACGACACCGGTGTGCTGCGTGTGACCGACGCAGATCGGGTCGATTTCTTGCAGCGCATGACCACCAACAACATTGCCGCGCTGCGCCCTGGACAGAGCGCGGTGACCGTGTTGACCAGCCCCACGGCGCGCATCGTGCAGGTGTTCACCGTACTCTGTCGCGCCGACGATCTCTTGCTGCTGCCCGCGCCGGGCCAGCATGACGCGCTTGGCAAGCACCTGCGCGGCCAAATCTTCTTCATGGACAAGGTGAAGGTCGAAACGCTCGACTGGCGGCGCATCCGTTTGGCCGGAGAGCAAGCCGGTTCTGTGGCCGCGGCCATCGTCCCCGCTGCGCGCGAGTTGGAAGGGGAGCATTTTGTCGAGCAGGAAGGCATCATCGCCCTGTCCCAACAGAAATATGACCTCCCCGGCTACGAGTTGATCGTGCGCGGCGACCAGGTGGACGCGACCGTGGCGGCCTTGCACGACGCGGGCGCGGTGGCTGTCGACGATGCGACGTGGACCACCCGGCGCATTGAACTGGGGCGGCCCGCGCCGGGCGCGGAGTTGACCGAGGCCTATACGCCGCTGGAGGCTGGGCTGGAATGGGCCTGCGCCGAAAACAAGGGCTGCTACACAGGCCAAGAGATCATCGCCCGCCAGATTACCTATGACAAGGTGACCAAACGATTGGTATCGCTGCGCGGCGAACAAGTCCTGGAGCCGGGCGCGGAAATCTTGGCCGAGGATGGGCGCAACGTTGGCGTGGTGACAAGCGCGACCTACAGCCCCGCGCTGGCAACGCCGGTCGCCCTGGCCGTTGTCAGACGCCCCTACTATGAACGAGGTACGCCGCTGCGTGTGGGCGACGCCAAAGTCACGGTTACCTCGCTCTTCATGGTTCCAGCCGCTGCTGAGGATGAGGCATGAACGTAGAGTTTCAACCGTCTGCGCTCGCAGCAGACAGCAGCGCGGTGGATGCCGCCGCGCATACCGGTGACGCGGCCCACGACGAAACCTTTGCGCCCGCGACATGGCGCTTGATCATCGAAGAAGAACCGCGCTCCGGCGCGGCCAATATGGCGCTGGATCAAGCCATTGCCGAAGCGTGCGCTGCGGGTGAAAGCCCGCCCACGCTGCGCTTCTACCGCTGGCACCCGCCCGCGGTCAGCCTGGGCCGCCATCAGCGCGCCGACGAGATCGATCTCGATGCCGTGGCAGAACGTGGCTATGAGGTCGTGCGGCGGCCAACCGGCGGCCGCGCCATCCTCCACACCGACGAGCTAACCTACTCGGTGGCCGCGGCCAGCGACGAACCGCGCGTGAGCGGCTCGTTGATGGATGCTTATTTGCGTCTGAGCAATGCGCTGTTGGCCGGGCTGCAAAAGGTGGGTCTGGCCGCGGACAAAGCCGCGGGCACGGTGCGCGCGGGGTCGGATGTCTCTGCCGCCTGCTTCGAAGTACCGAGCGCCTACGAGATCACCGCGTCGGGGCGCAAGCTCATCGGCAGCGCGCAGAGCCGCCGCGCGGGCTACGTGTTGCAGCACGGCAGCTTGCCCCTTTATGGCGACCTGGGCCGCTTGATCGACGTGCTGACGCTCGCGCCGGAGGCTGCCGCGCGGCTGCGCCGGCAGATGGTGGCGCGCGCGTGCACGCTTTCCGAGGCGCTTGGCGTCGAGCCTGACGATCCGGCAGTGCAGTTCGAAACCGTCGCCCAAGCCATGGTGCAAGGCTTTGGCGAACGGCTGAATCTCTCTTTTAAATCCACTCAAGCCACGCCGGGGGAACTGCGCCGCGCAGCCACGCTGATTCGCGAGCAGTATGCCAACCCGGAGTGGGTTCACTATCGCTAAGTGCGAATGTTGTATTAAGTATCTATGGCCGTTGGAATGTTAACACTTGAGCTTTATTTGCCCTTGAACAACAGTCTCAAGGGCAAACGGAGCATCCTCAAGCCGCTCATCGCGCAACTGCGGCGCGACTACAATGTGTCAGTCTGCGAAGCTGAGGCCCAGGATGTGCATACGCGCGCGGTGCTCGAAGTGGTCTGTGTGAGCACCAACCACGCGGTCGCGCATCGCCAGCTACAGCATGTCGCCAACCGTGTAGAAGGTTGGCGGCACGACGCGCAGTTGATCGACTATTCAATTGAAATGTTAGGGTAAGTGGCGGGCGCATTGCCCGCTGCTAGTGTGGCTCTGCGTGGGCAAGGACAGGCTGGCGCGCCGGACGAGGAACGCGGCCAAGCTGGATGTAAGCCAGACATTCGGCGCGTGTGCCTTGTTGTTCTGTTCGCTGCCAGCCAATTGGCAATTCCCGATTGGCGGGCCATATAGCCAATTCGTACTCCTCGTCGAGCACCACCCAATAGTCCTGGGTGGTTTCTGTTTCTATGTTTCTGTGTTGCATGATTACACTCTAAATCCAACCGGCTCACCACTGCCGCAGCAGGGAGCCGCATCCTCCACAATCGAACCTACTATTCCATGCTACATAGATATGCTACATAGATATGCTACGTAAAGCGAGGCATTTCGTCGCGTCAGTAGCAAGGATATGTTTCAGGATACATCATACCCCTGAACGCCCGCTGTATCAAGCACTACAAACACCCTCACCAAGCGTTTGCCAAATGAGCTTCCGGGAAGTTTTGGAACTTCCCGGAAGTCATACGGATCAGGCGGTATTTACCCTTGCCAGTGGGGCGGCAGCACCGGCTCGCCCAGGTTGTAGCGATTCGCCAGCCATGTGGCTTGGGCCACGCCATCCTTGTAACTGGAATGGGCTGACACGCGCTGCTCCGGCGGCGCGCTAAACGCGTCAGCCAGCGGCTTGATCACCTCCGGCGAGAAGAGGTCTTTGTCATTGCCCGTCACCAACACGGTCGAGGCTTGAACCTGGGGCGCAAAGTGGATCGGGTCGAAGTAGTTCAACGTGTTCCACATCGCGTCCGCCTTGTCCGGATAGGCGCGCGCATAATCGTTCAACTCCTCCAGCGGGTACGCGCTTGTCTTGGGCGCTAGCGCGTGCGCGGCGTAGAAAAGCCCAGGCGTCGCGTAGAGCGCATCGACCTGGGGCCGCAGCGCGGCTGTGATGATGGCAATGTCATCGCCATGCAGCGCGATCTTGCCGGTGTCCACTTCGGGCCGCGAGAGCAGGAAATCGACCGCGCGCACGCAGTCGGCCACGACGCCGCGGAATACGTAAGACGCAGGGTCTTCGATGCCGTCCGTCAACATGCCGGGGAAAGCCGCGGCATAGGGCTGATCCGCCAGCCGCTTGCCGCGCACGCGCAGGGACAAGGTTACGTAGTTTTGGCGCTCCTCATAGGAAGCGATGTGCACGACGCTGCCGTAGCCGCCCGTATGCACCAGCGCGGGGAAGGGGCCGTCGCCCTGGGTGGGTACGCTGAAAAAGCCAAAAATGCGATAAGGGCCGACGCTGGTCAGATGCAGATCGTACATCGTCGCAAAGTCGGTCGTACGCAGATGGTTCACAGTCAGTTCAGGGGCGGCGGGAAGTGCCGCCAGTTCATCCATCGTGCCGGCCCAAAAGCTTTCAAAATCCGCAGGGGCCGGTTTTACCGCTATGCTCATGGTTCTGCTCACGTTTCTCGTGAAGTATGGTCTCGTTAAGTATGGTCTCGTGAAGTGTGGATGGCAGGGATGATTCAATTAGGCGCAGCCGGGCATGTCAAACAGGGTGTCACGCCTAGGCGCGGACAGGCTCCGGCTTCAAGTGCTCTTCAAAGAAGCGGTTGACAATGGCATCGTGTTCATAGCGATTGGAATCATGCCCGTGGCCTGCATAGGTGTAGAGCTTCTTGTTCTCGCTGCCGATACGCCGGAAGACCTCATAGCCCGTTTCCGGCGGGCACACATCGTCGTTCAGACCGATGTTGACAATGATGGGGCAGGTGATGCGGTCTACGAAGTTGTGACAGTCGAAATAGGCGACAGTCTGCGCGACAGCGTCATAGGAGTCCGGGTGCAGACGCAGATACTCGTTGATCTCCTCATAGGGATAGGAGTGGGTCAGCTTGATGCAGTCCATGAAGCCGGTCAGATAGGGCGCTTGGGCTGCGGCTGCCGCGACTTCCTGGCGCATGGACGCGGTCAACAGCGTCAGCGCGCCGCCCTGGCTGCCGCCTTGGATGCCGATGCGCTTGCTGTCCACTTCGGGCTGTTCAAGCAAGAAGTCGATCACGCGCCACGCGTCCACATAAAACCCGCGATAGCTGTAGGTGTTGCGGTCGGTGATGTTGTGGGTTAACAGGCCGGGATAGCCGGGGTTGAATTGGCTGTTGCTGCGCAGTTTGCCGCGCGGGGCGCAGCCAAAGGTGGCATAGCCGCGCGTGGCAAAGCCCTTGGGCAGCCCTGGTTCGCTGATGTAGCCAGGGTAAAAGACCATCGCGGGCAGCGGGCCGCTGCGCTCACGCGGGAGGCAGTACCACCCCGCGATGCGTACATTGTCCAGGCTGTCATAGTGGACTTCAAAGACCTCGACTTCAGGCGTCGAACGCAGGGGGACAGGCGTGATCTCGGCGTTGAGCGGAATCTTAGACGCTTGGTCCAGCACCTCTTCCCAGAATTCGTCAAAATCCGGGGGTTTGATCACTTCCGTGCCATAATCGGCAATGTTGCGCGCACTCATGGCGTAAACACACTCCTCAAGCTGAATGGCGATTAGAATAGATGGATTAGGATGGGCACTATCGACTAGGAGGAAGCCACCGGCCGCGCCTCCGCCTTGAGCACGCCCAGCAGCTGCGCCAAGACGATGCGCTCTTCGCCAGGGTTGAGCGTATACGGATTCAGGTAAATGCTGTCGTGCCCATTGGGCGCAACCGCAACCGCCGGGTCACCTTCCAACAGTTTGTCGACAATCTCGTGCCCGGTCATGCCGATCTTGTCTACATCAAAAACGACCAAAGCACGCGGCACGGCTTGGCCTGCGCCGTTGGGAAAAGAGCGCGTCGCGGTGACGCCTGGCACTTGGTTGAGCGCCTCGCACCATTCGGCAACCCAGCGCTCGAAGCGTTCGCCGCGCGCCACATGGTCAAGCCCGACATACCACTTCACCGCGGCCAACAGGCCGATCATCTCTTCCTTGCCCACCTTCATGGGGCGGCCAATAGAACTGTGGGGCGGGCCGTTGACGCGGCACGCTTCGATCAGCTCTTTGCGCCCCAAGATCAGCCCCGATGGCTGTGGCCCGTGCAGATCCTTGCCGCCTGAAAAGACGACTAAGTCCACGCCCATTTGGGTATAGCGCCACAGGTTTTCAACCGGGGGCAGTTGCGCGGCGGCGTCCATCAACACGGGGAGATTGTGGGCATGGGCAATCTCGATGAAGGTTTCCAGCGGGATGTCGCCGGGGCCGCTCATCGCGCCTTGCGTCCAAAAAACCGCGGCGGTGTTTTCATTGATGGCGGCTTCCAGTTCCCACGGGGCCGTGTGGAGGGCGGAGCCAATCTCCACCATTTTGACGCCGACCGAGCGCACAGCGTGGTCATAGCCGTTGCGGTGCGCCTTGTGACAGATGATCTCGTTTTTCAGCCCTGTCAGGTCGGGCAATTGTCGCACAGCGGCTGGGTCGCCGCGTGTGATAATGGCTGCGGTGGCAATCACCAACCCCGCGGCCGCGCCGGAAGAGACGTAGGCCGCTTCATTGTTGGTGAGCTTGGCGATCTCGCTGCCCACCTGCCGCTGCAACGCTTCCAGGTCGATAAAGTAGCGCGATGCTTCGGCCATCGCTGCCGTGACCTCCGGCGGCATGATCGAACCGCCCAAGCGCGTGTAGGTACTCAGCGCGTTGATGATGGGGCGCACGCCTAGATCCGCATAAATGCTGTTCATGCTCTGCCTTGCCTGTATGGCTTGTTGGTAAAAGTGGATGATCTGTGTGGGTCAGCCCACACTGGTGAAATCGCGCAATGACCGTGCAAGTGATTGTGCAAATGGCTGCGCGAGTGGCTGTGTGAATGACAGTGAGAACGAATCGCGGTGAGGGCTACTGTGCTGGTTGCAGTGCAGATTAGATTACAGTGCAGGCCGCGACAAAAGCCGAGCGGCTGGAGAGCGCGCAACGCTGCACCCCCCAGCCCGCCAGTTGGAATCCATTTCTGAATGCTTTACCCCTTGATGCCGGACATGACGATGCCCTGGACAAAGAAGCGCTGGCCCAGGAAGAAGATCACAATGACCGGGATGATCGACAGGATACAGGCAGCCATCAACAGGTGCTGCATGGGTTCGCCGCCGACCTCCGGCGTTGTGTTGAAGAACTGCAAGCCAACGGAAACGGTGAACTTCTCCGGCGAGTTGAGATAGATCAAGGGGCCGAGGAAGTCGCTCCATTGGGCGATGATCGTGATGATCCCCAACGTCGCCAGCACCGGCTTGGTCAGCGGCAGCAGGATTGACCAGAAGATGCGGAAGAAACTGGCCCCATCGATCAGGGCCGCTTCGTCCAGATCGCGCGGGAGGGTTAGGAAGAACTGGCGCATGAGGAAGATGGCAAAGCCGCCTCCCCCAAACCAGTGGGGAACCCACAACGGCAGCAGCGTGTTGATCCAGCCCAGCTTGTGAAAGAGAACAAACTGGGGAATCAACGTCACCTGCGCGGGGATCATCATGGTCGCCAGCGTGATCATGAAGAGCGTGTTGCGCCCGCGGAATTCGAAGCGAGCCAGCGAATAGGCCACCAGTGAGGCCGAGATCAACGTGCCCAGCGTGCCCAAGACAACGATGATGCTCGAATTCAGCGCCCAGCGTGCGACCGGAATACGCGGGATCACCAACACTTGGCGGTAGTTCTCCCACTGGAACGACTCAGGGATGATCACCGGCGGGAAGGCGAACATCTCCGGCGCGGTCTTGAGCGAACTCATCAAGGTCCAAAAGAGCGGGAAACCGAAAACCACGCAGAGAATCAGCACGATTGCATAGAGCAAGAGGCGTGCCGGTTTCAGCTTGAAGCCGCGCGCGCTGCTGCGCGATTGTACGGTTGGTTGTGCAATGGTTGTTTGTGCCATCGTTTCGATTCCCTCGTTTAGCCGCCTTCATAATGGACCCAGCGGCGCGAATATTGCACCTGGATCCATGTGAAGAACATCAGAATGATCGCCATCACCCAAGCAAGCGCGCTGCCGTAGCCCAGCCGGAAGTATTGGAAGGCCTCCGTATAAATATGCAGCGCAAAGAACCAAGTGGCATACGAGGGGCCGCCTTTGGTCGCCACCCAAGCCGTGGTGAATACTTTGAGCGCGCCGATCACCGCCAACACCATATTGAAGAAGATCGTCGGCGTCAGCAGCGGCAGGGTCACGTTCCAGAACTTGCGGAAAGACCCCGCACCGTCGATTTCCGCGGCCTCATAGAGTTCTTGAGGCACACCTTGTAGACCGGCTAGGAAGATCAACATCGTGTTGCCGCCGACAGCCGCCCATACGCTGATCATGATCACCGATGGCAGCGCCGACCGACGCGAGGCCAACCAAGTGGGCGGGTTGTCAATCCCGATATCGCGCAGGAAGGCATTGACAGGCCCCAATTTGGGTTGGAGTAAGAAAGTCCAGACGACAGCCAGCGCCACAGCCGGGATCAGGTGGGGCACGAAAAAGACGGTGCGAAAGATGTTCGTGCCCAACAGCTTTTGATTGAGCAGCACAGCCAAGATCAAAGCGCCAATGATCGCAGCGGGCACATAGGCAAAGGTAAAGGTGAACGTCCGCTGCAGCGACGGCCAGAATAAGTCGTCGCTGGTAAAGGCGCGTACATAGTTCGCTGTGCCGACCCATTTCGGCGTGCCGATCACCTCATAGTTCGTAAAGCTAAAGTAAGCCGAGGCCAGAATCGGCCCTCCCCAGAAAATAATCAAGCCCAAGACCCAGGGCAAAGCAAAGACATACCCCCAGATTGCACGTTGCGTCTGGAACTGGGTCTTCGCGCCGACCAAGCGGGCCAGCCAGCTCGGCTTCGAAGGCCCTATTGAGTCAAGCCGGTTTTGCGCAACAGCCACAAGACACCTCCTAGTACGAACAGGAACGGGGCGGCACAACTAGCGCGCCGCATGAACGCATTGACAAGGATAAGATCAAATCGCCGGGCTAGTGACGAACTGTCCAGTATTCGGGGGGCGCATCCTCCCATCGCGGCATGCTCAAGCCTTCCGGATCGAAGACAACTTGACCGGCGCGCAGCGTCATGGCGCATTCCAGCTTCTTGTCGCCAATCAACTTGGCCCGGCCACAATCGACAAAACCAAACTCACCCTGGAGCAGTTTGAAGACGGCAACGTCGGCTTCTGCGCCGACCGAAAGGTTGCCCAATTCGGGGTGGTTGATCTCGCGCGCCGGGGTCACTGTCGAGCGCATGATCACCTCTTGCAGCGGCATACCGATGTTGAGCATCTTGCTCATGGTCGTCTGCATGTCGATCACCACGCCGTGAACGTTGCGGGTGTGCAGGTCTGTGCTGATCGAATCGGGCATGAAGCCATTCTGCATAGCAGGGACGGCATTGCGGAACCAGAAGCTCCCGGCTCCGTGGCCGACATCGAAGATGATGCCGCGCTCGCGCGCCTCATAGAGGAACGAGTTGGGGCGATTGTTCTCGTCCAAGACGGGGAACTGTTGGGCAAAGACGTGGGTGTGAATGTCACCGGGGCGCATCTTCTGCAGGATCAACTCTTCATAGCTGCGTTCGGGCGGGCGCGGCCAGAAATCGACCATCACCGGCATCTTGCAGATATTGCCCGCGGCAATCGCCCCATCGACCGCAGCCCACGGCGGATGCTCCGCATCCCACGGGAGTTTGGTCCAATAGTGCGCGGTCTTGATGCCGACCACCACATCGTCATGGGCCAGGGCCACCGAGGCGGCCAATTCCGGGTCCATGGTGCGGATGTCCTGCTCCCACTCCCCGCTCATGCCCAGATCAACGATGTTGACGTAGGCAAAGATGCGGGTCAGGGACTTGTCAATAACCGTGTTTTTGAAATGCAGAAAGTGCTTGGCTCCTGCCGTGCCAGTGTCGACCATGGTCGTCACGCCCGACTTGAAGCTGTGGGAGTCAGCCATCACGCTCAACCCTTGCGGCTCGCGCGAGTGGTAGACATGGACATGGATATCGATGATGCCGGGGGTCACATACAGCCCACTGACATCGACGACCTGTTTCGCCAGCGCCGGGTTAATATCCGGCTCCACAGCGGCGATTTTTCCGTCGCGAATGGCAACATCGGCCTGACCATTCTTCAAAAGAAGATCGTACTGAGCGTCTTGATTCATAAGGCAAATCTAGGGAGCGACGTCCACTTCGGAGTGAATAGGATGAATTGAACAGAAAACGGACGAGATTAGGACAAGACGTTGAGACAAGATGATCCAATGCCGGGAGTAGGGAGAACGGTACGGATCGAAAAGCAGCGCGTGAACCAGTCTGAACCCAACAACATGCTACAAGATGCGCGACGATGGCTCTGTGGCAGGATTCATACAATAACAGAATAGGATAGTTATAGCAGCGAACGAAGGTCCTGGTCAACCCAGGAAAATGGGTCGGCGGCGGTGCAATCAGTCACCAGCCCGGTTCATTAGGCGCAGCACAGGAGCGTGCGCTGCGCCTGTATACACGATTGCATATTTCTACTGCAAACTCTTTTGATAGAGCGCAACACCATAAAATTCATACGAGGCGGCCCGATCCGGCACGTCGACAACATGCACCGTGAAGCGTGCCGGCAATCCGTTCTCCGGGCAGTGCTCGCGGAAATAATTGCCATAGGCCCGGCGGTAGGCTTCGCGCAGCCGCTCCTGCTCTTTGACATAGCCTTCGGGGTCGACGATCGGGTTTGGGGTTTTGGGCTGGCAGCCAAACGCGTGGATCTCGATGAAGTCCACCTGCGACAGCTTCTCGCAGATGCCCGCATCCTGCAGCCACTTTTCCCAGCATTGAAAGACCAAGGGGATCTCTTTTTCGGGGTCCATAGAGACCAACTCGTCCAACCCCAACACGTTCTTGGCGGAGTAGCCCCCTGTCAGCCCGGCGAAGTAGATCTTCAGATCGCCATCCGGTTGTTCTTCGGTGACCAACGAGGATAACACCGGCTCGTCGCCCTGGTAGTAGTAGGTGATCTTGCCCCGCTTCTTCACCTTGAATGCCATATTAACTCCTTGGGTTAGCCGTTTGTTTACGAAAAAGAATAAGTTAGCGGCACTCTATGACCCCAACATGACCACGACGATCGGGCTGGTCGGTCTGGCTCGTTGGGACGAACGTGTTCTGTACAAACTCGTATACAGACTCGTTTAACTATCTGTGGATGCTAGATGCGTGCTAGCGGTCGGTAGCCTGTAAATCGCTGCTGAATAGGATTTCGCAGATGGTTTCGCAGACTGAGAAGTCGCAGAGGGTTGGTGGAGACGTTGATGCCCCACGGTTCGCTAGCTGAATCACGCGGCATGAAGATAAGCGATAGACCAGATGAGACGCTGTTTTGGTGCGAACCGCCACAACTTTGCGCCCTATTATACCAGCTTTCGCCTGGCGATCAAATGGAACATTGTCTGGATGGCGACAGTGCGCCATCCAGACGAACAACCAACGCTAGCCGATCAAGCTGCTCACCCGCACACCGCTGTAGCGTTCCACCGCATCCAGATCGAGCGAGATGCCCAACCCCGGCGTATCGGGGATCGCCAACATGCCGTCTGCGTCAAGCTGCCAGCCCCCTTCGGCCAGTTCGTCGATATAGGGCGAGCCGGTAATGTATTCGACAAAATCAGTGCCCGCAAAGGCCGAGGCCAGGTGCAGATCCGCGGCCAGGCCCAGTGCGGTGTTCCAGCCGTGGGGAATGAAGCGCACGCCGTTCTCCTGGGCCATCCAGCCGATGCGCCGTTCTTCACTGATGCCGCCGACCTTGGTCACGTCCGGCTGCACGATGTCGAGCGCGCCTGCCTGCAACCAGGGCTGGAAAGCCTGGCGTCGGGTCAAGACCTCGCCCCCGGCAATGGGCACGGGCGCGGCACGGCGCAGTTGCACATAGTCCTCCAGCGCATCGGGCGACAGCGCCTCCTCGAACCAGTAAATGTCATAGTTCGCCAGCATCTGCGCGGTACGCAGCGCCCACTTGTAGCCGTTGGACCAGTACGCGTCGCTGCCGCCTGCGTCGACCATGAGCCAGGCATCCTCGCCCACGGCTTCGCGTGCGGTGGCGACGATCTCCTCGTCCAGCTTGGCGCTGACGCGGCCAAACGGCCCCCACCCCATTTTGAAGGCGCGGAAGCCCTGGGCCTTGATCGCCTGCAGGTGATCGCGCAGGCGCGCCGGTTCATCCATCAAAAGCGAGGCGTAGGGGCGCACCCGTTCACGATAGCGCCCGCCCAACAAGCGGCCCACAGGTTGGCCCGTGGCCTTGCCCAAAATATCCCACAAGGCAATGTCGATCCCGCTGATGGTGTGGGTGATCGACCCGCCGCGGCCCAGCCAGAACATGTGCTGGTGCAGCTTTTCGCTCACGCGCTCCGGCTCCAGCGCGTTCTCGCCGCGATAGAGCGGTTCGAGCACGCCCAGCGCGGCCTTGACCAAGCCATCGTTGGTAAAAACGCTGCCCCAGCCGGTCACACCTTCGTCGGTGATCACCGCAATCAGCGTATGCACACAATCTTCGGGGCGAATCTCATTGCTCCAGCCGCCTTCGGGCGTCATCCCGCGCAGGCCGATGGCTTCAATTCGTTCAATCTTCATAACATCCTCATGTAGCGTAGTACGTTGACATCATGTGTTGGAATATGTTGGGTATATTAGCTTGGTCGTTCTCGGGCGGATCACGCAGATCCGCTCGGCTCGCGCCGGTAATCAAAGCACTTGAAGCGGTCTGCAAACCCAAGACGGTGATAGAGATTGGCGGCAGCTTCATTGTGCGCGCTGTAGGTCACGCGGATGGACTGTGCGCCCAGCGCGCGCAGCCGAGCGATGCCCTCGGCAATGATGTGGCTGGCAAGGCCCATTCGTTGAAATTCTTTTTCTGTACGCACCGGCTCGATCAGCCCCACCTTGGTTACGTCGTCCATCCAAAACAGCACGTAGGCGGCGACGTTGCCCGCCGCATCACGAACGCACAGATCCAGTTCCGGGCGGTAGAGCGAGCACTCGCGCAGCCTCAGCGCGACGTCTGCGCCATTGCGGCGAATCAAATGGTGGGGGCGTTCATCTTCCACCCTGGATGTCAGATGAAACCCCTGCGCAAGCTGCGTCCTGGGCGGGTCTTGCACCAGTTCCGTCTGCACCATTGCGCCCGCATCGGCGACAAATCCAGCCGCCTCCAATGCGTCCTGCAAGGGTCTATCGTCGTCGCGCACAGTCATGACCGAGGTGCGGTCTAAATGGCTGATGCGGGCAATGACCTCTGGAATGAGCAGTGGATCGACCATCGGCTGTGCCGAAGGCAAGCGGAGAAAGTCATGGTTCCATTCCTTTCCCGCATCGAACTGCAGCAGACAGGCCACAGCCCGGCCATGCGAATCGCACCAGAATCGCTGCCGCTCTGGGATGGCCGCCTGCTCTTCGCGCCACCACCATTGCAGATCGGCGGCCTCATACAGCCCTGCCAGCGCATCTTCCAGCCTGATGCGCTGCAATAGGTCAGTGACGGCAGCCAGGTATGCCTGTCCGGTTAGGTGCTGTTGGGTGAGATCCATATGCCCTGCCACTAGCTGATGGGTCGATCGGTTTAACCGCGCCGGAAGATCTGGGCGCGCGGCGTATAGTCGTCCACCGCGTCCAGCGGGAAGATGGGCCGCGCACAGACCGTATGGCCCAAGGTGGGCAGATTGGCGCTGGTGGACCCCGGCACGTCCACGTTGATCGTGGCCGCGGCCCACTCGTCGAACATGTGATGCTGGCAGTGGGGCGACTTGACGATCACCGCGTCAAAGCGTTTGGGGTCTTGACCGTGGGCATAGAAGAGCGAGCGGTCATAGAGCGAGACGGACCGGCTCGTCGCCACCCACGTCACATTCTGCGCGATCAAGACCGCGGTCAAGCCTGAATGCCACACCGCGCCGTTGGACTCGCTGAAGAAGCGCCCCTCGCTGAGCAGATGCACCTGCGCGGTAATGGGCAGCGGGGGAAAGCGCTGCGGGTCCAGCGTGCCGCCCACGCTCACCTCCACGGTCGCGCCGATGCCCGCGGCCAGGGCCTTTTGCACAGCGGGCGCATCCACCACCGGGGCCAGCACCCGGCCTTGATAGCCGCCGTCGATCAGCCCGCGCACGATCAAGTTGCTGTCGCCCGACGCGCCCGAACTGGTCGCGTCCGCGGCATCGACCAAGATCACAGTCCCCGCTTGGGCTGCGTAGATAGCTTTAGCCTGGTCTACGGCATCCTCCAGCTTGATCAGCGGCGCTTGCAGCTTTTGGCGCACAGCCCAGAAATCTGCGGCCATCTGCAGCGCCTCGCGCTCGGCGCGTTCGGGGTCATTGTCCGTCACCACCAAGCTATTGGAACGCAGGTTGGTCACGTCGGTGAAGGGGTTGCCAATGAACATCCCCGCGGAAAGGCCGCCCGGACTGGCCTCGATGGTCTGTGCGTGGCGGATCATGCGCCCGAACTCGCCGGTCTCTGTGATTAATTCATTGCCGCGCACCAGCGCCGGAATCGGCACAAAAGCCGTCACCGGGCGCACTTCGCCCGCCATGATGCGCAGCAGCAGACGCGCCGCGCGCTCGCCGGTCGAGGCAAAATCCACATGGGGATAGGTGTGATAGGGCACCACCGCGTCGCTATGGGCCAACATGCGCTCGGTCACGATCCCATGCAGGTCGAGCGAGATGACCACTGGCACATCCTCGCCGATGATGGCGCGCAGGTCGGCCAAGAGCAGCCCCTCCGGATCATCTTCGCTGGCCGCGGCCATGGCCCCATGCAGCGAGAGGTAAACGCCGTCGAGCGGGCCTGCCTCGCTTGCCGCCTTGCGCACAGCCTCGCCAAATTCATAGCGGATGCGCGCAAAGTCGGGCTGGGCCAATGTGCCGGCGGAGGTGCGCGAGCGTGCGCTGTAGCAGGGCACGACCGTCACCGAATCGTCGGCTTCAAAGACGCTGAGCGCGCCCGCGATCTCGCTGTTCAGCCCCCGGTGATGGTCAATGATGTCGCTGCCCCAATTCACCTCGAAATCCTCGTAAGTGCTGGGCACAGGGTTGAACGAGGAAACCTCTTGCTTGCATTCGCCGATCAGGAGCTTAGACATGCTGCCTCCGATAGATGCGGCTTACTGCGCGGCCGACTGCGCGGCTTGTTGCGCGGTTTGTTGGGCTGCGGGGTCGGGTGAATAGTAGGGCCAGGGGCCGCTGCGCGCCCAGAGATCGGCCACGCTGACGCCGCTCAACTCGCGCACCAGGTCTTGCTTTTCGCCCATTGGCTTGGACGCGATCTCGATAATGCGGTCGCAGATAAACTCGGCATCCTCGTCGCTCATGTTAAAGGGGTCGAGCAGAAAATAGCCTTCCTCCACATGGTGGCCGCGCGTCTTGATGGTCGGGTCGCCTTGAGCCAACGCCACCGAAAGCGCCATAGCCGTCAGCCCCGACGCCTCCGGATCGACCGTTACCTTGGCGCGCGCAATGGGGTATGGGTCCGGTTCGGGCCAAAGCGCCACGGCTTGAATGCCGGGCAGACCGGCCAGCCGGTCGACAATGCGCTGCACCCGCCGTTGTTCCGCGGCTTGCTGCGCTTCATGCGTGCCCCGTTCCCACTCTTCCAGCGCCGCGATCAGCCCGGCGATGCCCTCTTTGCCGATCTTCATGCCGCGGCCAATGCCCCGGTTTTGTGCATAGGCGGCTTGCATCAGGTGCATGCGCCCGGCCATGACGCCCGACGTGGGCGCGCGGAAGTGCTTGTGCCCGCTGGCGATCACAATGTCGGCTCCGGCGGCCACCACCTTGGGCATCATGTGCTCTTCTGCGGCCATATCGACCACCACCGGCACGCCTTTGCTGTGTGCGATCTGCACATAGGTTTCCAGCGGGATAAAGCCGTATTGGGTGGTGTGGTGCGAGATGACAAACATAGCCGCCGCGGTCTGCTCGGTGATGCTCGCCTCGAAGAGCGCGCTGGGCGTGCTGTTCACCGTGCCGATCAGCTTGACCGTGGCCCCTGCCAGGCGAATGCCCTGCGTCACCGGCGCGCCATAGTTGACCGCGTGGCCCATTTGCAGGATCACTTCATTCTTCATGCCCGTGGTATCGGGCAGCTGCGCGATCTTGCCAATGTCCGTCCCGGTCATGCAGGCCGCAATGCCCAGGGTGATGCCTGCCGCGGCGCAAGAGGTGACAAATCCAGCCTCGGAACCAGCCATCCGCGCGATCACTTGGCTGGCGCGGGCGTGCAGCTCGTCCATCTCAAAGAAACAATCGGCCACACTGGTCATGGCTTCGACCGCTGCGGGCAGAATGGCCGATTGACCGTAGGTGGTCAGCGTTCCACTGGCATTGATCACCCGGCGCAGGTGATATTCCTCATAGAAGTCTCGACTCATGAGAGGCCGCTGCTCCTTAATATTGACTGGAATATTGACTGGAATATTAACTGGGATTGATTGAGATTGATTGAGATTGATTGAGATTGATTGAGCGCTCTAGGACAGCTTGGGTTTGAATGGGGGATGGTATCAAGCGGATCGGCCTGCCTGCAAGCGTATTCTGCAAGGCCGAATGCCGTTTAACAGCATAGCCTACAGCAGTCAACATGAGCAAGCCTCACAACCGCATGCAAGCAGGTGTCACCTCGTTCAAACCAAAACGGGGCCAAACAAAAACGGTTTGACAGCATCCCGCGAGCATGATACCGTAGGCGGCACACTCGATATTCCTCGGCGCGCCTGCTCCACCTAGCGGGGTATGGACGTGCAATCGGCCATATACTGTGCGCTTCTATTGTGCGCTTCTCGGTTCATCCATAGCCGTCAATCCATTGCCGATCATCCATAGCCAATTTCGCTAAACCGACTAACGCAAGCACAAACGGTCATCAACTACTGGAACTGAGTCCCCGTTCTTCAGACCTAGCTGCCAAGCGGCATCGAGCCAAATGCCTGCCTTCTGGTTATCCAGAATGCAATCCAAGCCAACTTACTCCCATCTGGAAGTTGCTCATCGCGTTACCCAGTTCTGACAGAGAGCCAGTTATCCACCAGTTACACAAAGGAGATCGTTGCATGCTGCGGAACAACATTACGCGCCGGAAATTCCTTCAAGGCGTAGCTGTCACGGGCCTGGGCGTGCTTGGCGCGCAGATCATGGCTGCCTGCGCGGCCCCTGCTCCAGGCGGAACCAGCGACAGCGCGCCAGCAGCCCAAGAATCGTCGGGCGCGCCCGCTGCCACGGATGTAGTCTTGCGCGTCCAGTCAGCGCCGGCAGTCGATACCATTATGCCCACCAAAATGGGCGAACGGCTCACCGCGGAAACCGGCATCCAGGTTGTGATCGAGGAGACAATCTACAACGAGATCGAAACCAAGACCCAGACTGGCTTCATCTCCGGCACGCTCCAAGACTTGCTCTATGGTCACCATCGCTGGCTCTTCATCAACTACCTCAAGGGCATCTACATGGAGATCGACGATATGCTGGCGTCGGACCCGCCCGAGGACTACGATGACATCTACCCCAGCGTCATGGCAGGCAACTCGTTCGACGGCAAGAACTTCTCCTTCCCCAGCGTGTCCCACCCCGGCGGCAACATCGCAGTCAACTTCAACGTCACCATGCTCGAAGAAAAGGGCCTGCCGCTCCCACAAGACGGTTGGACCATTGCCGACTGGACCGAGTTGGCGCGTGAAGCCGCGGACCCAGACGCAGGCATCTTCGGCTTGGGCATGGATGCCATGAACGCGCTGCACTATTACAGCAATGTCTCGCGCTGCTTTGGCCCGCCCGACAGCACAGACTGCTGGGTGATGAACCAGGAAGGCACGCAGATCACCTTCAACAATGAAGTGCACGAAGAAGTGGTTAACTGGTACGCGGACCTGACGGAGAGCCGCGTGGCCCCACGCACGGCAGACTACATCGAAGAGAGCGCGGGGCGCATCTTCGTGGCCGGGTTGAACGCCACCCATGCCAGCACCATCGGCAACGCCGTCACCTTCATCAGCCAGATTGACGGCGCATTTGATATCGACACCCTGCTGCTGCCCATTGGCCCCGAAGGCCGCCAGGGCACCTGCTACTCCGGCAACCAGCACATGATGAACTCGGCCACCGAACACCCTGAAGAAGCCTGGGAATTGCTCAAACTATTCTCCGGCATCGAAGCGGGCTTAATCATGATATTGGAAGCCGATAAGACAGGCAACGGCCACAAAGCTGTCTGGACCGATCCGGATGTCAATGCCAAAAACAAGATGTTCGGTATCGCGGACCGGCTGATGGAAGCAGGCCTCGAACCCTTCCCCATGCCGCGCAACACCCGCTTCACCGAGGCCAACAACATCTTCCTCAATGAGATCGACCTCATTTGGGAAGGCGAGGTCACCTTTGCCGAGCAAGCGCCAATCATCGAGGAGAAGGTCCAAGCCGTGCTGGATCTGGATCGCCCAGAGTAACCATCTGCGCTGTGACACCTGCCGAGACAGAGCCGTCTTATCTATAGGGCGGCTCTGTGGTTTTCATGCTGGGTCAGTCACGTTGGATCAGTCACGCTGGATCAGTCACGCTCAATCAGTCGCACTAGGTCAATTACGCGGCAGCCTACCCTGTGCAAATGCCTTTCCCCCGCAAAACCGACTTTGACAGCTTGCGGGCGGCATGGTAGAGTAGACTGCACCAGTAGGCACTCCCCGGCAGCTCCCCGCTGCCATCCACCAACTTGGTGTCTGCGTCTTTGCTAGCTCGCTTGAAACCAAAACGCGCTGTATCTCAACACTTTTCGCGGAGATCAATCTAACTAAGCATAGATAAACCCTGTGCATCGGCGTTGTGGATTCTGCCATCCCACAAGGCGCACGAAGTGTGAGCGTTGCCCGCCATGTTGGACATGCGACCGTTCCCCTCACACCATCTCGCCTATGCAGGCGTGCTATGTCGTCGGGGATACGTCGTCGGGATGGAGCGATTGAGCAGAGCCCTCGCGCAGCGTACGTGGTCAGCCAGCCAAGCAAAACCGGGCATCTATCCGGCTTGGGACTCGATAAACGAGAACCATTCAGCTACTCACAGCTACACATTAGCTACACAAAGGAGAACGTTGCATGCTGCGGAACAACATTACGCGCCGGAAATTCCTTCAAGGCGTGGCTGTCACGGGCCTGGGCGCGCTTGGCGCGCAGATCATGGCCGCTTGTGCCGGCCCTGCGCCATCGGGTGGTGGAGCAGCGCCAGCCGCCCAAGACTCGTCGGGTGCGCCTGCATCAACCGACGTCACCCTGCGCGTCCAAGCTCCCCCGGAATCCGGGCAAGCGGTCATGCCGACCGTCCTCGGCGAACGCTTTATGGCCGACACCGGGATCGAAGTTGTGATCGAGGAAACGCTCTACAACGAGATCGAAACCAAGACTCAAACTGGCTTCATCTCCGGTACGTTGCAGGATCTGCTTTACGGTCACCACCGCTGGCTCTTCATCAACTACCTCAAGGGCATCTACATGGAGATCGACGACATGTTGGCGTCGGACCCGCCCGAGGACTATGATGACATCTATCCCAGCGTCATGGCCGGTAACGCGCTGGATGGCAAAAACTTCAGCTTCCCTGGTGTTGTGCATCCCGGCGGCAACATCGCAGTCAACTACAACATCACCATGCTTGAAGAAAAGGGCCTGCCGCTCCCACAGGAGGGCTGGACGATTGCCGACTGGACCGATCTGGCGCGTGAAGCCGCGGACCCAGACGCAGGCATCTTCGGCCTGGGCATGGACAGCATGAGCGCGCTGCACTATTACAGCAACGTTTCACGCTCGTTCGGCTCGCCCGACAGCACGGATAGCTGGCTCATGAACCAGGAAGGCACGCAGATCACCTTCAACACGCCGCTGCATGAGGAAGTGGTCAACTGGTACGCGGAGCTGACAGAGAGCCGCATCGCGCCGCGCACGGCGGACTTCATCGAAGAGAGCGCGGGGCGCATCTTCGTGGCCGGGCTGAACGCCACCCATGCCAGCACTGTGGGCAATACGGTTACCTTCCTCAGCCAGATCGACGGTGCATTTGAAATGGACGCGGTGCTGCTGCCTATTGGCCCCGAAGGCCGCCAGGGCACCTGCTACTCCGGCAACCAGCACATGATGAACTCGGCCACTGAGCATCCCGAAGAGGCTTGGGAACTGATGAAGCTCTATTCGGGTATTGAAGCGGGCAAGATCATGGTGCTTGAAGGCAAGCTGCAAGCCAACGGCCATAAAGCTGTCTGGATTGACCCGGAGATCAACGAAGTGAACAAGATGTTCGGCGTCACCAATTCGCTGTTGGAAGCGGGCATTGAACCCTTCCCCATGCCGCGCAACACTCGTTTCACCGAGGCCAACAATATCTTCCTCAACGAGATCAACCTGGTTTGGGAAGGTGAATCGACCTTCGCCCAGGCAGCGCCGATCATCGAGGAGAAGATCCAGGCAGTGTTGGATCTGGATCGCCCTGAATAACCCGCTATGCGCGATTGAACGCCGTATGAGCGCTCGCGACAGAGCCGTCCTATCTGGGGGCGGCTCTGTTTTTTTGCGCTGCTCGGCCCAACGCCGGACGGCTGCTCGCCAAAGGTGGGTTCGTTACAGTCAGGGCCGCGCGGCTGTGGCAAGCTTAAACGTAGGATGGCGCATCTCTTGCTTGTTTACTGATTCCTCTTCAGAATCACAAGCTCAGAATCACAAGCCAAACTCATATTCGAAAGGAGATACGCATGGCTTTTACCCTGGAAATTGGAGAAAAGGCCCCTGATTTTACGCTGCCCGCAACCGACGGCAACACCTATTCGCTGCGTGATTTCGACGACAGCAAGGTGCTGGTGATTTTCTTCACCTGCAACCACTGTCCCTATGTCCTCGGCTCTAACGAGGTGACGCGCGCCTCGGCGCTCAAATATATGCCGCATGGCGTGCGCTTTGTTGCCATCAACAGCAACAGCGAAAGCACCAAGCCGGAGGATTCGTTCGAGCACATGGTCGAACAGATGGAAGCGGAAAAGTTCCCCTGGATCTACTTGCGCGACAAGGATCAAGCGGTTGCCAAGGCCTACGGGGCGCTGCGCACGCCGCACTTCTATGTCTTCAACCAAGATCGCGAGCTGATCTACACGGGCCGCGCCTTGGACAACCCCAAGGATCCGGAACAAGCCACGGTCAACAACCTGGACGAGGCCCTAGAGGCCGCGATCTACGGCCAGGAAGTTAGCACACCGCTAACCAACCCCATTGGCTGCAACGTCAAATGGGAGGGGCAGGATGCCCACTGGATGCCGCCAGAGGCGTGCGATCTGGTCTTGCCCCAGATGACCGAGGCCGACCGGCAGTAAGCGCCACACCACACTTTTCACCATTTCGCCATCCTGACTAAAGCGGTGATAATAGAGGAGACCGGATCAAGCATGATCCGGTCTCCAATCTGTCTATTGACAATCGATTATCGACAAGCTATCCATGCGCCCCCGACCCAGTGATTCGCCCGGCGCGCCTCTTCGCCGTACCATCCTAGCCCACCTCAAAATCAGACGTTAAAAATCCGACTATCTGACATTTGACTCTCTACCCGATCCGACTCGCCACAGCAACCGGATTTCGCCACAGCAGGTCGACGGTTACCCCAAAATATCGCTCACCAGGCAACAATCAAAAAGAAGGACAACCATGAGCATCTATGAAGAACTCGGCCTTACCCCAGTCATCAACGCCAGCGCCACGCTGACGCGCTTGGGCGGCTCGATCATGCCGCCGGAAGTGGTCGAGGCAATGGTCGAAGCGTCCAAACACTTCGTCAACCTCGAAGAGTTGCAGCGGCGCGTCGGCGAAGAGCTGGCAAAGATGACCCAGAACGAAGCCGCCTATGTCTCGTCCGGCGCGGCCGCGGGCCTAGCGCTCGCCACTGCAGCGATTATCACGCGCGGCGACCCGGCTGCAATCCAGCGTCTGCCCGACACAACCGGGCTGAAGAACGAAGTCATCATCCACAAGTCCCATCGCAACGGCTATGACCATGCCGTGCGCCAAGTGGGCGTCAAGATCGTCGAGATCGGCATGGCGACCAACACCTATCCCTGGGAGTTGGAGGCCGCCATCAACGAGAACACCGCGGCAGTCTTTTGGTTCCAAGGCGCAATGACTGGTCGCGGCGACTTACCGCTGGAAAAAGTGATCGAGATCGCCAACAAGCATGATGTGCCGGTGGTGGTCGATGCCGCCGCGCAACTGCCCCCGGTCGAAAACCTCTGGCGCTTTACGCAGATGGGCGCGGCGCTTGCCATCTTCTCCGGCGGCAAAGACCTGCGCGGGCCGCAATCGTCGGGCCTGATCGTCGGGCGCAAAGAGTTGATCGAGTGGATACGCCCCAATGGCAACCCTAATCACTCGATTGGCCGCCCCATGAAGGTAGGCAAGGAGGAGATGGTCGGGCTGTTGACCGCGGTCCGGCTCTATCTGCAGCAGGATCACGAAGCGCGTGCCTCCCAGGATGAAGAGGTGGTGGCGGGCTGGTGTGCCGCGCTCAATCAGCACGCGGGTGTGCACGCGGAACGCTCGTTCCCCAATGAAGCGGGCCAACCGCTGCCGCGCGCCAAGGTCACCATCAACCCGGACCAAGCAGGCGTCAGCCGCGATTGGGTCGTCTCGCGCCTGCGCGAAGGCACGCCATCTATCGAAGTCGCGACCGGCGGGACGGATGCGTTCTACCTCAACCCCATGACACTGGCCGATGGCGAAGAGGAGATCGTGCTCAACCGCCTGTTAGAGATCTTGGGCAAAGAGAAGTAGCAACCGCGCTTCCTGCTGCACTGTGCCCAGCACCATACCCATTGGTTGCCACGCCGATATTGGCCGGACGATTGAACCGGACGATTGACCAGACTCATTATTGTGTGTCCAATTGAGCCATGACCCTACCGCGCCGTCATAGTCCTGGCGCGCGGTGGGGCCATGGCTTGTTGAAGTTGAGCAGTCTCCAACACAAGTTCCTGTATTTCCGTTACATTTCTCATCTTTCAACGTCAACATTTATAACACGCCCATTATCCGGTTGCAGCGTTCATGTGAGCGGATGAGGGCCAGAGGAGAAGAGGCGATGAAGATCACCGACATCCAGACCTTTTTGGTCGATGCCAATGTGCCCGGCTCAAGCGGGTGGCGCTCGCGCAACTGGCTCTTTGTCAAAGTCCACACCGACGAGGGGATCTATGGGGTGGGCGAGGGCAGCGGCTGGCCGCGTGTGGTGGAGACCGCGGTGCGCGACTTGACGCCCATTCTAATTGGCGATGACCCGTTTGAGATCGAAAAAATCTGGCAAAAGATGTATCTTGCCATGATGGGCCACGGCATGACCGGTGTGGTTGGCGGCGGCGCAATGACCGCGATCGAAATGGCCTGTTGGGACATTAAGGGCAAGGCGTTGGGCGTGCCTGTGTACGAACTGCTGGGCGGCAAGATCCGCGACAGCGTGCGCGCCTATGCCCACGCCCACAACGCGGAACGCGCGCGCGAGTTGGTGGATCGCGGCTTTGACGCCATCAAGACAGGCGGCGTCACTGAGCCGCTGGCGAAGGTGGCCGAGATCCGGCGCGAGGTGGGCGACAATGTGGATATCATGGTCGATATTCATGGGCCGCCCTGGCTGACCACTGCCGACGCCATTCGTATGGGCCAAGCGTTAGAGGAGTTCAACCTGCTCTTCTATGAAGATCCAGTCGCGCCGGAGAATGTGGAAGGAATTGCGCGCGTGGCGGCTGCGGTCAATCTGCCGATTGCCGCGGGCGAGCGCCATATGGGGATCTATGGCGTGCGCGAGCTAATCGAACGCGAGTTGATCGACGTGGTGCAGCCGGACACAGGCCGCGCCGGCGGCTTGATGCAGATGAAGAAGCAGGCCGCCCTGGCCGAGGCCCACTATATCACTTTTGCGCCGCATGACGGCTCGCTTGGGCCGGTGGCGGAGATGGCCGCGGTGCACCTTTGCAGCACGCTGCCCAACTTCCTGATCCTTGAGCATTTGGAAGACGACGTGCCCCAACGCTACGAGGTGATGCAGCCCCAGCCGGTTATCAAGAACGGCTACATCGAAGTTCCGACCACGCCGGGGTTGGGCATTGACATTGTCGAAGAGGCCATCGCCCACTACCCCTCCAGCGGCAACATCGCGGCCCCCGACATGCCAGAGTATACCTACTTCCGTGCCCGTGAAGAGCGGGCGGCGTGGCTGCGACCGCAGCGGTCCAGCCGCACCAACGATTTTACCTAACCAGTACCCTGCGCGGTGTCGCGTCATACTCGTATCATACTGCGGCACGCCGCGACACCGCGCCATTGTCCGGCCCCAGGAGCCGGGAAGGAGAAATTTTGCACCCAGAGGATAAGATTTCACCTGCGTTTGAAGCTTACCTCGCCGACAGTCGACGCCGCGACAAACACGAAGCGGTTGTCATCTATCAAGCGCCCAAAGTGCAGCCGGAGCGAACCCGGGGAGTCCGCCGCGTCGCCGAAGCGCGACAGGCCTATACCGTTGCCCAACGCGCGGCCCACAAAGAAGTGGAAAGCCGCATTTTTGACCGGTATCTGGACAGCGGGCGTGATGAATCGTTGATGGTCTCGCCCATTGGCGGCAGCGCCCTGCCCGCCATTGCGGTGGAGGTCACCCAATCAACCCTCATGGATCTGGCCCGCCAGCCCGATGTCGTGGCGATCATGCCCAACCAGCGGATTCACCTGATCCGCCCGGAGACAATCTCCTACGATGAACTGGCGCGCAATGAAATGCGCCACGGCTATACCTGGGGCCTGGAGTACCTGAATATTCCCCAAGTATGGGCCAAGACCAAAGGCGAGGGCGTCAACGTGGCTGTCCTCGACACAGGCGTCTTTGGCGACCATCCGGCGCTGGCCGGGCGTGTCAAAGACTTCATCTTGGTCGATCCCCTGGGACGACGCATTAGCGCCACGCCTGCCTTTGATGGCGGGGCACACGGAACCCACGTCTGTGGTACAATAGCAGGTGGACAGACCCCGGAAGGCGTCTATATTGGCGTGGCCCCCGCGGCCAATCTCTATGTCGCCGGTGTGCTTGTGGGCGACGCCACGCTGCGCACCCTGCTTGAAGGGCTGGATTGGGCAATTGAAAAGGGCGCGGACATCGTCAATATGTCGCTCGGCTTCAACTATTACGAGCCGATGTTCACCGAAGTCTTCAATGTGCTGCTCAACCAGTACGGCGTCTTGCCGGTCGTGGCTGTGGGCAACGAAGCCCAGGGCAACAGCAGTTCGCCCGGCAATGCGTATAATGCGCTGGCTGTGGGCGCAGTCGAAAAACTAGGTCGCGCCCGCGCCGAAGTCGCCTTTTTCAGCAGCGGCGCCAGCCTCGTCTTTCCGGGTCAAGAGCCGAATCATCTGGTGACCAAGCCGGACGTGGTGGCTCCTGGCGTGCAAATCTTCTCGACCATCCCGCCTGTTCTGCGTGCCGATGGAGCCTATTACTACTCTTACATGGACGGCACGTCCATGGCCTCGCCCCATGTGGCCGGCCTGGCCGCGCTGCTCATGGCGGCCAACCGCGAAGCGCCCGTCTTGGATGTCATGCGGGTGATCAAGGAGACGGCAAGCCACCCACGCGGGGACGAACGACGGCCCGATAATCGGTGGGGCTATGGCATTGTGCGGCCCGATGAAGCGCTGGCAGCGTTTACATCCTAGGCCGCGGCAGGAGACCAGTGTCATGACCTGGAATGCACGTCACAACCGGCATTCATCCACAGAAGAACAGCCCAAGCACGGCGATCAAACGTGCAAGATCAGCGATGAGTTCGCCCGTCGCCTGGCAAAGCTTGCCCCGGACGAAACCGTGCGCGCGGTGGTCATGCCCGCGCCTTATTTCAGGAACAGCGCGGCAACCCGGCGTCTGCGCGGGGAAGAACGACAGGCCATCCTGCGCGAGGCACGCCAACACACCGAAGCTTCATTTCAAGAGATCGACGAAGTGTTGGCGCGCACAGGCGGCCAGCGTTTGTCCACGACAGGCAACGCCTTGGGCTATATCCTGATCGAGACCAACGCCGCGGGCATCGACGCGGTCAGTTCATTGGATTGGGTCAACGCGGTGATGGAAGATCAGGCAATCTACCCCCACCGCGACCCGAACGCATATGATCCCAATGCACCAGATCATGACCTAGACCGGCCCGATCACCAGCAGCCCTAATCCCCCTTGTCTTACCCAGAGTTTACCCTTCCCGGAAGCTGCGAGCTTCCGGGAAGATCACCCCACTGATTTGATCATCAGAGCCAATCCAATCCCACGACTAGAAATGGAATAGCGCCGATGAAACTAGGCTTGGGTCTCTATCGTCACATGCTGACGCCGGACAACTTCCGCTTTGCCAAGCAAGCCGGTGCGACGCACATCGTGGCGCACCTCACCGATTATTTTCGCACTGACGACAGCCTCGGCACAGCCAGCGGCGATGAAAGCTGGGGCTATACCGACCGGCACGGTCAATATTGGAGCTATGAAGAACTGCGCGACTTGCGCGCCGCGGTCAACGCCGAAGGGCTGGAACTGGCCGCGCTGGAGAACTTCGACCCCGCCTTCTGGTATGACGTGCTGCTCGACGGCCCGCGCAAGCAAGAACAGCTAGAGGGCATTAAGCAGATCATCCGCAACATGGGCAAAGCGGGCATCCCGGTCATGGGCTACAACTTCAGCATTGCTGGAGTCTGGGGCCGCGTGCACGGCAACTGGGCGCGCGGCGAGGCCGATTCGGTCGGCTTTCTCGGCCCCGATGGCCCGGAGGAGACGCCCATCCCCAACGGCATGGTCTGGAATATGGTCTATGACCGCGACGCCGCGCCCGGCACCATTGCCCCCATCAGCAGCGATCAGCTTTGGGAACGCCTAACCGATTTCCTTGAAGCGGTCGTGCCGGTGGCAGAGGAAGCAGGCGTGCGCCTGGCCGCGCATCCCGACGATCCGCCCATGCCCACGCTGCGGGGTACGCCGCGCCTGGTCTATCAGCCTCATCTCTATCAACGGCTG
This sequence comes from uncultured Litorilinea sp., assembly GCA_964655505.1. Classification (GTDB taxonomy): domain Bacteria; phylum Chloroflexota; class Anaerolineae; order Caldilineales; family Caldilineaceae; genus QEUY01. The sequence goes on along the minus strand of CAZZNG010000006.1, from coordinate 18,829 downwards.
CTCGACATCGTGCCGAGCCGCGCCAACGCGCTGGAGTTTTGCCTGGGCACGCTGGCCGAGATGACCGAAGGCGACATTTATGAGGTGGTGGATCACTACAGCAAGCAGGATGCGCTGGGGTATGTTCACTTCCGCAACGTGCGCGGCAAAGTGCCCCATTACTACGAGGTCTTTGTAGACGAGGGCGACATCGACATGATCCGTGTGCTGCGTATCTTGCGCCGCAACAACTACGACGGCGTGCTCATCCCCGACCATACGCCGCAGATGAGCTGCCCCGGCCCCTGGCACGCGGGCATGGCCCATGCGCTCGGCTATATGAAAGCCGTGATCACCATGCTCGACCAGGAAGATTGAGCCTATAGTTATTGGGCCTGTAGTTGTTGGGGTTATGGTTGAAGTTACGGCGCGCTAGGCCAATGACGCCATCAGGACTGAGAGGGCGATCTGCAAGTCCATGACAAAATGGACGATCAAGAGCGGCGGCAGACGGCGCAGGTACACGTAGACGATCCCCACCACCAAACCCAACGGCAGGAATGCAAAGGCACGCCAAAGCATCCAGTCTGGCGCAAAGATCAGGGGGAAGGCGACATGCTGCAAGGAGAGCCAAAGCGCGGCCAGCGCAACGGCAGGCCACTGTCGCCTGAGTATCACCCCCAGCCGCGGCAGCGCATAGCCCATATAAGCCGTGAGTTCGACCAGGCTATTGGTCAATGGGAAGAGCAGCAGGGCAAGCCAAGCCGCCCACAGCGGCAGGGGCTGGAACATGGTATCCGGCGGCGGCGTGCCAAAGATCAGCAGCGACAGGCCGAACAAGCCTGCCATGCCCACCACCAGGGCGAGCAGCAGCAGCCCAAGCGACAACAATAGATCGCGCCCAAGTTTGGCCCATTCAAAACCGATCAGGTCCATAAAGGTGATGCCTTCGCGCCGCGCCAGCCAGCGCAGCAAACCAAAGGTGAGCAGGTTGGCGGCGATCACCTGATAGGGCCACCAGCGTACCGCCGCGGCCCACGGGGACGCATGGCCCCCAGCGCAAATGCGCCCGCCATCAGCAACCCCACAGCCAGGAACAGGATCGTGCGCGCGGGCAGCATGGCCCACACCCAGAACGAGGAGACGCGGCCTGCTTGGGCGCGCGCCGCAATTTGCGCCGGTAGGTTGGCCGCGGCCGCCCCGGATGCGATTGCTGCGGTCGAAGACAAACTGCTCTGCATGAAAGTCTCTCATCCAATCCAGACGGATCCGCAGACGGCACATCCCGTGGTGCTGTAGGGAATGCAGTGGGCGATCCAGCGGGTGATTTAGTATGCGCTCGCGCCGAACCAATGGTACATTAAGCGGCAAATCTACACAGCCACATGACCCAATCCAATCCGCTCAGTACAACAAGTTAGCACGGCAGCATCATAACTTGGCAAGAATTTGGCGCAAGGCTTCAAAGCCGCTTGCGCCATCTATCAAATCTACCTTAGCCACAATCCCCAATGCAAACTGAGGATGCGCCCTATGAAGATTACCAAGATCGAAACCCTCTGCCTTTCGCGCATGCACGAACCGGAACGACAGTGGTTCACCAGCCGCTATCGCACGGTGAAAGCCGACTGTGCCGTGGTGCAGATCCACACCGACGAGGGGCTTGTCGGCATCGGCGAAGCCTGCGCCTATGGCACGCCCCATCTGATCGCGGAGTGGGTTGACTTTCTCGCGCCCTCGCTGATCGGCACAGACCCGCGCGACCTGCGCGCCACGCCCCACACCAACGGGCGCTCGTGGTCCCATGACAACGCAGTGGCCGGCATTGATTGCGCGCTGTGGGACCTGCGCGGCCAGATCGAAGGCAAGCGCGTGGCGCAGTTGCTCACGGATAAGCCGCTGGACAAAGTGCGCCTCTACGCGTCATCGGGCTGCATGTACGACTGGCGCGCTCGCCCCGAACAGTTGATCGATGAAGCGGTCAGCTACATCGAACAGGGCTTCACTGCCATGAAGTTTCGCATCGGCACAGAATGGAGTTGGGACGGGGTAACGGTGGACCGCTTCCTCGGCCTGGTGCGCGAACTGGCCCAGACGGTGGACGGGCGCATGGAGTTGATGCTCGACGGCAACCAGCGGCTCACCGAGGAGCAGGCCCTAGAGATTGCCAAAGAGTTGGATCGCCTGGGCTTTGCCTGGTTCGAGGAGCCAATCCCCCAGGCCGATGTCGATGGCTATGCCCGGCTCAACGCCGCGGTCGACCTGCCCATCACCGGCGGCGAACAGTACACCACGATCGAACAGTTCCGCCCCTATTTGGAAAAGCGCGCCTATGCCATTGTCCAGCCCGACGCGGGCATCTGCGGCATCAGCGAATGTATGCGTATCGCCGAAACCGCGCACCGTTACGGCATCGACTGCTGCCCCCACAGTTGGCACAATGGGCTGATGGCAATGGCGAACGGCCATTTTGTCGCCGCGCTGCCCAATCCCAAAGTGCTGGAACTGTGCATGATCCAGGGGCCGCTGCAATGGGGCATTTTGGCCGACCCGCCGAGCCTTGACGACGGCTATCTGCACCTGCCCGACCGCCCCGGCCTGGGCGTCACCCTGTCGCCCACCGCGGCCACCGATTTCCCCTACATCCCAGGCCACTACGCCATCACCGTCGACCGTTAAGCGCACACCGTCTTGCGGGAGGTTTTGGCATTTCCAGCAAGGCTGACTGCGCCAATCCCCCGCCCGTGTGACAAGAGCAGACGTTTGACCAGAGCAAGTGTTTGACAAGAAGAGGGAAAAATCTATGAGCGACCGGCCCAATTTACTGTTCATCATGCCCGACCAGTTGCGCGCCGACTTTCTAAGCTGCTACGGCGCGGGCTTTGTGCAGACGCCCCATATCGACGCACTGGCCGCGGATGGCGTGCGCTACAACCGCGCCTATTCGACCCAGCCGGTTTGCGTGCCCGCGCGCGCTTCCCTGCTGACAGGCATGAACGCCATCCGCACCGGCGTACTCGACAACGGGCTGTGGCTGCGCCCCGACTACCAAGCCTGCGGCATTCGGACTTGGCCGGAACTGCTGCGCGAAGCGGGCTACTTCACCGCGGCCATCGGCAAGATGCACTTCTACCCGTGGGACTTGCGCCACGGTTTTCAACGGCGCATCGTCGCCGAAGACAAGCGTTGGCTGCATGTGCGCGACGACTACTATCACCTGCTCGCGGCCAACGGCCACCGCAAATACCACGGCAACGAGCACGAAGGCTATTACGAAAACCGCGGCGCAATCATCAACAAACTGCCGTGGGAGTTGTCGGTCGATCACTTTGTCGGCAGCGAGACATGCCGCTTCCTCCAGGAATACGATGAGGACCAGCCTTTTGCGCTCATGGTTGGCTTTCCTGGCCCCCACTGCCCCTATGACCCCAACGAAGAATTTCTGGATCGCGTCGACCCGACCAAGATTCCCCCGGCTATCCCTGAAACGCCCGGCGACGCGCCCAAACTGCGCCAGCAGAACATTGCGGGCAACAAACGCCCCTGGAACGGCGTCGATTACACCGAGTTTACCGACGCGCACAAGCAGAAGATTCGCACCCATTACGCCGCGTCCGTGGCGCAGATCGACGATGAGATCGGCCAGATCATCGCCACGCTCGACGCGCGCAACCTGCTCGACAACACCGTCATCATCTTTTCCTCGGATCACGGCGACTACCTGGGCGACCACAACCTGATCGGCAAGGGAACCTACTACGAAAGCTCGATCCATGTGCCCATGATCGTCCGTCGCCCCGGCCAATCCGCCAGCGTCTATGACGGTCTGGTCGAGTTGACCGACGTAACCGCCACGCTGTTGGCCCTGGCCGGGGTGGAAGCGCCCCAGCCGCTCGATGCGCGCCCCTTGCCCCAGATCGGGCTCGAAACCGAGCCGCGCCCGATCACCTTTGGCGTGCTGGCCGGGGGTTGGATGGCCTATGACGGGCGCTGGAAGCTGGCAAAATACAGCACCGGCGAGCAGCACCTTTTCGACCGGCAGACCGACCCCGACGAGTTGACCAACCGCATCGACGATCCGGCTGCAGCGTGCGAACTGCGCCGCTTGGATGAGGCGTTGACCCAAGCGATCATGCAATCCACTGTGCAGGCCAACCACGAGCGCCGCGTCTACACGGTCGATCTCTCCAGTGACCCCGGATTCGGCACGGAAGGCTGGCAGCGCCCCTACCCGCGCGGCTTCACCACTGAAGCATAATCACTAGAGGCATAGTCAGCAGAAGCACAGTCCATAACAGAGCCGACTCAACAACCAACCCATCATCAGCACGCAACTAGAACAGGAAACACCCATGGCGCGACCCCGCGAGACCTATAATATCGAACTGCCCCGGCCCGATGGCATCGAACTGCCCATCAGCGGGCCGAGTTTCAAACGCCCGGACCCGGCATTGATCGAAAAGCTCTACCATGTCAGCAGCGCCACAGCCAGCGCCACCCTGCACCGCATGGGCCTGCGCCAGACCTACATCCACGGGCCGATCCCGCGCGTGCCAGGGGCCAAGGTGGTCGGCCCCGCTGTCACGCTGCAATTCATGCCCCAGCGCGAAGACATTGCGTCGGGCGCGGGCCAAGAGCAGACTGAAAAGCGCAGCGCGCTGTGGAGTGTCTTTGACGAGATCACTCCCGGCGACATCCTTGTGGTGCAGGCGTGGGGCGACCCCTACACCGGCTGCATGGGCGACATGCTCACCACCTACTTTAAGGGGCGCGGCGGCATTGGCGTTGTTGTCGATGGCTGCGTGCGTGACTGGCCCAAGATCCAAGAGCTTGGCGTGCCCATGTGGACCAAGGGCGTCACCCCCAACTATGCCTCCCAATCGACACTCTTCCCCTGGGCCTACAATGTGCCCATCGCGTGCAGCCGTGTGTTGGTCATGCCCGGCGACATCATCATCGCCGACGACGACGGCGCGGTCATGGTCCCGGCCAAGATGGCCGAGATCGTCGCACAGCACACGCTGGAGCATGAAGAGTGGGAGGTCTTTAGCAAGATCAAGCTGCTCGAAGGCGGCTCGATCCACAAGTATTACCCGCTCAGCGATGAAGGCTGGGAAGAATACGTCGCCTGGCGCAAGGAAAATCCCGACGCGTAGCCGCAAGCCCTAGACAACCCGTTGCATCTTCGACCGCGCGCCGGCAGCAGCCACCTGTGACCCGACGCGCGGTCTTTCTCCGCAGGCTCGCTGCACCCTGGTATGCTGCACCCTTAAGCCTGACCGTCCACCCATCATCACCGTCCACCCATCATCATAGAGGAGACACGCAGATGTTGATCGGCTATGTGAGCGACGAGAAGTATGTAGCTGTTGCCGATGCCCTGGTCGAATTTGTGCAAGACGGCCAAAGCGTGACCGTGGTGCGTACCACGCCGCGCGGCGCGGTCTACGCGGACCTGACGCCGGGCGACTACGAGGTCACGCTTTATAAAGCAGGCTTTGGCCCCAAGTCCGTCAGCCTGACGCTGCAAGCGCAGCATGAGCCTTATCAGTTTCGCCTGCTCTCCGATTCGCTCTACGGCTACATGTGGCCCAAGTGGGTGAAGAGCGGCGAGCGCAGCGAGTTTCGCGTCCACTCGGTCGAAGCGTACAAACTCAGCCTGTGGCGCTATGGGCTGGAGAAGGAATTTGTGCGGCTGCTCGGCTGGTTCGACGAGCATGGCCCGCGCTCCACCATGCAGATCACGCCCGATGGCGACTATGTGCAGACCGGCGTGCAGTGGAACAAGGTCGGCTACGGCAGCCCCAATCACACGCAGCTTGTGGCCGGGCCGGAGAAGTCGGGCCTCTACTACCTCCACGCCGAAACCGAATCGGGCGACTTTTTCTCATTCCCCTGGGTGGTTGCACCCGCCCAGCCGCGCGCGCCCATTGCGGTGCTCGCCTCCAGCATGACCTGGAACGCCTACAACAACTTTGGCGGTCGCGGCAACTACATCAACGCCACTTCGCTGCAACCCACGCCCACCGTGAACGGGCGGCAGGATCTGCGGCGCTACAAAGTCGCGGGCAGCTACACCGAATGGGGCGCGCGCGACGAGGACTATCTGCCTGTGTCGTGGGATCGTCCGGAACCGTTCAACCATGTTCCCAAGCAGACCGAGGTGACCGATCCCATTGCCGGGCGGCAGCCCTGTCACCTGGCCCCGGCAGAGTGGCGTCTGCTGGCCTGGCTCGAACGCGAGGGGTACGCCTATGACTATTACAGCGAGCACCAACTGCACAACGACGAACTCCCGCTGGACAGCTACAAGGTCGTCATCAGCCAGTGCCACCCCGAATATTGGTCGGCGCACATGTACGACCAGATCAAGGCATGGGTCAATGACCGCGGCGGGCGCTTTATGTACTTGGGGGGCAATGGACTGAACTGCGAAGTGGAAGTGCTCGACGACAAGACCATGCGCTTCAAGACGCACATCATCTCAGGCCCCGACGGCATCTGGGCGCAAGACCCGGACGATCCCACCAAGATCTATGAGAGCCGCTTTCACCGCACCCACGAATCGGAAGCCAACCTGCTTGGCGTGGTCTTTAGCGAGACGGGCATCATGACCGCTGCGCCCTATGAGGTCAAACAAGCCGATCACTGGGTATTCCGCGGCACAGGGCTGCGCAACGGCGACAGCTTCGGCCACCACAGCCTGCATGAGCGCATCCCTGGCGGCGCTTCGGGCCATGAAACCGACAAGATGAGTCCTTCATCGCCGCCCAATACGATCCTGCTCGCCCAGGGGCTGAACCCGGACGACGGCGGCGCGCACATGACCGTCTATGAGACCGACAGCGGCGGCGGCGTCTTTTCGGTCGGCTCCATCACCTGGCCTGCCTGTGTGCTGGTCGATCCCCACGTCTCGCGCATTACCGCCAATGTGATCAACCGCTTCTTAGAATAGCGCCGTGAGATAGCCAACTTCCGGGACGCTGGCAGCGTCCCGGAAGATCACCCGCTTAATTTCTCAACATGCATGGAACTTCCCGGAAGCCTAGCGCGCTTCACTAGAAAGATCGTCAATCGCTTGAACAGCCAGCTCCAATGCTTTCATTCTTCTTTCTATCAGCGTCCTTTGAGGACTCCCTGCCTTGGACTTGGCGTAAATCGTCTCAATGGATGGGAACAGCCCCCTAAGCACATCGCGCGCTTCTGCTAAATCTTCCTTGCTGTAAGAGTGGGGTCTTTGATTCCAAACGTTTTCTAGCACGGCTAGACCAATGTAAAGCGCCTTGAGCCGCTTCTTTAACAAGGTCGTCTCTGCGCCTTTCGCAGTCATCTGAGCCAGGGCCTTTTCGGATTTACGGATTGCCGACTGCAAGGCCTTTATGGATTCCAGTTGATTGGCAGTTGACACGTTTATGGTTGCCTCCGTCATCAAGACCACGAAACGACAAAGATAAGTTAAGTAAGGAGGCAAAGCAATGGAGAATGTTTTGCGAAGATAATATAGCCGGCATATCCTTGCAGTTGCCTGTAAGGATGACGAGCGGCAAGTTCAAATCAGTGTTTCACTGATCCAAGTGGCTATGATCCGGTTGCCCCTCGCTTGTCTGGCGCGCAAGAACGAATTAGTGCCCACACCTCCATTAGGGCGTAAACAGTTTCCAGTGGCCTTCGGAGACAACTTCAACCGCACCGTCGCTTACTTTGAGGGCGGTCTGATCGTCGAGCGCGTACCCCGGCACTGCTAGACCAGCGGCCCATCTTTCGGCGTCGGCCATGGAATTGTGCGGCAGCATCTCCTCGTTATCCAGGTGCGGAAACATCGCAAAATCAACTAAGCCCAGCGTTTCATCACTACCGGTGGGCGGCTCCCACTGGACGAAGTACTCCCCGATGTTGGGGGCCATCACCATGCTCCCGGCGCTCAGCCCCACGTAGACCGCGCGCAGCGACGGCAAGAGATCGGCCACTCCGGACTGCTGCATCCAGTAGCACAGATACAGGGCATCGCCACCTTCCACCAGTAGAGCGTCAATCTTCTGGAGCATGGGGAGCCAAAGCTCTTCTTTGATGCTGGGCAGTGCAGTGAGTTCCAACACCCCCAAGGACTTCCAACCCAGTCCGGACAAGGACCCCATGTATTGTCCGCTGATCGCCCGCCATGCCACGACAGGACCGGCCATGGGGTGCGCGTATATCGCGGTGGGAATGAGCAGGGCACTGCACTCAGCAATCGGTTTGCCCAGCAGGTCGATCAGCGCGTTCTGGATGCTTGAGTTCGTGATACCACCGGAAGTGAGCAGTAATTTCATCATTCCTATCCTTGACAATTTCCTGGGAGTCGAAAGGCCCCTCATCCTGGTGATACTGAGTGGTGGTTTTGGTGCCATGCAAGCCGATATCGACTACACCTTCAGGTAGTGTACGCCACTGCACAGTTCAAGCACGACAAGCACGATTGATATCCTAAGATGCTTGCTCACTCACGTGTACAGTGTACAATACCTCAATCCACTCCAAGTAAATCCGCTGAACTGTTGGAAGCAATCCTCTCATGACGGCATCGAAGCCCAATTAGTGCTGTCCCCTCCACTATCGATTCCGCCATCAGGCCGCGCCCGGCTTGGTTGCCAGCGCAATCAAGTGTTCGGCCCCGTCTGCATAGGGCGTGCCCTCAAAATCGCCCCACACAGCCTCCACCGTTAGCCCGCAGCGCTCCAACATGAGCACCAACTCATTGCGCCAGAGATAGCGCAGGGCAAAGGGACAGTGGGTGCGGCGCACGCTGCCATCGGGCGCGGTTTCCTCATAGATAAAGAGCGTATCCTGTCGCTGCGCGGCCAGGTCGAGCGTGCGCACGCTCCCCGTGATCACCTCAGTCCCGTCTGCCCGCGGCCAGCGGTCGGCTAGTTCCTGCACCCCGTCCACATCGATCAGCCGGGCAATGTCGGGGTGAAAGAGATCGACCAGCAGCAGCCCGCCGGGGCGCAGATGATCGGCTGCGGCTTGCAGCGCGGCCAGTTGATCGTGCGGATCGGCCAGGTGCATCAGCGTGTTGCTGGTGCAAAAAGCAAAGGCAAAGTCACGTTGATCCAGCGCCAGCCTACGCAGATCGGCCTCGACCAGTGTCACCCGTTGACCGTTGCGCGTACGCGCCAGCTTCTCACGCGCCACAGCCAAGAGCGCGGGGCTAATATCGACGCCCGTAATCGGCAGATCCAATTGGGTCAGGGGGACGAGCAGCCGCCCTGTGCCGCAGCCAAGTTCCAACACCGGCCCGTCCATCTCTTGGGCCAGGTGAACGATGGCGTCAATGTCGTCGGCATAGTCGCGGTAATCTTCATCATAAAAACGGGCAAAGCGATCAAACGACGCCGCGGGCGACGCATCCATACGCATGTCCTTTATTTACTGCTGTCTATTTACTGGCTTGTCTATTTGCTGACAATTTATCTGTTGTTATCGATTGGCTGCTTATCTGCGCGCTTGCGTTGTGCATCATAGCCCCAAGCAAAACCTTGCACAAGGACAGCAAAAACTGGATTTTGCACCCGAGGACATATGAGCTATAATTGATCGGAAAGCCAGCCGACCTTGTGTTAGCGGCGATACCGGCGTGAGGTGTGTTGGTATCTGCGACACGGAGGGTCGGCCATTGCTTTACCCGAGCAACACAATTTTGGGAGCGCCGCCAAGTTGGTTGGCGGTGTTTTTCATGGAGATGAGCATCATGGTAATGGCGAACAATCAACCAGTATATCTGACAGCGGACGGTCTGAAGAAACTCCAGGAGGAGTACGAATATCTGACCGGCACGCGTCGGAAAGAAGTCGCCCAAATGATCGCCGAAGCCAAAGCCGAAGGGGACATCAGCGAGAACGCGGGCTATGATGAAGCCAAGACCGCACAAGGCTTCTTGGAAGGTCGCATCCGCGAACTGGAGAACATCCTCAAAAACGCAGAGGTGATCCAAGAGGATGAGCAGCCCGCCAATGTGGTTTCGCTGGGGCGCACGGTGATTGTCCGTGAAGATGGCAGCGATTTTGAAGAGACTTACACGATCGTCGGTTCGCTCGAAGCCGACCCGGCCAATGGGCGCATCAGCAACAGCAGCCCCATCGGCAGCGCGATCTTGGGTAAAAAGGTTGGCGACAAGGTGTCGGTCGAGACACCCGGCGGCGAGATTCTCCTCGAGATCCTCAAAGTAAAATAGCGCGACCCCAGCAGCCCAGCCACCGTATAACCCACAGTTGATACTCCAGAGTTGGGCTGGCGCATAGGCTTGTCCACACCCTGGGGTAATGCTTCGGAAGGAATAATGCGTGACAGAACCAACTCACCCTCTCTTTGACCCGAGCAGGCTGTCCGACCAAGAGGCCGCACGCCTTGAGAATCTGCGCGAACTGATCGCCGCGGGCATCGAACCGTATCCCGCACGCGTCAAGCGCACCCACACCATCGCTGAGGCGCGCGACCTCTATGCGCGCGCGGGCGGCGATGCCACAGACAACGACACAGGGGCCAGCCTCGTCGTCACCGTGACCGGGCGCATCCGCGCCATGCGCGTCATGGGTAAGGTCAGCTTTGCCGATTTGCAGGATGGAACCGGCAAGATCCAGATCCTCCTGCGCCGTGATAGCCTGCCAGAAGGTTGGTACAACAACATCTGGAAGAAGATGATCGATCTGGGCGACTTCATCGGCGCGACCGGCAAGCTGGTCGTCACCAAAACGGGTGAGTTGAGCGTTGAAGCCACCGATGTCCAGTTTTTGAGCAAGTCGCTCAAACCGATGCCCGACAAATGGCACGGCGTGCGCGATCGCGAGACCCGCTATCGCCGCCGCTATGTAGACCTGCTCGCCAATGAGGAAGTGCGCGAGATCTTTCAAACGCGCGCGGCCCTCATCCGCGCCCTGCGCGAATACCTGGACAATGAAGGCTTCCTCGAAGTCGAAACGCCCATTTTGCAGCCGATCTACGGCGGCGCGGCCGCGCGCCCGTTTGTTACCCATCACAACCAGCTTCACCAAGACCTCTATTTGCGTATCAGCTTCGAACTGTATCTCAAGCGACTGATCGTCGGCGGCATCGACCGCGTCTATGAAATCGGGCGCGACTTTCGCAACGAAGGGGTGAGCTTCAAGCACAACCCCGAATTTACACAGTTGGAATTTTACGAAGCCTACACCGACTATCACGATGTCATGCACCGCGCCGAAGAGATGATCGCCTATGCCGCGCGCGTGGTAACAGGCGGAACCACGATCACCTTTCAGGGGCACGAAATTGACCTCGCGCCGCCCTGGCCGCGCATTTCGCTACGCCAGGCCATCCTCGACGCGACCGGCATCGACTATGAAGCGTTTCCAGATGCCGAATCGCTGGCCGAGGCCATGCGCGAGATCGGCCATGACCCGGACCCGAATAGCAACTGGGGCAAGCTGGTCGACAGCCTGCTTTCGCGCCACGTCGAGCCGACCTTGATCCAGCCCACCTTCTTGATTGACTATCCGCTCGACGTCAGCCCGCTCGCCAAGGCATCGCCCGACGATCCGCGCCAGGTTGAGCGCTTTGAGGGCTTCATAGCCGGCATGGAACTTTGCAACGCGTTCAGCGAATTGAATGACCCTATCGATCAGTTGCAGCGCTTCGTGGATGAGAACTACCGCGCGCGCCACGGCGATGAAGAAGCACACCCGATCGACGAAGATTACATCGAAGCCCTAAGCTATGGCATGCCGCCCACAGGGGGCTTTGGCCTGGGCATCGACCGGCTGACCATGCTCTTCACCAACCGGGACACCATTCGCGAGGTCATTCTCTTTCCCCACCTGCGCAGCATCAAAGAAGGCGAAGAGGAGGCTGTCTCGGCCACCGAGGCAGGTGCAGAGTCAGATAATTAGCGCCCGCGCCAATGAAGCTGTTGCGCGTCATCAAGCCGAGGCCCCGATGGAACATCGCGTTCAGCCCTGCCCTCATGCTGCTGATCAGTGTGGGCGCGGGCTGGGCGCTCTTCGCCAGCACCCGGCCTTGGCCGGTGACACCCGATGGGACCTTTCACCTCCAGCGCGTGCGCGCCCTGGCTGAAGCATGGTCCATGGGAACCCTCTATCCTCGTTGGTTCCCCGATTTCGCCTTCGGCTACGGCCACCCCATCTTGCACTATTACGCGCCGCTCTCCTATGTCGCGCCCGCGCTGCTGCATACAGCCGGGCTTGACGTGGTGACCGCGACGCGGCTCAGCCTTGCGCTCCTCTATGCCGCGTCGAGTTGGGCGGCCTATTGGGCTGTGCGGCCCTGGCTAACCCACGGCGGCGCGCTCACGGTTGCCCTGCTCTATTTGGTCTTTCCCTACCGGCTCTATGATCTCTTTATACGCGGCGCGCTGCCCGAATTTGCGGCTTTTTTCTGGCTGCCCCTGCTTTTGGGCCTGCTGCTGCGCCTGATCCTAGCCCCCAACCTCGACCACACCCGGCTCTGTCTGGCTGGTTTGGCTTGGGCCGGTCTTGCCCTGACCCATAACCTGACCCTGCTCATGCTCGCGATCCTTGCGGTGGCCGCGGTGCCGCTCATCCCGCTGCTTCTCCCACCGCGTTTCACCGTGATACAGGTCAACGGCATCCAAATGACGGAGAAGATCCCCTATTGGTCTCGCCTGGGGATGGTGGCTGCCCGCAGCGCGCTGGCCGCGGGCCTCGGCGCGCTGCTTAGCGCCTTTTACACACTGCCCGCGCTGCTGGATGCCCCCTGGGTCGGCATCGGCGCGACGCCATCCAGCCAGGGATACCTCAACCACTTCGCAGGCTGGCGCGACCTGATCCAGTGGCGGTTCCTTTATGCCTATCCCGGCGCGGCCCATCCCACGGTTCCCCTACCTGCCTCCTGGCTGACCCTCGTCATCGCGGGGCTGCTCCTGCTCGTCATGGGCACACGCCGAACCAAGCAGCGCCTGGCGCTACCGTTTGCAGGCCTCATCATGACCCTGTGGCTGACGACGGGCTGGAGCGTAGACGTGTGGCATCTGGCCGATCCGGTGCTGGGCAAACTCCAATTTCCCTGGCGCTGGCAAACCGCGGCCGCGCTGCCCTTTGCCCTGGTGGGCGGGCTGGCAGTCGACGCCGCGGGCCGCGCCCAGCGCAGTTGGGTGCAGATAGCGCTTACCCTGCTCATCGGCGTCAGCAGCGCGTGGATCGCACTGCCGCGCAGTTTGGAGCGTGCAGACCCCACCGTCACCCGCCCGGAGATGTGGGCGTTCGATGCCGCCAACGGCCAAATCGGCGCGACCTGGGCAGGCGAATTCTTGCCGCGCTGGGTGCAAACGCCGCGTTGGGCCATCGGCCAGGCCGCGACCGATGCCGCAGCCCCCATTCCTGCCGTCTCCGACCCGGACGCGCCGCTGCATGTGACCGCACTCCAGCAAGGGTATTTAGAGAGCACCTTTCGCATCGCAGCCACTGAATCGCTCACCCTGACCTTCGATCAGTTCTACTTCCCCGGCTGGCAGGTAACGGTTGACGGCATCCCTCACCCGGCCATGCCCCGCGGCGAGCTAGGGCTGCTCAGTGCGGACCTGCCGGGCCGCATCCACCGGTTGGCGATCACTTGGGCGCCCACCCCCGCGGTCTGGATCGGCCGCGGCCTCAGCACATTGGGCTGGCTGTGGCTGGCGCTGCTCTTGTGGCAGACCCAGCGTATCTGGGCGCTGTCGCTCTGGGGACTTGTGGGGCTTACGGCAGTGGTGGGCATCGCCGGCCTTGCCGAGCGCGCCATTGTGCCCACGACTGTGCCCACGACTGTGGCCGCAGACTATGGCAGCATGGAGCTGGCCGCGGCCGAGGCTGTGCCTGCCGCGCCCGGCGCGCTCGCCACCATTCGACTCTACTGGCTCCTGCGCGCCGCGCAGACAGAGTTGGCGGACAGCGTGGTTTTTGTCCATATCGTCCGCGCAGATGATCCCGCCAATACAGTCGTGGCCCAATGGGATGAGCCGGTTGGCGGCCCCTATCACCCGCCCTCCCGTTGGCAGCCGCCGCAACTGCTGCGCCAAAGCGTTCATGTGCCCCTGCCGCCCGACTTGCCGCCGGGCGACTATCGCGTGCTTGGCGGCATCTACCGCGCAGGCGCGCCCGAAGCGCCGCTGCTGGCCGAAGGGAAGAACGAAGCGCGGCTGCCCCTGACAACCCTGCGCGTGGAAGAATGAGATGACCCGGACTGGTTGGCTCGCCGCCCTGCTCATCACCCTGCACCTGCTCTTAGCAGGAGCCTACAGCCTATGGAACCCGCTTGGCGAAGCGCCGGACGAGGCCGATCATTGGGCCTATGTGGTCTATCTTGCCCGTGAGCGCGCCTTGCCCGAAGGCCCCCAGGTCACCCAGAGCAAGCACCCCCCCTTCTATCACGCCGTGGCTGCGCTGGTGGCGGAGTTGGCCGAACCGAGCTTTGATTTCCTGCGCGCCAATCCTGACATCGCCATCACACCCGGCCCAACCGAGTCGCCCAACTTCTTCCTGCACACCCGTCTCGAAGCGTGGCCGTGGCAGGCAGGCGCGGCCGCCATGCATCTGGCGCGCTTCTGGTCCGTCCTCTTGAGCACAGCCACCGTCGCCGCGGTCTATGGTCTGAGTCGCGCGGCCATTCCCGACCGTCCCAATGTGGCCCTGTTGGCAACCGGGTTGGCCGCGGCGCTGCCCGAATTCGCCTTCATCGGCGGCGCGGTCAACAACGACAGCGCGGCCGCGCTCTTCGCTACGTTGGGGTTATGGGGCGCGCTTGCCATCTTCCGCGGGGATGGACGCTGGCAGGCAGGTTGGTGGACACCAGTGGCCCTGGGCTTTGGGCTGCTCGCCAAAGTGTCCACCGCGACCCTGTGGCCGGTTGTGGGGTTGGCGCTGATGCTTGGCGCGGCGCGTCCAGCCGATGCGGAACAACGCCGCCGCGTCGACGTGTGGGCTGGACGCTGGCTGGCAACGTGGCCGCGCTGGCTCCTGGGCGGCATCATCCTCTTTCTGCCCGCGCTGGTCATTGCCGCGCCCTGGCTGGTGCGCAACTGGCGTCTCTATGGCGATCCCACCGGCATGGCCCTGGTGCGCCAGACCATCGACCTACGCACCGGCCCGTGGACTTGGGCGGATACGCTCTGGCTGCTGCGCGGCTGGTTTGTCTCGTTCTGGGGCAAATTCGGCGGCGCGGGGCACTTGCCCTACCCAACTTGGATCTACGGCTTCATTGGCGTGGCGGCCTTGTTGGGGCTGGCTGGGTTGATCCGTGTATGGCTATACGAATCCCGCTACCGCATTGTTCTGCTGCTGTTGGTCGCGGCGGTTATTGCCGTGGCTGTGGGCCTCTGGCGCTATTCGCTCGTCGCGCTGGGCACGGATCAAGGACGGCTGCTCTTTCCCGCGCTGGGGCCGCTGCTGCTGCTCCTGGCCCTGGGCTGGAGCGCATGGCCCTGGGGTCGTGCTGGTGTTTGGCTCGCCAGCAGCGCCATCGCAGCCCTGGCGGTTCTGGCCGTTTACGGGCTAACCGGCGTGATCCAGCCCGCGTTCGCGCCGCCCGCTCCACCCGATCCCACTGCGGTCACCGACGCGGCCATCCAGCCGCTGGTCTGGGATCAAGAAATCGCGCTCATTGGCGCGGCGATCGACGACGAGGTGCTTTTATACTGGCGCGCCGAGCAAGCGCCCGCCCACGACTGGCGCACGCAACTGCGTATCATCGCGGCCGACGGCACGCTGGTTTGGGAAAAACGCCGTTCGCCTGGCTATGGCCGTTGGAGCACCGACCGCTGGCCTGCGGGCACGATCATGGCCGACCGCTACATCGTCAACTGGCCGGAATGGGCCGGCCCCGGCGAGTACCTGGTCGAGATCAGCCTCGCACCCTACGGAAGCGACCCGATCGCGCCCACCAGCATCAACGGCATACAGCACCAGCCGCTTGTCCCGGTCGGCATGTTGCAGCGGCACTAACCGCCCCTCAAGGCGCGGCATCCAGGGGCAAAAAGCCGTGCTGCGCCAAGATGGACTGTCCCGCTTCACTCAGAACAAAGTCAATAAACGCCGCGGCCGAGGCAGGCTGCTCGCTGTCGACAACCGGAGCGATGGGATAGGCCGCAATCGTGTTCAGCGCGGGCGGAATGTCGATGCGCTG
This sequence comes from uncultured Litorilinea sp., assembly GCA_964655505.1. Taxonomy (GTDB): domain Bacteria; phylum Chloroflexota; class Anaerolineae; order Caldilineales; family Caldilineaceae; genus QEUY01. The sequence goes on along the minus strand of CAZZNG010000006.1, from coordinate 2,704 downwards.
CACAGCCTCGGCCGCGTCCCGGCCCACATCCGACGAATAGACAATGCCCGCGTCGGCCTCGCCCAGCATCACCTTGCTCAGGACCGCGCGCACGTTCTGCTCATACGAGACGACATTCGCCAGCACAGCCCCTTCATAGTCCACGCCCAATGCCGCTTCTACTGACGCTTTCGCCAGAAAATCGAGCGCATACGCGCCGACCGGCACTTCCTGCGCGGCCAGCACCAGTTTGATGCCCGGCCGCGCCAAGTCCTCCAGGCCCTCGATGCCCGCCGGATTGTCCACGGGCACGATCACTACCAACTGATTGCGTGCGAAAATCGTCGCGCTGTCCTCTGCAACCCGCCCTGCTGCCACCGCGTTCGCCATTTGCCGCGCATTGGCCGCAGCGAACAGATCAGCCTGTGCGCCTTGGGCCAGTTGCTGCGCCAACTGCTGTGACCCGGCAAAGCTGTAGATCACTTGGGTGTGCGGGTGGGCAGCGCTGAAAGCAGCCTCCATGTCCGTGAAGGCATCGATGAGCGACGCGGCGGCAAAGACCACCAATTCCCCTTGCAGCGAATCTGCCGCCATATCTGTTGCCATATCAGTCGTCTTATTCTCCGCTGCAGGCGCGGCCACAGGTGCGCTGCATCCGGCCAACATAAAGATGCCCGCCAACAGTGCCAGCCACATTGCCCGCCGCCCTCGCTTCACACGCACGCCCACTCCTTACGCGCTGTTATGTATGGCTGCCTAGAGCCTGTGCAACCGCTTATGCTAAAATGGCGCAACGATTCCACACCCAGCAATCGCGATCGAGCCAGAGGAGGAAGCCGTGACAAAAGCCGGTCAATCGCCACACCCGCCCGCGCAGGGCGTTCGCATCGCCTGGCGCGATTTGCCCGCAGCAGTGCGCGCCCGCGTCGAGCAAGCCCTGGGCAGCCCTGTTGTCGACAGCGTCTCGCAGCCGGGCGGCTTTTCACCCGGCGTGGCCGCGCGGCTGCGTCTGGCGGATGGACGGCGCGCCTTTGTCAAGGCCGTCGCGCCCGTGCCCAACCCTGACGCGCCTGCCTTTCACCGTCGCGAAGCGGCCATTGTCGCCGCGCTGCCCGCGGGCCTGCCTGTGCCGCGCCTGCTCTGGCATGAGGATGGCACGCAGACGGATGAGCGCGGCTGGGTGGTGCTTGTCTTTGAGGATGTGGCGGGACACAACCCGCCGCTGCCGTGGGATCGCCAGGACCTCGACCGGGTACTTGAGGGCATCGCCGAGTTGAGCCAGCGCCTCACCCCTTCGCCCATTGCCGGGCAGCCGGCGCGGTCCGCGCCCGAACTCTTCGCGCGCAGTATCTGCGGCTGGCGCTATTTGGCCGAGGCCGGGACAGATTTGATCGACCAACTCGATCCCTGGTCCCGGCGTCACCTGGACCAACTGGCCGAGATCGAAGCCGCCGTGCCCGATGCGGTGGCGGGCGACACGCTGCTGCACAACGACATCCGCGCCGACAATGTGCTGCTCACGCCTGACCGCGTCTGGTTTGTCGACTGGCCCCACGCCACCATCGGCGCGGCCTGGGTGGACAGTGTCTTGTTCGCGCCCAGCGTCACCATGCAGGGCGGGCCGCCGCCTGAAACCGTGCTGGCGCGCCATCCAGCCGCGGCCCAGGCTGACCCCGCGGCCATCGACGCGACCATTGCCGCCCTCGCAGGTTTTCTCACCCGCCACTCGCTGATGCCGCCGCCGCCCGGCCTGCCCACCTTGCGCCCTTTCCAGGCCGCGCAAGCCGTGGTTGCCCGTCGCTGGCTGGCCGAACGGCGCGGCTGGGTCTAGCGCGGCCAGTGCGTTATGCGGCCCAGGTCAGCACCTGGCCGCCGCTGCCATACAGAACCGTACCCGGAAAGACGCGCAGCCGCCACGGTTCCAGCTTGATCACGGCAAAGGTGTCAGAGGTGGGGCTGCCCCACATCGGGACAATCGCGGGGTCATAGCCCACCGGCTCCGGCGCGCGCTTAAAGAGTTCCCACACCATTGTGCGCGTCTCGTCGTCGGAGAGCAGCTCGGCGCGGCATTCGGCCACGCACGTATCCTGCGACGGCTCCCAATAGTTGCAAGAGGCATAGGGATGGGCGGCCAGGTGCGCCTGCTTGACGCGCGTGGGGCTGGTGCCGATCCAGCCGGTGAGCGTCGACCCGTCCCACTGCCAGACCGGGTGCAGGATGCGCGAGCGCGGCCGCCCCTGGGCGTCTACCGTCGCCACACTACACCACACGATCCGGTGTGCCATTTCAACAAACGCAGGCGCGACTTCCGCAAGACTGTGCATGGGTTCTCCTTCATAGCGTGTTGTTGGGTTGATTGATCAGGCACCTCGACCGCGCGCCGTAGCGCGCAGCCCCTCACCGATCAAGGAGAATACCACGAGCCGCCACGCCTCCACTAATGCTTTTGTAGTGGGTCTCGCAGTGCCCTCGTAGTTGCATTATGTTTCGTACCTGGTATAGGAATAATGAAGAATGCTCACGAACACTCTAATTCTACAGAGTAATGCCTCTCGAGTGCATCACAGAGCTAAGATTCCCAAGTCTAATCAGGAAAGCTATTACCCATTTTCTCGGCTAACCATCCAGAACTAGTACGAAGTCTGTCGTACTCGCTGGGAGTAAGCTGTCGAGAGTGGCTAACGGGGTTTCTAGCTTCAAGAATCCACCCAAAACATGTTTGGAC